>NZ_JBIAXT010000022.1:0-152031 GCF_042896945.1 Streptomyces sp. NPDC001222
GCCTAAGCCCCGGCCCCGCCTGACCCCCGGCCCCGCCCGGGCCCCGGCCCCGCCTAAGCCCCGGCCCCGCCCGGGCCCCGCCTCGCCTAAGCCCCGCCTCGCCTAAGCCCCGGCCCCGCCTGACCCCCGGCCCCGCCCGGGCCCCGGCCCCGCCTAAGTCCCGGCCCCGCCCGGGCCCCGCCTCGCCTAAGCCCCGCCTCGCCTAAGCCCCGGCCCCGCCTGACCCCCGGCCCCGCCCGGGCCCCGGCCCCGCCTAAGTCCCGGCCCCGCCCGGGCCCCGCCTCGCCTAAGCCCCCGCCCCCTCGCGCCGCCTGCGTCCTAGGAGCTCCGCCAGGCCGCGGCGCGTAGCGGCCAGGACCACCCGGTCCTCCGGCCGCAGGACATAGGTGGGCGGCAGGTCCCAGACCAGCCCGGAGGGGCGGCCCGGACCGCCGGTCTCGGGGTCCGGCGCCAGGGCCCGTTCGCCGGGTGTCGCGGTGTCCAGGGCGAGCACGCGCCAGGCCCCCGCCCGGAAGGCCTGCGCGACCGTCCGCCCCTCCAGCTGCGGATGCCCGGCCACGTCCACGGCGGCGAACAGCAGCACCCGCCGCTCGACGGGGATCGCCCCCAGGATCTGCCGCCCCAGCATGGCCCCCGCGAACGCGGGCGCGGCCAGGTGCGACACGCTGCGGCTGCGGGTCAGGGCGTGCGGGTGGGCGGCGCGCAGGGTGCGGTAGACGGCGGTCGCGAAGTCGTCGTCGTACAGACGCAGGACGACCCGCAGGTCGGGCCGCACGGAGCGGGCGTAGAGGACGGCTTCCAGGTTGGTGGTGTCGGCGCTGGTGAGCGCGAGCAGCGCATGCGCCCGGTGAATCTTGGCGGCCTCCAGGACGCCTTCCTGTGTCACGTCGCCGAGCACGACCGGCACCCGCAGCCGCCGGGCCGTGGCGAGGCCACGAGCCTCCGGATCGCCCTCGACGCACACCACGGGGATCTTCAGCTCCCGCAGCCGGGTGAGCACCCGCGTGCCGATCTTGCCGACGCCGAGCAGCACCACATGGCCGGACAGTCCGCGCGGTGGCCTGCGCAGCGCGGTCCCGCTGCGGAAGGTGCCGAGCGCCTCCAGGACGGCCGCCACCAGCACGGGCAGCAGCAACAGCCCCACGAGACCGGCCAGCAGTTGCAGGATCTGACGTCCCGCGGGTTCCCCGATGGCCGGATTGTTGATCGCGAACAGATCGAGCAGCGTCAAGTACGTGGCGCGTAGCGGGCGTTCCCCGGTGACCGCCATCGACGCGATGGCCAGCGCCACGACACAGCCGACGAGTCCCGCGAACGACCAGCGCAGCCGTCGTGAGACCAGCGAGCCCAGGGGGACGACACTGCGTCCGGCGGGCAGTGCGGGACCCGCGTAGGAGACGGTCTCCAGGACGACCGTGCCGCGTCCGGTGGCCGCGGCGATCGCCCGTTCGTCGGGCAGGAGTTGCGGCCCCTGCTCGCCGCTGCCCTCGGAGCCGTCGGCGCCGGCAGGGTCGCTCGCCGTCGCCGACAGCAGCGCCAGGGTGCACAGTCCGGGATCGGCGACCTCGCCGGGGCGCGGCGGCGGGCGTTCCACGGCCCGCAGCATCAGCCCGTCGGTCTGCACCACCTTGGTGGTGCCGGCCACGGCCGTCGCCGCCAGGGCGGGCGCCGCGGTGTCGGCGTCGGACAGGACGGTGGTGGACGCGTCGAACGGCTCGGCCTCCCCGTCGGTCCCGCCGGAGGCCAGCGTCGCCGCCTGGTCGAGGAGCGCCTCGATGTGCTGCCCGAGCCGCCGGTTGTAGAGCCGCAGCACGAGCCGGAGGCGCGGGTTGAGACGGCGGGCGGTGAGCGCGGCACGGATGTTGGTCTCGTCGTCGTCATAGACGAGCGCGAGGGCCGTGGCCCGCTCCACCCCGGCCTCGGCGAGCACGGCCTCGGAGGCCTCCGAGGCCTCCAACAGGCGTACGGCGCCGGGCGGCTGGGAGGTACGGACGCCCCCGGCGCCGGCGCCGGCGGCGCGACCGCCCGTGCCGTCGCCGTTGCCGTTGCCCGCCGCACGCGTCACGGCGGCGGAGACCCGGTCGAGCAGCGCGGAGGCGCGGGCACGGCCCACCACCGGCTGCCGGGCGACCCGTGTGGCGGGTGGCACGACGAGGATCACCTGCTCGTCGTACACCCCGCGCAACTCGGCGGCCAGCCGGTGCGCGAGTCCGTCGTCCCCGCACACCACCATGTGCGCGACCGCGTCGCTCGACCCGTTCTGTTGCGGAACGCCTGCCACGAGGAGAAAGACTGCCTTATGAACAGGCCGGTTCCACAGGGGCGGGAGGGCTTCCGAGCAGGATCTCCCCGTGCGACCTGCCGTGGGGAGGCTTTCGGGGAGGGGCGCTCCGAAAGGCTTCGCCGCCTTTCGTGAAAAGGCGGCGGCAGCCCTCGCGATCCGGTGTCATCCGAACGGGTAATCGTGCTGGAAAAGGCAGCGATCCGTGCGTCTTCTGGGTCATACTCGTGGTGTTCCCGCTCTGTGTCGTGCTGTGTTCCGTGCGAGGAATGCGGAGGTCGTCACATCCGAATACGCAGGCCCGGATGGGTGGCATCGGCTCCACGGGCCGGACCGTTCCCTGAGGGGGCTCGTCATGGCCGTGGAAATTCCGCCCCTGGTAAAACCCTCACGGCTCAGGAGCCGAGGGGGCCTTTTCGGTGAATGCCTCGCGGAATTCCTGGGGACATGTGTCCTTGTCTCGTTCGGGTGCGGTGTGGTGGCCATGGCGGTCGCCGCGCTGCCGGGTTCGGGCCGTACGGCGGGGCCCACCACCTTTTTCCTGGGCGCCGGCGACTGGCTCCTCATCTCCTGGGGCTGGGCGCTCGCCGTGACCTTCGGGGTGTACGTCGCCGGCGGCGTCAGCGGCGCGCACCTCAACCCGGCGGTGACGCTGGCCTTCGCGGTGCGCCGCGGGTTCTCCTGGCTCAAGGTGGTGCCGTACATGGCGTCGCAGCTGGCCGGCGCGTTCGTCGGGGCCGCGCTGGTGTACGCCGTCTACCACGACGCGATCAACACCTTCGACCGCACCATGACGGGCCCGAAGACCAATGGGCACACCCTCGCCACCTTCTCCATCTTCGGCACGTTTCCCGCGGCCTACTACCAGGGCGGAATCTGGGGCCCGCTCGTGGACCAGATCGTCGGTACGGCCTTTCTCGTCATGTTCATCGTGGCGGTCGTCGACCGGCGCAACACGGCGGTGCAGGCCAATCTCGGCCCCCTGGTGATCGGCTTCGCGGTCGCCGCCATCGGCATGTCCTACGGTGCGAACGCCGGCTACGCCGTCAACCCGGCCCGGGATTTCGGCCCCCGTCTGTTCACCTGGCTCGCGGGCTGGAGGGACCTCGCTTTGCCCGGCACCCTCGCGGGGTCGTTCAGCGACTACTTCTGGGTCCCCCTCGTCGGACCCCTCGTCGGCGGAGTGACCGGGGTGCTCGTCTACGACCTGTTCATCGGCGACATCCTGCACGCCCGGTCGCAACTGGGCGAACTCCCGGAGGCCGGCCGGACCCGCCCCGAGACGGACTCCGGGGAGAAGTGACCGGGCCCGCCCGTGCCCCCGCCCCTTGCCGCCACCGTAGGTGCCGTCTACCTTGAATCTGACGCTCCGTCAGATTCTGAGGGGGAGAGGCAGTGGGAACGGAAGGCAGCACAAGGGACCTGCCCAAGGTCATCAGCGTGGACGACCATGTGATCGAGCCCGCGCATCTCTTCGAGACCTGGCTCCCGGCCAAGTACCGGGACCGGGGGCCGAAGCCCCTCACCGCCGGCATCGGTGACCTCCGGTACGTCGGCGGCAAGTACCGGTTCACCACCGACCCGGAAGGCCAGATCACCGACTGGTGGCAGTACGAGGGCGAGCTGTTCCCGTACAAGCGGATCATCGCGGCCGTCGGCTTCTCCCGGGACGAGATGACCCTCGACGGCATCACCCGTGAGCAGATGCGGCGCGGCTGCTGGGACCCCAAGGCCCGGCTGGAGGACATGGACCTCAACCATGTCGAGGCATCGCTCTGCTTCCCGACCTTCCCGCGCTTTTGCGGACAGACCTTCGCGGAGGCCGGCGACAAGGAGGTCGCGCTCGCCTGTGTCCGCGCCTACAACGACTGGATGGTCGAGGAGTGGTGCGGCGACAGCGGAGGGCGGCTGGTCCCGCTGTGCCTGATACCGCTCTGGGACATCGACCTGGCCGTCGCGGAGATCCGGCGCAACGCCGCACGCGGCGTCCGGGCCGTGACCTTCAGCGAGATCCCGACCTACCTGGGCCTTCCGTCGATCCACTCCGGCTACTGGGACCCGTTCTTCGCGGCCTGCGAGGAGACCGGGACCGTCGTCAACATGCACATCGGGTCGTCGTCGCAGATGCCCGCCGCGTCCCCCGACGCCCCGCCCGCCGTCCAGGCGTCGCTCAGCTTCAACAACGCGATGGCGTCCATGATGGACTTCCTCTTCTCCGGGGTCCTCGTGAAGTTCCCCCGGCTCAAACTCGCCTACAGCGAGGGGCAGATGGGCTGGATCCCGTACGCCCTGGAGCGCGCCGACGACGTGTGGGAGGAGCACCGGGCCTGGGGTGGGGTCAGGGACCTGATCCCGGAGCCGCCGTCGTCGTACTACTACCGGCAGATCTTCTGCTGTTTCTTCCGCGACAGGCACGGCATCGAGGCGATCGAGACCGTCGGTGTGGACAACGCGACTTTCGAGACCGACTACCCGCACGTCGACTCGACCTGGCCACACACCCGGCAGGTGGCGGCGGAGCATGTGGCCGGACTGCCCGACGACGTGACGTACAAGCTGCTGCGCGGCAACGCCATCAGGATGCTGGACCTGCCCTTCGACCGATGAGCCGGCCACCCGGCTCACCACCTCTCCAGGGGCGTGGTGAAGACCAGCTCCGTGCGGTCGCCGGGCAGCGTGACATCACAGACGTCCACCACGCGGCCGTCGATGTCGTACGACGTCTTCCGGAGGAGGATCACCGGCGTGCCCGGCGGCAGCTCCAGCTCCTCGGCCTCCTGCGGAGTGGGCGGGCGCGCGGTGATCCGTTCCTCGACGCGGTCCACCTCGATGCCCACCGTGAACAGCTGGTTCTGGGTGCTGCCGGGCCAGGGCTCGTTGCGCTCGTCCAGGAGATCCGGGTTCGCGGCGACCAGTTCGCGGACCAGATACGACGTCACCAGGCCGAACGGGGCGGACCCCGCCACAGACCGCGTCCGGTAGGTCCGTTCGACGAGCGCGGTGCCCTCGGGCACCCCGAACGCCTCCGCCAGCTCCCGGGGCGCCTCGATCTCGCGGTATCGGGCCCGGATCGTGAGGTCCTGGCGCCTCAGGCCGGTGTCGTGTTCCGTGGCGCCGGTCCGGGCGCGCTCGGCCAGGGGCTCGCGCGCACGGTTCTTCTCCCACTGATGGCGCCCGTTGTCGCGAACGACCGCGATGCGCGGGCGGCGCCGGAGATCGTCCGCGATCCCCTCGTTCGGCTTGGGCACGGGTGCTCCCCGATCCGGGGTCTGGGGCCTGGCGCGGCGGCGGGCGGGGCCGGCCGACGGCCGGAGATCAGCGTACGACTGCTCAAGGAACCCGCCGGTGGAGCGCGCCGGTCGCCGGGAACCACGTCCCGAACCGCGTCCGAACCGCGTCCCGGAAAGCGCCCGCACCCGGACATGGCAGCGCCCGCGCCCAGGCATGGAAAGGCCCGACCGCTGGCGACGGGGGATGCACCAGCGATCGGGCTGTGCTCCAGCGTAACAACGCCGCTCGGGCGGCGGGAGCCGACTGCTCGGCCGTAGCGGTGAGTTGTGAGCGGGATCACGTGGAAACCGCCCGTGGGCCGCCCGGCTCCCTCACCCGCCGCAGGGCGGTTTGTACGAGAGCCGGGGCAGATACTCGTGCCACCGCTGCGGGGTCAGCACGCCTCGGGTGACCGAGCAGATGTGCTGGATCGCCTCGTCGGAGTCCAGGCGCCACAGACGGATCGTGTCCGAGCCGCTCGACACCCCGAGCACATGGCTGTTGGGGCTGAAGGACAGGAAGTTGCCCGTCTTGGCGTTGGGACTCATCGACTGGCCGATGGGGGTGGCCGACTGCGGCCGGTCGACGTCCCAGAGCCGTACGGTGTTGTCGTTGCCGCCGCTGGCCAGGGTCTGGCCGGACCTGCTGAACGTCAGCGACGTGACCGCCTCGGTGTGGCCGGTGAGCGGGGGACCCAGCTCGCTCGCCGCGGGCGGGTCGGTGACGTTCCAGAGCCGTACGGTGTCGTCGTCGCTGCCGCTGGCGAGCGTATGGCCGTCGGGGCTGTAGGCGAGCGCGTTGATCGGCCCGGAGTGCTCGGTGAGCGGCCCGCCGAGCGGTGCCACGTGAGCGGGGTCGGTCACGTCCCACAGCCGTACGGTGCTGTCCGCGCTGCCGCTGGCGAGCGTATGCCCGTCCGGGCTGAAGGCGAGGGCGTTGATGAAGCCCCGGTGCCCGGTGAGCGGCTTGCCGAGCGCGACGGCGCGGGAGAGGTCGCTGACGTCCCACAGCTGGATGGTGCGTTGGTCGTAGGCGGTGGCCAGGATCCGTCCGTCAGGGCTGTACGCCAGTGCGTACGACCCCATGAACCGGGTCCGCAGGGGCAGGCGCGGCCCGGTGGCGACCGGGTGGGTCGGATCGGTGACGTTCCACAGGTACACCGACTCCTTGTCGGTCAGCACCACGAGCGTACGGCCGTCGGGGGAGAACACCAGCGACCGCTGGCCGCCGTCGGCGGGCATGAAGGGCTTGCTCATGAGCTGGGGGCGGCCGGGGACCGCCACGTTCCACAGCCGGATCCTGCCGTCGTTCGCGACGGTGGCGAGCAGTTCGCCGTCCGGGCGGAACACCCCGTTGCGGCCGGCCATGTCCGAGGTCGGGGTCGACCACAGACGGACCTTGCTGTCACCACTGCCGGTGGCGAGCGTCCGGCCGTCCGGACTGAACCCCAGGGCGTACATCTCGCCGCTGCCGCCCGCGAGCGGCTCCCCGACCTGCGAGGGCCAGTTCGGATCACTGACGTTCCACAGACTCGCCGTGCTGTCCGCGCTCGCTGCGGCGAGCCGCCCCCCGTCGGGGCTGAAGGCCACGGACCAGATGGCCCCCGTGTGGCCGGTGAGCGGCGAGCCGATCGATTCCGCGTGCTTGGGGTCGGAGACGTTCCACAGCCGGATGGTGTCGTCGGCGCTGCCGCTGGCGAGCGTCTGCCCGTCGGGGCTGAAGGCCACCGAGTGCACCAGGTCCGTGTGGCCGGTGAGCGTCCGCAGCCGCCCGGGCCGGCGTGGATCGGCCATGTTCCACAGCTGGATGGTGTCGTCGTCGCCCCCCGCCGCGAGTGTGCGCCCGTCGGGGCTGAACGCCACGCAGCGCACGGCGGCCGTGTGACCGCCCAGTGAGGCGAGCGGCTTCGGTTTGCGCGGGTCGGCCACGTTCCACAGGCGTACGCTGCGGTCCTCGCCGGCGGAGGCCAGCGTGTGCCCGTCCGGACTGAAGGCGATCAGATAGATCGTGCCCTGATGGCCCGGCAGGGGGTCGCCGAGCGACGCGGGACGGGCGGGATCGGTCACGTCCCACAGCCGGATCGTTCCGTCGTCCCCGGCGCTGGCCAGGGTGTGCCCGTCCGGGCTGAAGACGGCACTGCTCACCCAGCTCGTGTGACCCGTGAGGGGCTTGCCCAGCGGCTCGGGGCGGCTGCGGTCGGCCACGTTCCACAGGCGGACGGTCCGGTCGTAGCTGGCCGTGGCCAGGAGCTTGCCGTCGGGGCTGAACGAGGTGAGGTACACCGCGCCGTGGTGACCGGGTAGGGGAGTGGCCAGGGGCGCGTTCACGATCGAGATCAGTCTGCTGTACGTGCCCTTGTCGTCCGGCCGCAGGTCGTGTGCGACCAGGTCGAGCTGGGCGGCCAGCGACGGATCCGTGTGCTGGACCCGGTCCGCCTCCGCGAGCACCTGTTCGAACACGGCGTCGTCCCGCTGCCGCCACGCGACCACTGCGGAACCGGCCGCGAGCACCGCGAGCACGACCAGCGCGGCCACGGCGGCACGGCTGATCAGGACCGTACGCCGACGCAGCCTGACCGAGGCGGCCAGGAACTGCACGGCGCTGCGGGTCAGATAGGTGTCCCCGGCGGACTCCGCCCAGCCGCGGGCCTGTTCGAGCCGGGAGCCGCGGTAGAGCAGCGAGTTGTCCCGGTCCGAGACCTCCCAGGCCCTGCCGTCCTCCTCCAGCCGCTGCCGCAGCAGATTGCCGTTCCGGTCCTCGTCGATCCAGTCCCGCAGCCGGGGCCAGGCGTGGAGCAGCGCCTCATGGGTGATCTCCACGGTGTCCGCGTCGAGGGTCACCAGCCGGGCCTGCACCAGCGCTTCGAGGGACTCCTCCGTCTTGCCGGGGTCCGTCGACTCCTGTGACAACTGGCGCCGGGTGCCCCGGCGACGGGTGGCCTGGGTGTCCTCCCCGAGCCGCACCAGCCTGAGCAGGAGCAGCCGTGCGGCCGTGCGCGCCGCCGGGTCCAGACTGGACCAGGCCCGCTCGGCGGTCGCCGCCACCGCGCCCTGGATCCCGCCCGCCGCGCGGTAACCGGCCAGCGTCAGCCGTACCCCCTTGCGGCGCTGCCAGGTGGCGAGCAGAGCATGGGACAGCAGTGGCAGAACCCCCGCGTTGTGGGTGCCGCGCGGGCCGTCCGCACCCACCTCACGGAGGATCAGCTCGGCCAGTCCCGGCTCCAGTTCGAGTCCCACGGCCTTGGCCGGACCCGTCACCGCATCGCGCAGCTCCGCGGTGGTCAGCGGGCCGAGCAGCATATGGCGGTGCTGCAGAGCGTCGGCCAGTTCGGGGTGGCTGAGGCACTGCTCGTAGAAGTCGGCACGGATGCCGAGGAGTATCTGCACCGGGGCCCGCTCGCCGGGCCCGGCCGGTGAGCAGGCGGCATGGAGCAGCTGGATGAAGATGCCCCTGTCCACCTCGTCGGCGCAGAGGGTGAACGTCTCCTCGAACTGGTCCACGATGAGCACCGGGCGGGCGGACGGGGACGCCTCACGCCCCGCCCAGGCCGCGACGGCCTCCCGCACGGCGTGCGGGAAGTGCGGAGCGCCGGCGTCCTTGAGGGCGGGGCCCGTGGCCGCGGGGTCCCTGGCCACGGGTTCCCTGGAGGCCGCGTCTCGCGCCGGCGTTTCCCGCGCGCCCTCTCGCGGCGTCTCTCGTAGTGCTTCTCGCAGCGCTTCTCGTGGCGCTTCGCGCGGCGTGGAATCCCGCGCGGCGGCGTCCCGTGTGACGACGGACGACGCGACGGTCGCCTTCGCGGCGGCGACCACGGGCGCAAGTCCCGGAATCTGCCGAACCAGTTCCCCGAGGGGGTCGCTTCCCGGTACGAGCTGCAGGACCTCCCGCGCCCGGCTGCCCTCGTCGCTCAGCACGCGGTTCTGCAACGCGGGCACCAGACCGGCGTTCAGCAGGGACGATTTTCCGGCTCCCGAGGCGCCCACGAGCATGACCAGCCCGCCGGACTCCTCCGCCGCGCCGAGCTGGGCGACGAGCGCCTGAGTGCACCGCTCCCGGCCGAAGAACCACCCGGCGTCCTGCCGCCGGTACGCGGCCAGACCTCGGTACGGGCACACTCCGGTGACGTCCGGGGCCTCGACCGGAGGCCGTTCCTCCTCTTCGGCGTCCGTATCGGGCCGTTCGCCCGCCGGATCGGCCACCGCCCGCTCCCACAGACGCTGCCACTGGGCCACGTCGTACAGGCCCTTGGACACCGCAGCGGGCCGTGCGCGCCGCGCCTGGGGTATCAGGATGTGCAGCACCGCGGCGAGCGCGGCGAACTGGGCCGGCACGTTCTTGGCCCGCCGCCAGTCGCTGATGCGCTGCGCCGAGACACGTACGGGTCGCCCCCGTTCGTCGACCCGCTGCAGTCGGTCGACCGCTTCGGCCACGCGCTTGAGAGGAGGGTTGCCGGCCTCCTTGTACAACAACGCGAGACGTTCCGCGAAGGCTGTGCGTGCCCCTGAGTCGGAGCTCAAGGCCTTCTCTCCTTACTTCCCCCGCAGTTGGACATCCGGACCGGAAAACTCACTTTATATGGCTGACCTGCGATGAAGCCGCCGGTTTGACATCGAAGCCTCCTCGGGGGGACCTGCCAACTGGCAGGATCATGACCCAGAGCGCACCAAAGCGCATCGTCAGGAACAAGCCAGTGGCCCGGCGTTCGAGAGTCATCTCACGACGCACGTTCTCGGTCGTTTCCGCCGCAGTGACGGGGTGGAGGCGACGGTCTGGCCGCGGGAGCCGAGGCGATCCGTGGAGCCGGGACCGGGACGCATCCCGGACACCGCTGTCGCGTCGGTCACGGATCCGGCCTCCCGCCGATCCGCGCCGTTCGGTACCGGTCCCCACGAGGGGAGGGACCGGTACCGAGCGCCGCGGTGCACATGGCCCCCGCTTCAACTCACCGCTCACCCCGGCAGCCACCCCACTTCTCCGTCTCCGGAGCGGCCGCGCCGCGGCCGGTCCCTGCGACCGGGCGCCGACCGGAGTCGGCCGCCCACTGAGTGGGGCGCCGACGGGAGCCAGCGGTTGATCGGGCCGGGGGCCTGTCGTCAAACTCGCGTCGCCGCCAGGAGGGCGGCCCTGCGGCGTCAGATGCGTGCATGGCGTCGAGGGGCAGGCGGGAGTTCGCCGACAGGCCCTAGAGGTCGAGCACGACTTCGGTGGTCGGCTCGCTGCAGCAGACGAGGACGGTGCCGGCTTCCGGGAGTTCGAGCGGCGGGGTGGTGTAGGTGATGTCGCCCGACACAAGGTGGGTGATGCAGGTGTGGCAGACGCCCGTACGGCAGGACCAGCGGGTCGGGATGTCACAGGCCTCGGCGAGATCGAGCAGCGAGCCGTGAGCGGGTGCCCAGGGGGTGGTGACGCCGCTGCGGGCGAAGGTGACGAGAGGGCCGGTGCCCGGCGGCCCGGCTGGCAGATGGGGCCGGACCGCGGCAGTGGGCGCCACGCCGGGATTGATGGCGGGGAGCGCGCTGAACCGTTCCGTGTGGATCCGTTCGGGGCGCAGACCGTGATCCCGTAGATGACCGCCGAAGTCGTCCATGAAGGCGGTCGGTCCACAGAGGTAGGCGTCGGCGTCGGTGGGGATGCCCATGGCCGCGAGTGACGAAGGGGCCGGGCGGCCCTGGGTGACGTCGGGCTCGCCGGGACGGAGGGCGGCCTCCGCGGTGTAGTAGATGTGCCGGTGGGCGTGGGGGAGTTGGGCCAGGAGCGCCCGGACCTCGTCCGCGAAGGCGTGATGGGCGCGGTCGTGGGCGATGTGGATCCACCAGAGGGGGCGTGTGTCCCGTGCCGCGGCGAGCTGGTGGAGCATGGCGAGTACGGGAGTGGCGCCGATCCCCGCGGAGACGAGGACGACCGGGCGGGTGCCCCCTTCGAGCACGAACGTCCCGCGTGGGCTGGCGACGTCCACGAGATCCCCGGGGCGCAGCGTGCTGTGGATGAAGCCGCTGACCTTCCCGTGGGGCTCGTGCTTGACGCTGATGCGATAGGTGCCCGCGGTGGGGGTGGAGGACAGGGAGTAGCTGCGCACGGCGGGGGCCGCTTCGCCGACGGCGAGACGGAGGGAGAGGTACTGTCCGGCGCAGGCCTCGGGCAGGGGTGTGCCGTCGGTGGTGTCGAGATAGACCGACGAGACGGCCGGGGTCTCGGGGACGATACGGGCGACGCGCATGGTCTTGAAGCCCGGCCATCCCGGTTCTTCCCTGGGCTGCCGGCAGGCGGTGAGTTCGCCAGGCCAGCCCGGTTCCTGCTGGGGCTGCCGCGTGGCGGCGAGTTCGCGGAAGGACTGCTGCCATCCGGGGCTGAGGGCGGGGATGTTCAGCGCTTTGCGCAGCTTCGCGGGGTCGCGGTCGGGGAGGTAGAGCAGCGCGTCGGTGTCGGCGACGCTGAGTTCTTCGGGACCCTTGCGGATCAGGGCGATCTCGTCACCGGCCTGGACGCGCCCCTCGCTGAGAACACGCAGATAGAAGCCGGGACGGTGGTGGGCGACCAGCAGGGCGGCCATGGTGGGTTCGCCCAGGCGCATCCCGACGCGATAACAGGTGACGCGCGGCTGGGTGACCTCGAACTCGGCCTCGCCGATGCGGTAACGATCACCGATGCACACCTCGTCGTCGGGCAGGCCGTCGACGGTGAAGTTCTCCCCGAAGGCGCCGAACGCCAGGTCGTCCCGGCCGAGTTGCTTCTGCCAGTACTGATAGGACTGCAACTGGTAGACGAGAACGGCACGAATCTCACCGCCGTGCCCGGCCAGATCGCCTTGCCCGTCACCCTCGACATTCAGCCGCCGCACCATCCGCGAGCCGTGCACAGGGGACTTCCAGGCCCCGGTGCGAACGGTCCTGCCCTGCCAGGGGACGTCCTTGGGCATCCCCACGTTGACGGACAACAGCGTCGCCATCGCGGACCTCCTGCGCCGAGCCCCCACTTTCCTGAGGGAACCCGCTGACCGCGCACGACGCAAGGCGACGGATCGTGTCGCGCCGCACCCGGACGATCGCACAGAGTACCCGCCGGAGGTCATTCCCGAAGGTGTCGCTCGCCTGCGGTGTCGCGGGTTCGCTGGTAGTGGCGCCTTGCCTTCATACGGTTGCCGCAGACGGCCATCGAGCACCAGCGGCCCTTGTTGGTCTTGCTGCGGTCGATGAGGAACAGCCGGCACTCCGGGTTGGCGCACGCTCGCAGCCGGCCGGGCATCGCCTCCTGGAGCCCGCTCCACGCCATGACCGCCTCCACCGCCATCCGGCGCTCCGCAGGGGCGTCCAGCTCCCACGACACCCCTGCGGCCAGGAGGTGCGGACGGGACGTGACGTCCTTCAGGAGCGGGGCCAGCGACGCTGCGGGCCGGGCGCCGCGCACCACGTCCTGCAGGGCGTCACGCGCCTGAAGAAGATGCCGGCGCTCCTCGGCCGTACCGCTGCCGCCGTGGGCCTGCTGCCAGGACCTGGCCACTGCCGGATCTGCCAGCTGGTCCTGCACCACACCGTCGACCACCGGCGTGCTGTTGAGGAGCTCCAGCAGAACGTCCTGCCGCGCCCGCTCCTGTTCCCGGTCGCCCGTCACCACGCCTCCTAACCGCATAAGCCTCCTAGACAGGTTACCCGGCCGCGCGGGGGACTGTGCGGCTGCGCTGGCTGCCGACCATCCACGGGCGGAGGCTGGGGTGGGGGTGGCACCCCTCGATCTAACCTTAAAAACAACCTTGACAGGTTAGGTGAGGCGTGCTCGACTGGATGAATAACCAGTAAAGGCATCCAGAGAGGTTAGGGATATGGCCCCCGAAGTCCACCACCGCACCGCCCCCGTCAACGGTCTCGACGTCTTCTACCGGGAGGCCGGCGACCCTGCGGCACCCGCCGTCGTACTCCTCCACGGCTTCCCGACCAGCTCGCACATGTTCCGCCACCTGATCCCGGCGCTCGCCGACCGCTACCACGTGATCGCCCCGGACCACATCGGCTTCGGCCAGTCCGCGATGCCCGCCCCGCAGGACTTCCCGTACACCTTCGAGGCCCTCACCGAGGTCACCGCGGGCCTGCTCCACCACCTGGGCATCGACCGGTTCGCGCTGTACGTGCAGGACTACGGCGCCCCCATCGGCTGGCGGCTCGCCCTCCAGGACCCGGACCGCGTCACGGCGATCATCACCCAGAACGGCAACGCCTACGAGGAGGGCTTCGTGAAGCCCTTCTGGGACGGCGTCTTCGCCTACGCCGAGGACCCCGCACCGGACAACGAGGCCGCCATGCGGGGCGCCCTGACCCCCGAGACCACCCGCTGGCAGTACCTGAACGGCGTCGCCGACCCGAGCCTGGTCAGCCCCGACAACTGGGTCCACGACCAGGCACTGCTGGACCGCCCCGGCAACGACGAGATCCAGCTCGGGCTCTTCCGCGACTATCCCACCAACGTGGACCTCTACCCGCAGGTCCACCAGTACTTCCGTGACTCCCGGGTCCCGCTGCTGGCGGTCTGGGGCGCAAACGACGAGATCTTCCGCCCCGACGGCGCCACGGCGTTCGCCCAGGACCTGCCCGATGCCGAGATCCATCTGCTGGACTCCGGGCACTTCGCCCTGGAGAGCCACCTCGACACCATCACCGAGCACATCCGCGGCTTCCTCGCCCGCGTCCTCCCCTGACCCCCGACGACACCCACCGTCCCGCCCCCGGAAGGAACCGCCATGGGACTGTCCTGGCAGCAAGGCCCCCTCTCCGCCGGCGCGATCGGACACTTCCTCACCCCTGAGCCCCTGCCCGAACGCCTCCTGTTCGCCGAGCCGCTGCGCCGCCGTATGCGCGTGAGGTTCAACGCCACCTGGATCGCGGACAGCGAGCACGTCCTCCTGCTGCACGAACCGGGCCGCTACCCCGTCGCCTACTTCCCCCGCGAGGACGTCGACGAACAGGCCCTGGTCGCGTCCGGGAAGGTCACCCACCACAAGGACCTCGGCGACACCGCCTGGTACGCGGCGCGCGCGGGCGACCGCACCACCGAACGCGCCGCCTGGGAGTTCACTGCTCTGCCCGGGCACGCCGCCGAACTCCAGGGCCGTATCGCCTTCGCCTGGCGCGCGATGGACGCGTTCTACGAAGAGGACGAACGTATCCTCGGCCACGCCGCGGACCCCTACCACCGCATCGACATCCGCGAGACCTCCCGCAGCCTCGAAGTCCGCCTGGACGACACCGTCATCGCCCGCTCCGAGCACCCCGTCGTCCTCTACGAGTCCGGATTCGCCCCACGCTGGTACGTCCCCCGCGCCGACATCGACGAGACCCGGCTACGCCCCGTGGAAGGCCAGACCTTCTGCCCCTACAAGGGCCTGTGCGACTACTACGACATCGGCGACGCCCACCGCGCCGCCCGGGCGTACCCCGACGCCTACCGGCAGGTCGACCGGATCACCGACCTGGTCTCCTTCGAACCGGACAAGACCGAGGTCCACCTCGACGGCAAACGCCTCGACCTGGAGCCGGGCCAGTACGTCGTCCCCCACGGCGCCGACCGCGGCCTGGGCGTCGACGAACTCGAGCCCCACTGACGGAAGGACCGTCGGACCGCGTCAGTCGACGAGCAAGACCTCCCCGGCGGACGCGGCCCTTGACCGACACCGCCTCCTCGGGGCGATCGGGGTTGGTCGCGGGGGCGTCGTCTTCGGCTGGTTCGTCCTCAGCCGTCAGGCCGGTCACCCACAGCGGCATCAGCCAGTGCACTGCGAGGACGGCGATGAGTGCCGGTACGGGATACGCCGTCGGGGCATGACCGACTGTCGCGCCCGCGATCAACAGGCCGATGGCGGTTGCGGCAAGGAGCAGGGCCGTCATCCGGTGGGCGCGGGCCTGCACCCGGGCTCGTTCGGCCAACTGCCGTTCGGGAGCCGCCTGTGAAGCCCTGGTGGAGGGTCACCCGGTGGTCATCACACCCACCGGGCGTCGTGGTGAGCCGAGTTGTCGCCCGTCAACGAATGTTGCTGTCCCTACCGCACAACCAATCTCGCGCATCGACTGTCACACCCATGACATACGCTGCCGCTGGCAACCGCGCCCCGATCACCACCGCACAGTTTCGGTCACGTTTGGGCGATGCGCGACGCCATCGGCTCCCGGCCTCAGGCCGGGACTCCTCGTGGGGGTTACACAACTATGCGTAGGCGCAGCATCTCAACCGCGACGGCGCTTGCGGTTCTCTTCAGCTCGGCAGCGCTGAGCGTCGTGGCGGCCGGTACGGCCTCGGCGGCTCCCGCCTCCGTGTACGCGGTCGGCGGCTTCGTCGTCGACGGCGCGATCGGCCGGGTCTTCGTCGGTGACGCCGAGACCGGCAAGGTCTACGCCGCCGACTACAACGGCAACCAGGTCGGCGAGGCGGACGGCATCACCGACGTCACCGACCTCGCCCTGTCCGACGACGGCAGCACGCTGTACGCGGCCGCCTCGGGCAACCACCAGATCGTGGCGCTGGACGCGGCCACCCTGAACGTCAAGACCCGCTACACCGTGCCCACCACCACCGGTCCGACCCATGTGGCCGTGTCCGCCGGCAAGGTGTGGTTCACCTACGGCGACCAGTGGGACGGCAACCTCGGTTCGGTCGACCCGGCCGGCGCCGGCACGGTGACGACGGACCAGTACACCAACAAGCTCTGGGGTCAGGCGCTGCTCGACACGGACCCCGGCCAGCCCGGCGTCCTCGCCGTCGGTGAGACCGGCCTGTCCACCGACTCGATGGCCGTCCTCGACGTCTCCTCCGGCGCGCCGCAGCAGGTCGCGTTCCACCAGGGCAACTACTCGCTCAACAGCGGCATCCGGGACATCGACCTGGTGCCCGGCGGCACCCACGTGCTGGTCAACGGCACCGAGCGGCAGGCGTACGCGAACGGCACGTTCACGGCCGACGGCGCCTATCCGGCCGGGACCGACGCCGACATCGCCGCGAACGGGCTGGTCGCGCAGGCGAACGGCGGCACGGTGTCGGTGTACCGGCCGGATGACACCGTGCCGATCCGTACCTACAACACCGGCTCCAACGGGGCGAAGACCCCGCTGGCCTGGTCCCCGGACTCCACCGAGCTGTTCGCCCTCGTCGGCACCAACAGCGGCTGGGTCGTCACCCCGCTCGGCAACCCGACGCTGGAGCAGCCCACCCTGACGGTGCACGCCCCGTCCACCGCGACCGGCGGCAAGCAGCTCACCGTCTCCGGCACGCTGTCGACATCGACGCAGCTGCCCGCCGACACCAGGCTGACAGTCGTCCGCACCGACGCGGAGAACCCCAAGGGCACGGCGCTGCCGGCTGTCACCGTGCAGGCCGACGGCTCGTACTCCTTCACCGACACCCCGCACGCCGGCGGCACCGCCACCTACAAGGTCTCCTACGCGGGCGACGGCACCCACGCGGCGGCCACCGCCACCGCTCAGGTCAAGGTCTCCTTCGCGACGCCGAGCGTAACCCTGAACAACAACGGCAAGGTGTACGACTACAACAAGGCCGTCACCTTCACCGCGCACCTCGGCTCGACGTACAAGAACCGCACGGTCGAGATCTGGGCCAACCCCTACGGCGCCGACAAGCCCAACAAGCTGGTGAAGAGCGGGACCGTCGACTCGGGCGGCAACCTCTCCGTGACCATCAACATGGTCCGGGACACGGACGTCACCGCCGTCTTCAAAGGCGACACCCGCACCGCGGCCAAGACGGTGAGGTCCACGGCGTACGCGCACGTGGCCGACTCCCTCGCGGTCTCCCGGCAGTACAAGACGGCGAAGATCGGCACGACCCTTTACTACTGGTTCCACAAGAACGTCGGGCCCCAGTTCACCACGACCATGACCTACTACCCGGGTCGCAAGCAGCGCCTCGAACTGCAGGTCTACGTCAACGGCAAGTGGCAGTCGGGCGGTTCCGATTACTTCAGCCTGGGCAAGGACGGCAAGTCCGTCGTCCGCATCCCGGCCCCCGGCAACTCCGGCGTCAAGGCGCGGATGCGGTCCTCGTACATCGACGGCGCGTCCGGCGACACCGTGAACACGACGACGTACGGCTCCTGGAAGTACCTGTACTTCACCAACTAGCCGTACACAGCGCCACATGTGGTCCGCCGTCCTTCGTGCGCGAGGGACGGCGGACCTGGTCCTGCCGCAACCTGCGCGGGATCGGCACCGGGCCCCGTCCCTTTCCCGGCGCAGGACCATCCCGTGCCCTGGTGCCGGACAAGCCGCTTGCCGTCAGGCGCGCGTGACTGGGTCGCTGATGCCGCCGGCAGCACCTTCCGGCCGGGTGTGACCTTGGATGTCCGCGTGGGCATCGGCTCCACCGCAGGGCGCAACACCGACACCTCCGGGCTCTTCGGCTGGGCGTCGCGCACTCCGTTCACCCGGATGCGGACCGGATGAAGGCGGAGCTCCTCGTGGCGCGTGGCCGAGGGCCGCAATGGCGAAGGGCGCACCGGAGGTTGCCGGTGCGCCCTTCGCGGTGGTCGTCGGAAAAGGCCGCTCAGCGCACGTCCACGTAGTCGTGGTAGCTCTCGGCGTCCACGTAGGAGCCGGACGCGAGGTAGACCCCGACCCAGGTGCCGTCCTGCTTCGCGGTGAAGCGGGCGGTGAAGTGGCCGTGCGAGTCGCTCTTGACGGAGCCCAACTGCGTCCAGGACTTCTTGCCCTTGGCCTGGAAGAGGATGTAGACACGCTGCTTGCCGAACGCCACCCATTTCGTGCCGCTCAGCCGCTGCAAGGTGCCGGTGGCGGTCACGGTGTGGCCCTTGCGCACCGGCTCGGGACCGGCGTTGAAGCCGGTGATCCTGGTGGCGGTGCGGTTGAAGTGCACGGAGTTGGAGTAGCCGGACTGGTAGTCCGACGACCCCGCCGAGTACAGCCGCCAGTAGCCCTTCGGCACCGACACGTACCCGGCGAGGTCGAAGGTGCCGTCGGACTTCGTGTTGAACCAGCCGAGCGACTTCCAGCCGGTCTTGCCGTCGGCCGACTGCTGGAGATACAGCTTCCGGTTCGGCGGCACCTTTCCGTTGCTGCCGTTCATGCTGCCCTGGATGTGCAGGTCGGAGTACTCGTCGATCCAGCTCGAACAGAAGCAGATGTTCGTCCGGTTGATGACGTCGACCTTGAACTGCGTGTGCGAGGCGGTCAGATACGGGTCGGCCAGGTAGCTGTCCCGGCTCGTCTCCACCGTGTACGTGCTGTCGTCGTACGGCATGTACGGGTCGGTGAGCGTGAAGCGGCCGCCGGCACCGCTGGTCGCCGTGGCGTAGTAGCCCATGTCGAGCGCGACGCCCTTGGCCGGGCGCCAGGTGCCGTCGTACAGGTACTCCACGACACCGGACGAGGACGCCTTGGCGCCGAACTTGATCTGCACGCTGGAGTGGTCCAGCCGAATCCGGCTCGGGCTGACCACGACCGGCAGGTTCTTGCTGTCGACGAGCACATAGGTGCTCGTGCCGTCGGGGTTGGCGATCCAGAAGGAGAGCGAGACCGGCACGGACGTGGCGTTCTCGCCGTTCAGCCGCGGCGCCACGTCGATCGCGTAGCTGCCGTCGGCGGCGGTGACGGTGCTGTAGGCGTTCTCGGCCGTCACACTCAGCGCCTTGCCGGCCAGCGGCGAGGTGTCGCCGGTGATCGGGTCGAAGAGCGAGATGCGGCCGCTGAGCATGACGTGCGTGTGCTCAACGTCCAGCACGGCGGGGCTGATGCTGCGGTCGGCGAAGACCGGCTTCGGCTCGACGTCCACGGTGGTGGCGTCCGCCGCCGATGTGCTGTCACCGTCGCTGTCCTGGGCGCTGACCGTCACGTGGTAGCTGCCGTACGAAGGCAGTTGCGACATGCGCGGCGAGCGCCAGACACCGTCCTGCGGCGTGCCGGAGACGAGCGTGAAGCCGGTGACTGCGACGGTCGCCGGGTTCGCGCCGTGCAGCTCGGTGAGGTCGGCGGACACCTTGGTGATCGCCGAGTCGGAGGAGACGGCGACCGTCAGGAAGCCGGCGTCGGAAGGGTCGGAGCCGACGCTGCCGAACACCGGGGCGCTGGTGCCGTCGGCGGGCGCGCTGCCGCTCGGGTCGGGCGTCGGGTCGCCGGAGGGCGGGTCGGACGGGGTCGGATCGGCGGGGGCCGGAGTGTCCGACGGTTCGCCGATGGGCGGGTTGGACGGGGTCGGGGTGTCCGAAGGAGTGTCGGACGGGGAGCTGGTGGGCGTGTCCGCCGGCGTCGAATCGGCCGTCGGGTTTGTGGTCGCGGTGGCCGCCGGGTCCTGCCCGGGCGTGTCGCCGTCCGCCGCGTACGCCAGCGCGGGCGCGGCGAGGAGTGCGGCGCCCAGTGCGGCGGACACGGCCGCCGACACCAAAGAGCGTGTTCTCACTGCTGGATTCCCCCCAGGGAATGGCGTGGCCTCGCTGCCCCGGATATCCGGAGGCCGGCCCCGCTCTTTGTACGGTTGCTGTGAACATCACGCAACACATCGAACTCTAGTGCCTGCCTCCGACACGGGAGCAAGGGGTTTGTGGAACCGGCGGAGGACCTCACCTGCCCCTGCCTGCCCGGTTGTTGAGAGGACCCTGCCCAGAGCGGTCCGCCGGTGTCAGGGCGACCCGCTGACGACCGCTCATGCCCAGTCGGGCGGTGCGTCCGGTACGTAGTCGGGATCTGCACCATGGACTTCACGACGTGGCAGGGGGCAGGGGGCTCGAACGGCGTTGCGCGGGCCGGTCATCACCGCCGAGAACGCGGCGTACGACGAGGCCCGCGAGGCCTGCAACACGGTGATCGACCGGCGGCACCGGGCCACCGACCTGCCCCACCCGGGCTTCTTCGCGAACGGCCTTGATCTCACCGCCGCGGTGCGGATGGGCTCCTGGCCAGAAGATGGCCACAGGGCCCACGGCGATGTGTTGTTCCGTCGCCGCGCTAGGCTCCCCCACCGCGCCGACGAGAGGAGCCCGCAAGTGGAGGCGTACCAACTCAGTGTTGAGTTGGGAAACTGGACAGTCTGGATCGGCTTGGGCCTCGCGGCGGTCTGGGTGGGGACAGGCCGATGGCGGGACTGTCCGCGCCCTGAAGGCAGGAGCGCCGAAGAGGTCGCCGCCGTGGCGCGGCGACGGTCCCGGCTGGTCAACGGTTCGATGCTTGCCGTCGCCGCGCTGTGGATCCTGGCGAATGTCGCCATCGTCGTCTGGGCTCCGTGAAAGCCGGCGCCCTCCGAGTCCTGGCGGCAGGTGGGCCGATCACACAGGTCGTGGGACACCGGGGTGGGCCGCCGATGTGCGCTGCTGTTGACGTACGGGTTGGCGTACGCCAACGGCTGGCGCGGCAGGCGCGTGTCCTCGTGCCCGCTACGTGTCCCCAGAGAGAATGGGACGGGCACCGCACGATGGGACCCTTGATCACCCGCGTTGTGGTGGTCCTGCCGACGGCAGGGGTGTACGGCGAGATCACCGGCCCACGTCCCCAAGCTTGTCAGCACCCGAGGTCGCAACGGCGTAGCCATGAACGGCCAGTTCCCTACAGCGAATTTCACAGGTATCAAGTCGCGACCGGTCATCGCGTTGTCAGCAATGCCAGCGATTCGCGCCAGCCTCATAGTCGCAGGTGATCTCACGTCCTGCTGCGTCCGTGGTCGTCTCCCCCACGTCGAGCTTCCGACAGAACTGGCCGGCGTGGTAGCAGTTACCGGCGTTGGATCGGATGCTGCACAACTCCGTCGTAGTGGAGCTGCCCGATGAGGACGAGCCAGCAGCCGGCGACTTGTTTCCGCCCAAGCTGGAGCCGGAGCTGCCGTTCGAGGACGAGTCGTCATCGGAATCGGGCCTCCTCTTCCCCGGAGCCCGCCCAGGCTGTCCAGATCAAGCGCCGGCGCACCGAACGCAAGACCGGCAAGACCACCGTCAAGACGGTCTACGCCGTCACCAGTCCGACCGCCGAGCAGACCACCGCGGCCCAGCTCGCCGAACTCGTCCGCGGCCATTGGACGATCGAGGCCCTGCATCACGTGCGCGACACCACCTTCGCCGAGGACGCCTCCCAGCTGCGGACCGGCAACGCGCCCCGTGCGATGGCCACCTGGCGCAACCTTGCCATCGCAGCTCTCCGCACGGCCGACGTGAAGAACATCGCGGTCGGCCTCCGCCGCAACGCCAGCGACCCTCGCCGCCCCCTCGCACTCCTCGGCCTCGGATGATCACGAACCGGACGTCATGCGACTACGCCGAAGCCCTGTTGCTCTCAGTAGGACAGAAGTGCCACCGGCATGACACATCACCCACCAAATCGCGGGTTGGGCTGATACCCAGAACTGCGTCATAGTTGCCCGATAAATTTCTTTTGAAGTCGCCATCGCGGCCAGTCAGCTGCCACTTGGCCCATACCGGCAGCCATGCCGACTACGCCCATGCCCTGACTGTAAATCTGCGGTGTAGGTTGCGTGGGTTGTGTATGAATCTTATTACGTTGGTTTAGTTCTGACGCCGTTTTAGGATCACAGTCGACCACTTATTTTTGCTTTACGTCTGTGTGCACCGGGGGGCTGCAGATGTTATTCCGTCATGCCGTCACCCGTGCCTGGAAAGGAATCCGGGTGACTCCTCACATCCGCAGGATGCTCCCGCTCGCGGGGTTTGCTGCCGTCCTGGCGCTGGCGAGCACGCCGGTGCTCGCTTCTGCTGACCCGCAGCCGCCGTCGGGAAACGACACACCGCCGTCCGCGGTGGAGGACTTCGCCTACCCGAACGCCGATCAGATCCAGCATGACAAGGGCATCAGGCTGATCAAGGGGGACGGGCACATCACCCTTGCCGCGTGTGATGAATCGGCCCAGCAGATCAGGGTCCTCACCGTGCAGGGCCAGGGCGGGAACCCGCAGGGCGCCTACTGCTTCAAGGCCGTCGCCAAGACCGGTTACCTCACATTGGAGCTCCCGCACGTCATCGCGCTGGAAACCGCTGATCATCCGATCAGCGCGGATCTGAAGCCGCAGGGGGACCCGTCGGCGCCGGCCAAGACGGTGAGCGTGGCGAAGAACGGCTATCAGAGCGTCGGTGAGGGGACCGCCGGAGGTGCGTCCACTGTTCTGGTGGAACTGCGCGTCACGGGCTGACCGACCGACCTGCCCTTCTTCTCACCACTCTCACATGAAACGGGGAACGTTCATGTCTGGCTTTCGTCCGCGCACGGCGCGGACTTCCGGTCTGATCGCCGCTACGTCGCTGGCTGTCGCCGCCTTGTCGGGCACGCCCGCGGCTGCTGTATCGGGCCCGCAGGCTCCTGACGCGGTGTCCACCGCCACCGCACGGCTTGACATCGGCGGCCAGCGTGGCTGTTCGGCCACGCTGGTGGCTCCGCGGTGGCTGCTGACGGCCGCGAGCTGCTTCACCGACACCCCGGGCGGCCCCCTTGCCCCCGGCGCTCCGAAGCTGAAGACGACGGCGACCATCGGCGGCATCGCTCAGCAGGTGGTGAACCTCGCGCCCCGTACGGACCGGGACGTGGTGATGGCTCAACTGGCCAAGCCGGTCAGCGGTATCACCCCGGACCCGGTGGCGGGCACGGCGCCCGGTGTGGGCGACGAGGTCCAGGCCGCGGGCTACGGCCGCACGTACGACGAGTGGGTGCCCGACCAGGTACACGCCGCCGCCTTCACCACCCCAGAATGTCGGTGGCACCACGGTCGATCTGGCCGGGAAGCCGGACGGAGCGGCGATCTGCAAGGGCGACACCGGCGGTCCGGTGCTGAGCACCGCCGCCGGTCATACGGCCATCGTCGGTGTCAGCAGCCGGTCCTGGCAGGGCGGTTGTCTGGGCACTGACCCGTCTGAGACCCGTACCGGGGCGGTGGCGGCCCGTGTCGACGACCTGGCGGGCTGGGTCCAGCCGGTCACCTACAGCACCACTTTCGCCAGCGCGCCGTGGAAGCACGCCGTGCAGATGACCGCGGGCTATTACACCGGCGGCTCCGCGGGCGGCAGCCGGCACATGGACCTGATCGTCCTGTGGGACGACGGCGAGGTCACCCTCTACCAGGGCGGCGACAGCGACGATCCCGCTCACCCCTTCTCCGCCGAGTACCAACTGGCGCCCCGTAAGAGCATCTGGACTCATGCCGTCTCGATCACCGGTGTCAATGCCACCGGTGGCGGCACCGACGGGCTCGTCGTGCGGTGGAACGACGGCGAGATGACCCAGTACACGACCGTGGATGCCAAGGGTTTCCACGGCGAGAAGCAGCTCGCCCCGCCGAAGACCCCCGCCTGGCAGAACGACGCGCGTGTGCTGACCGGCGGCCGCTTCACCCCGATCGGCCACCGCGACGACCTGCTGGTGGATTGGAAGGACGGCCACGTCTCCGTCTTCAGTGACCTGGTGGCCAACGGGCTGAAGAAACAGACCCAGATCGTCGCCAAGAACACCACCTGGCCCTACGCCGAGAACCTCACCACCGGATCCTTCACCGGAAACGCCACCGACGACCTGCTGGTGGGCTGGGTCGACGGCGAGACCACCCTCTACCCGGGCCTGACCGGCAAGGCCCTGCCCGGCGAGGACAGGATCCGCCCGGCGAAGTCGGAGTGGAAGGACGCCGCCGTGATCACTGCGGGCGCCTTCACCGCCAACACGGCCGCGAACGACGTCATCGTCCGCTGGAGCGACGGGCACGTCAGCCTCTTCACCGGCGTCGACATCAAGGGCCTGCACGACGAAGTCCGCCTCGCACCGGCCAACTGACGCTCCACTCACCGTTCGAGGGACGGATCCGCGGAACACCGACGGGCCGCCCCTCGAGCCCGGCCCGCGCACGGGCCTGTGATCAGTCGGGTCCCTGTGCGAGCCGGTGCACACAACCCCCCATAAAATATGAGACGAATCGAGTCCGCAGTGAGACATCCACGACGCCCGCAGTGCGTGGCGGTAGGGGCACAGCAGGCGGTCCGCGTGCTGTGTCTGGGTCTGCTGCCCAGCGTGCTGGTACTGGGCCTGCTGGGACCCGCACCTGCCAGAGCCGACGGGACCCCACCGACAACCGCAGCCGGCGGTGCGCTTCCGGACACCGACCGCGCCAAGGTGGTGCGGCTGTGGGAGACCGGCGGGCCCGGCGTGCGCGCCGCCGCCGAAGCCGCCCTCACCGGTAGTGACGACGACATCAAGAACTTCCTGGCTCAAGCCTCCGACATACAGTTCCAGGACGAACGCGTCGCTACCGCGCAGGTCGCCAGTGTCGGCGGGACCTACCTCCAGCAGGCCGCCCGCACTGCCCTGGACAGCGACTCGCCCGACCAGTTGCAGGCGTTCTTGAAGGACGGCTGGAAGGCGCCGCTCGAGCAGGACCAGCGTATCCGGGTCGCGCAGATCATCGATGTCAGCGGCCCGCTGGTGAGAAAGGCCGGCCAGGCCGCACTGAACGGCACGCCCGAGGACATCAAGAAGTTCCTGGACAACGATCAGTACACCGAGCGGGAACAGGACGAGCGCGTCCAGACCGCGCAGATCATCGATGCCGGCGGGCCGAACGTTAAGGCGGCCGGCCGTATCGCGATCAACGGCAGCCCGGACGACATCCACGAGTTCCTCCAGGTCGGGCAGTACGTGGCCCGCGCGCACGACCAGGAACACGCCACGATCGCGCAGCTGGCCGATCAGGCGGCGAAGGCGGGCAAGCTGGCCGGGCAGCAGACCCAGGCCGCCAAGGACGCCTCCGCCCGTGCGGTGACCGCGGCGAAACTGGCCAAGGAAGCCGCCCAGAAGGCCGCCGCGGAGACCCAGGCGGCCCAGAAGGACACCCAGCACGCGGCAGCATCCGCCGCCCGCGCGGCGAGCGCCGCCCAGCAGGCCGCCACCGCCGCACAGACCGCGATCGACGCCGCGAACGCGGCCACCGATTCCGCCCGCGTCGCGGCCAACGCCGCCTCGGCCGCCGCCGCGGCCGCGGACGGCGCCGCCGAGGCAGCCTCCCAGGCCCGTGACGCCGCCGCGAACGCGGCCCTCGACGCCGGCCAGGCAGGCGCCGCACGCAAGGCAGCCCAGAACGCCCGGGACGCCGCCGCAGGCGCGCACGCCGCCGCCCAGGCCGCGGACTCGGCGCGGACCGCCGCTGCGTCGGCTGCGGATGCGGCCAAGGCGGCCAGCGGCGCCGGCAGCGACGCCGACGACGCGGCGGACGCGGCCGACGAGGCCAACAGCCTGGCCGACCAGGCCGGTGCCCACTCCGCCGAAGCGCAGAACGCCGCAGCCGCCGCGCACCGCCACGCCCGCGAGGCGGCCCGCGCCGCCGACGCCGCCCAGGCGCTGGCCCAGGAGGCCGCCTCCGCTGCCGGGGAGGCCCGGGATGCCGCCAACGACGCGGCCACGCACGCGGAGAACGCGGCCAAGGACGCCGACGACGCGGCCAAGCACGCGGGTGAGGCGGCGACCGCCGCAAAGCAGTCCGCCGCGCACGCCAAGGAGGCCAAGAAGGACGCCGACGCGGCCAGCGGGGCCGTCGCCAAGGCCCAGAAGGTCCACGACCTTGCGATCCGTATCGACACCGAGCAGCTGACCGCCCGCACCAACGAGGGCATCGCCCGCGCGGAGGACCTCAAAGCGCAAGAGGAGCAGCGCACCGCGGCACAGCAAGCAGCCCAACAGCAGGCCAAGGACCTGCAAGTCGAAGCGGCCAAGCTGGCCGACCAGGCAGCCCAGCCCGGCGCCGACCCCGCGCAGATCGCGCCCGCAGCCCGCAAGGTAGCCCTGGGCACCGCCAAAAACGGCCGCCCGTGGAGCCAGAGCGCAGCCCTTGTGGCGCTCGCCGGCTCCGATGCGGACATTACCGCCTACATCCGCACCGGCCGCCAGGAAGCCAGTGCCCAGGACAACCGCGAGGACGTCGGGCGCCTCGCGGCTACCGCCGGTTCCTCCGACGTGCGCGCCGCCGCCGCCAAGGCCCTCGACGGCGACGACTCGGCGGTGAGCGCGTTCCTGACCACCGGCCAGTACGAGGCGATGAAGCAGGACATGCGCCTCGTCGTCGCCCGGACCATCGCCAACGCCGGCCCGATCGAACAACAGGCCGGACGCACCGCACTCAACACTGATACACCAGACGCCCTGCGCCAGTTCATTACCTCCGACGATTCCCAGGCACGCACACAGGACGAACGCGTCCGCGCCGCCCAACTCGCCGATACCAATAACAAGAGCAACGGCGCCCAGTTGAAGGCCGCCGCCCGCATCGCTCTGGAAGGCCCCTCCGACCTGCTGCACGCCTTCATCACGGTCGGCCAGTACAAGGCCCAGCGGCAAGACCAGCTCGCCGCCACCCACGAGGGGCAGATCCAGCAGCTGATCGCACAGGCTGCGGGCATCGCCGCCACCGCCCAGAAGAATGCGGCCGAAGCGGGCAGGGCAGCAGCCAACGCAGCCAAAGCCGCGTCCGAAGCCGAGGGCTACCGCAGACAAGCCGAAGCAGCGGCCAACGACGCCCAGAAGTACGCCGCCCAGGCCAACGGCTATGCCACCCAGGCTGAACAGTCCGCCAAGGACGCCGCCGCATCGGCCAAGACCGCCCGCAACGCCCAGCAGACCGCCGAGAACGCCGCAACCGCAGCCATCACCTCGGCCACCTCCGCCCAGTACTCGGCCACCTCAGCCCGCGACTCCGCCTGGACAGCAGCCCAGCAAGCACGCGCCTCCGCCACAGCCGCCGGCAAGGACGCCACTGCAGCTAACCAAGCGGCAACGGAGGCCTACCGCACCGCAGTCACCAAACAGCAGCAAGAGGACCAGCAGTGGCGACAGTGGTACGAGGAACAGCAGAAGCAAAAGCAGCGGGATGACGACGGCAGCTGGGTACCCGGCTGGTTGAAGGACGCAGCCAACACCGTCGCCACCTACGGATCAGCGATACTCGACCACGCCACCCCGATCTTCGGCGGACTCGCCGAAACCTTCATCAGCCTCGGGGGGGTCGGCTTCGGGGCGTCCGGCGACTTCGCCGGTGGCGTGCTTTGCCTCACGGGAGTCGGCTGCCTGGTCGGCGTGCCAGCCATCGCTGCAAGCACCACACTGATAGTCGGCGGCGCCTACGGCATCGCAGACGGAATCAACCGCTTCAGTGACGGACTCGGACAGGCACTTCGCGAGGCCAGCGAAGCTGACAGTGCAGCGGGCGGCGGTGGAGTTCAGGCAGGTGCTCTGGGGGACCGCCGGGAAGAATATGTGGCAGACCTGATTGGCGGTAAGGTCGCCAAGGGTCCAAATGGGCAAGACATCAAGATTGTCATGCCTAACGTTGGATCCAGCGGAATTGACGTAATAGGGCCAAACGGAGAATACGTCTACGTGGGCGGAGGAGCGAAAGCGGCCAATCCTGCCAAATTCGGAAAGGCGCTCAAGATAAACAAGTATGCCGCTGATGAGGCGGGCGTGCCGGCCATCTACTACCTGGACGCGTCCAACACCCCCGAATCGGCAATTAACCAAGCGCGCAAGGTGTTCGGCGTGGAAAACGTCCACACTTTCAACCTGCCTAAGGGGTGAAAAAATGGCAGATGGATTCATTCGCTGGTACCGCGAGGCGGGCGCGGAATCCATTTTTCGCGACCAGGTGGCTGTCTTTGAACAGCACGGCATAACTCTCGCCCATCCTGGAACCGGTGTCATTACCGTAATTAACGTGGATGGCGACGATATCCCCATCGATTTCGAGGCGCTCAACCTGATCATCGACCTCAGGCTTCCATCCGTCAGCATCAATTGGTGGATCTCGGCAGACACCAACGTCGTAAGCTCGTATACACACGAACCACTCGGCTGTGAAATTCAGACTTTCTGGGTGGACGGACTGACAGCAGAAGAAGCACGAGCCTTCAATTCTGCCGTCATGTCGACCATGTCTCGAGTGCCAACGCCGACGCGCGCTCTCGTGTGCGATCACCAGGGAACCACTGACGCCGACGACTGGGATTCTGCAATCCTGTACGGTGGCGCAAAAATTCCAGGGGTTGTTGACCCCCTGCTCCTGAGTCCAGAAATTTCGAGACGGATCCTTTCGAATTCAACACGACTCTGCGGCACTGTGACAGAGGACTCTTTGATGAGAGTGACGGCACTGTCGACTTGAGTTGTTGATGCTCGACGGCACAGTGTGACCCGAGACGCTCGAGCCACACTGTGCCGTCGCCACGCCGGGACGACACATGGGTGGCTATTTTGCCGCGCCGGTTCCGCGAGGTCTGCGCATCACCTGTGATCCACTCCCCGTTCACTCCCCGGGTCGTGGCCTCTGCGGAACAGCCCGAGTAGAGCAGCCCGCCGGGCATCATCTGTACCTACCGCTGCCTGAGATGGGGCCGGCTGGGCCGGGGGCACCCAGAGGATCCGATGGATCACACTGCCACAGTGGAGGGAGCGGCGTCGGCGTACGGGCGCCGCATCGGCTAGTGAGCAGCGGAATGCGGCGGCAGGAGACCTTCCGCGACGAGCCTCTCCATCCTTGAGAGAGTGAGGCGGCCGGCGAACTCATGGCGGAGATTCATCCACCTTCGCTCGTGGCTGATGATGCCGACGTAATCGGCGAGTTCCCGGGAAAGGGCGGAGGACTGGCCTGCGGACAGCGCACGGGTGCCCTGGCTTCGCAGGACAGTGAGCTTGGCGTCAGCGTTCGTCGTGCTCACGAGGACACGGGTCTCCCACACACAGGCGACGCCCTGGATTTGGAGGCTGTCCCTCACGAGGGCGGGCGCGCTCAGGACCCACCGGACCGTGGCTGTGCACCAGACGTGGTCCCCGATGCGGTAGGCGGTCAGATCGGTTGCCTGATCGAAAGCGGCGAACGGGGGGACGGCCCAGCCCAGCACCCGCACGGTGTCGGTATCGACCAGCGTGCCCTCGCCCTGGACAAAGAGACCCATCGTGGCCTCGAAGTCCGGCCCCACTAGATCCGGCGGCACGAGCATCAGACGAACGGCCTCCTCCTCGATCACGCTGAGGCTTTCCCGGCTGGAGAGGATCGAGCGCACCGCGTCCTCGTCGACATCGTCCGTCCGCTGGGCGAACTTCTCCACGACCTCGTACCAGGTGGTGAGGAGCACGAACCGATCCTCAATGCCGGCGAGGTCCTCGTTCATCGGGTACGGGGAGGCGGCCCCGTCGCCGAAGTCCTTGGTGTTCTTGCTGACGAAGTAGACCGTCTCGTCAGGATGCTCCCGCGCGTACTCGACGGCCGTGAGCCAGATCGCAGCGTCCCGCCCGCCTATCTTCCCGGTGTCGCCGCCCGCGTTGATGGTGACCTGCTTGCACGGCGGCAGAAGGTTCGCCTCCCGGATCAAGGCCTGCTTCAGCGCCTCCTCGCTCGTCGGGGCGACGTCGACCACGTCAAGCCACTTCTGGCGCCACTCGTCTTGGAACCGCTGTAGATCCATCCGCGGCAGCGTCACGCGGATCGGCCACGGCGTTCCGTCCTTGAGGCTGCGTAGGGCCGCCTGGCGCCGCTGCTGCTGATCGTCACGGCGGAAACCTCGCCGGCCTACCGGCGGGCGATCGCTGCGGCGGTGGCGCGGCTGGAAGAGCAGCGGCGTGCCGAGCGTGAGGCGGCCGAGCAGGCGGCCCGCGAGCGTGAGGAAGCCGCCCGCCGGCAGGCCCGCGAGGAGCGCGAGCACGCCGCCCAGATGGAGCGTGAACGGCGTGAGCACGAGGCTGCTTTGGCCCGTGAGCAGGCCGAGCGGGAAGAGCGGCTCTGGCGCGAGGAGCAGGAGCGCCGGGCCGCGCTGGAGATGGCTGAGCGGGCCGAGCGTGAACGCCGTGAACGCGAGCGTGAACAGCGCGAGCCGGAGCGTGAACGGGCCGAGCGTGAGGCCGCCGAACGCCGCGCCCGTGAGGCTGCGGAGCGGGCGGAGCGTGAACGCCGTGAACGGCAGGAGCGGGAGGAGCGGGCCGCGCGTGAACGCGCCGCTCTGCTTCAGCGCGGCCCGGCCACGAGCAAGCTTCCGGAGGACGAAGCGCGCGCCATCGTGGCTGCTGCTTTCGCGGCGGAGCTGTCGGTGCGGTCTGCGGCGGAGTTGTGCGGCTGGTCGGTGGGCTGGGTTTCCGCCCGCTACGCCGAACACCGCGACCCGGGCGCGGGCGGCGCTGAGCTGGCCATCGCGGGCCACTGATGGCCGCCGTTCCAATTGGAGTTCACGCGAGTTCGGGGAGGCCTTCCGCGTGGGGAACAGTGCAAGTGAGCAGGTAAGGGCCTTCTCGATGCTTGTCACCCGTGCGTGTCAACGTCTCGGAGTTGCCGGCAGATTCTGCAAGTTTGGCCAGTAACTTGTGACGCTATGCGGGATTCAGGAAGCCGCCGCCGTCTGCCGTTGGCCAACCGCACTTCCCTTGCTTCCACTCGCCCACTGTCAACCCCCGGTAGTCCGGCTCCACTGTCGCCAACCAGCGTGCGTGGCCGCGCAGTCGTGGGGGAGGGCGCATGGCATGCCGCATCCGGGCCCCACGCGTACGCGGTCAGTACATCCGGCGCGTCTCTTCGATGTGCACGCTTTCCAAGTGTGCTCGTCCTCGTCGGGGAACCGTACGGCGTCATTCACCTGCATCCATGTGCGCCCGTTGCCGTGGAGTTCGATCTGCCCTGGTACTCATCCGGACGGGGCGGTACGCCTGCGAATGAGACCAGAAGTGAGACCAGGTATTTGGCGCGCACCTCGTCGTCTGGCACGACGTCGCGCCGATGGAACGTCGCAGCCTGCCGTTGGATGCCGCACCACACGGCGTCAGGCGGTCGGCGCTGCGGAAGCCGCCCGGGGCGCAGCCACGGTCACCGATCACGCGCTGACCACACGACTGTGCCGCCATGCGTCCGTCATGCCATGGGCATTGCCGGGCCTGGTTCGTGCTCGCCGGGTGGAGTTCCAGGCTTGAGGATGACGGAGGTGTAGTGGTTGGCGAAGAAGTACGAATAGGACAGGCCTTCGTCGATCCTGCCGAACTCGTTGCTCATCATGGTCATCAGCGCTGTCGTGCGGGTGCCGTCACTGGCATAGGCGGTGAACATCTGGTTGGGTGGCAATCCAGTGGCTCCGATGGTGACTTCGTTGATGCCCGGGAGTGCCCGGATCAGGGCCGTGCCCTCGCCGGAGCTACCGGAGACGCGCAGGGGGAGGTTCTCTGTGCGCATGCCCAGACCCTGCCGGCCCAGGTTGTTAGTGCTGGTGGCCGGAGTGTCGCGGGCCACGTACACCAGCGCCATGGGCGACTGGCCGATGGGGAGCGTCTTGATCACCGAGTTCGTTTTCGTGTCGATGACGTCGACCGCGTCGGAGTTCTGTAGGGCGACGTAGATCCTGGTGTTGTCGGGGCTCGGCCAGATGCCGTGGGGGCCGTGGCCGTGGTTGTGGATGGTCTTCACCAGCTTGGGCGGCGCCCCGGTCTTCGATCGGCGGTACACCAAGGTCTGGTCCAGTCCGCCGACGGTCATGTAGGCGTAGTCGACACCGTCGACGGTGACGAAGTTGGGGTGGTTGGTGCGCGGCCCCGTGTTCATCACCGACTCCACACGGAAGGTTTGTGCATTGACCACAGCGGTGGTCACGCCGTTGACGGGCATGCCGAGCCAGATGTCCCGGCCGTCGGGTGAGATGGCCTCGTCGGAGGATCCACCCGCTTGTTCGGGGATCGGCAGGCTCTTGATGACCCGGCGGGAGGCCACATCGATCTTGTCTAGCCTCGAGGCGCGCAGGTGGTTGACGTAGGCGAATTTGCCGTCGGTGCTAAAGACCACCTTCGATGGCCCGTCTTCGCTGTAGATTCGGTCGACCTCCTTGCCGGCCCGCCAGTCGAGCACCGAGATGTAGTCCTGGCCGCGCACCGCCACCCACAGTCGCGTGCCGTCCGGCGAGAAGAATCCTTCGTGCGGCGCCCGGCCGACGTACATGGTGCGCACAACCTTGTTGGTTGAAGTGTCGATGACATGGATGGCGTTGGTGGTCACGTCGATCACGTCGAGCCACTTCCCGTCCCGGGAGAAGCCCAGGCCGTGCACGTCGATCTCCCCGTCGTACATGGCCCCCAGCACGTCCGCGCTGGGGTCCAACCGGGGCTTGCCCAGAGCAATCGTGCCCAGCACCGTGTTCGTCGCCGGATTGATGACACTGACCGTGTTGGAGGCCTGGTCGGCGGTGTACACCCGGTCGTTCGCCGAGATCTGTTGCGCCCCGGGCAGCGCCGGAGCTTGGACCGGCGTGCCCGACGCTGGGCCGGCCTTCGACCCCGTACCTGGGTGGGAGGCCGCAGATTCGTGCGTCCCGGTCGTCGTGCACGCTGCGATTGACACGTACACGGCCGCCGCCGCGAACGCGCGAGCCAAGCTGGGTTTTGTGGCCAAGTTCGCTCCTTGTGGTCACGTCGCCGGCGGATAGCCCGCGCCGCAAGGTGCCGGCGGCGCTTGGCATGTGGGGGCTGTGCCGCGTGGCGTGAGAGGTTGCGGCAAGAACTGGTCGCTGCGCTCATCAATGGCCGCTGCGAGAGCAGCGCCTGTCATCGTGGCGCCGAGGTCACCTCTTTCGAATGCGGTCACGCATTTCCGAGCACGTGATTGATGGCGCCTGACGTTGGTCGGCTGAATCATCGTCGAGCCAGAAAGGAGTCTAAAGGAAAATTTCCGACATATTCACCTCGGTCGGAGGTTTTCACTCTGACGGCCCGTCTGATGGCGAACGGCTGGCGAATGCACGGCCGTTCAGACTTCGTGCGGTGTACGCCGCCGGGTTCACGATGGTTCACGACGGGTCGACCACAACTGCGATCGCAGCCTCGCGGGGCAGTAGCCCGCGCGGTCGGCGGAGTTGCAATGGCACGGTCAAGCGCCGCCGCGCTCGGATCCTGGAGCACTAGTTTGGAAGACCACGTATGCGGGTGGCGGCTGACTTGGGGACTCCCTGCCCTGATCCGGAGCGAGGTTGGCGCCGCCGTTCCCCGTGAGTCCCCGCTGCGTCCTCTGCGAACGGGCACGCAGCGGGCACGACGAGCTCCTCGATGCGAACTACGGGCGGGACGGTCGCTGAAGTCTGCCCGGCTGATCAGACATTCGCTCGCGGTCGCGGCGGGTCGGCTGCGGTCGCGGCGGTTGCTGTACTTCGCTGCTGTACGCCACGCCCCAGTGGCAGGGCCGGCCATCGACCGCCGGGCGCGGGACGCCCTTCACGTCCGTCACACGCGGGTGGTGTGCTGGTCCAGGATGGCCCGAAGCCGGTCGAGGTCCTCGGCCTCATGCACACCCCGCTTGGGCAGGACTTCCAGCCACATGATGTTGGGGTCTCGGCTAAGCAGGACGAAGTGGTGGGCCGTCTCCCGGTAACCGTGGTAAACGGACCACTTCTGGACCAGCGTGCTGTAGTCGCTGTGGCAGGTGATCCCGGCCGCGGACACGGTGGCGCGGTACTCACCTTGCCATCCGATGATGCGCTGTATGTAGGCGACGTGCAGCCGTGGGTACGCCCACATCCACAGGACAACGAGCAAGAGCAGCCCGGTCGAGACCACGTCGATAGTGATCAGCCAGAACCCCACCCCCAGCACGAGGAGGACGCCCCGCAGCACCAGCTTGGTCCGCTTGACCCGGTCGCGGACCCGCAGGCCGACCCGTGTGTCGGCAGGCTGCGGCCGGTATACCAGTTGGACCGCGGACGGTTCGTTCACGAGATCGCCAGAGGTTTCCGCGCTTTTGTTGGTACCTTCGGTCCAGCCCTCCTTGGTCATGATCCCTCCCCGGTTACAAAGACCGCGGGACCCTATCATCGGCGGTCCTCGCACGCCTGGTGGGGGTGACAGGCCTTGAACCTGCGGCCTCATCCTTATCAGGTCGATCACAGGGTGTCGGTGACGCCGGTCAACTCGCGCTAAGCCTCGGCTGATCGTCCGCTCGGGTTCGGCGCCGACCGCCGCCGTACGCGCCTGTTGGTGTCAGCTGCTGGTGTCATCCACTACATGCAGCCTTGACAGATACACCCAGCCGGTCACGCCTCAGATGCTTGCCACCAGTTCAGCGGCTCTCCGTCCGGACGGAACACGTTACTAAAGCCCCACTCGACCAGCACGCTCACGCCTGCCATCCACGTTTCCATCACGGCCTCGACCGCGGGGAATCCAGCAGCGGCCGGCACCGTCACCACGATGAACCGCCGGTCGGCAGGCGCCTCCACCAGGCCGCCCAGGGGAACGAAGAGGCTGGTCAGGGATTCCAGCGACTCAGCATCGAAGGGCGGCTCCCCGAATGCTTGGATGCAAAGGTTCGGGCCTCGTCGCTCAATCTGGAACAGACCATCGGCGTCGATCTTCAGCAAGTCCCCGGCCGCGCAGCCCTCGACCATGCCAGGGCTACCCGTCAGTTCATAGCTGCCGGGACCGACAGTTCAAGGGCGCCGAGGGAACCTCGATGTACGCGTACATCGTCGTCGCTCTGCTGACCGGGGCCCGCACCGAAGAACTCCGGGCCCTCACCTGGGACCACTTCTTTCTGAGAGGCCGGCCGGACCTCGACCCGCCTCAGCCTCCGCATATCGCCGTCTGGCGGTCGGTCCGGCGAAGCGGGGACACGAAGACCCGGAAGTCCCGGCGCACGCTCGCTCTCCCGGTGCGCTGTGTCGATGCCCTCTGGCAGCAATTCGAAGATCAGGGGTGGGATCGGCTCGCCGCTGGGGACGACTGGGAGGAACACGGCCTCGTCTTCTCCTCGGCCGTGGGTAAGCCGCTCGACGCTGCCAACGTCCGCCGTGCCTTCCGCCAGGCGCTCAAGGGCATCGACGGGATCGACGCCGACGAGTGGACGCCGAGGGAGCTGCGGCACAGCTTCGTGCCTCTGCTGTCCGACCGTGGTGTCCCGCTGGAAGAGATCTCCCGGCTCGTTGGACACTCTGGGACCGCCGTGACCGAGGAGGTCTACAGGAAGCAGATCCGGCCCGTGATCCAGACCGGCGCCGTGGTCATGGACGGGATCTTCGGAGCGCAGGAGCGACGCCCGTAGAGACGCGGAAAGCGGTAGTCACGCAGTTAGACACGCAGACCAAACAGGTGAGGCACCTACTAGCGACTAGTAGGTGCCTCACCTGCTGTTTTGGCTGTCGGGGTGGCGGGATTTGAACCCACGACCTCTTCGTCCCGAACGAAGCGCGCTGCCAAGCTGCGCTACACCCCGATGTCGCTGCTTGCCGCGGCGACGACGTTTACTTTAGCCCACCGGCGGCTAGAGACGAAATCCGGTTTTCCAGCGGGGACGGGTGGGGTCCGGGCGGATGTGGTCGAGGGCGACCATGAGGAGGGCCAGGACGAAGAACCCCAGGCCGATCAGGAGCGCGTTGGCGAGGACGCTCCGGTAGCCCAGGCGGCCGGCGTCCAGGAACGGGTAGAGGTAGCGCTCCGGCGCGCCGGTCGGCAGCCGTTCCCCGCGGATCAGACAGAAGGCCAGGTAGGCCATGGGGTACAGCAGCCACTTCCGCGCGTCCCGCACGCTCAGCGGGGCCGGGCTCGTCAGGAAGAGCCAGTCGAACAGTGCCGCGACCGGGATCAGTGTGTGCAGGGTCTGGTTGGTGAGTGCCTGCCAGAGGGGGTGGATGCCGGGGCGGCCGGTCAGGGAGAAGGGGCCTGGTTCGTTCACCAGGAGTACGTGGTAGACGAGGCCCGCGATCAGGGCGTAGAACACCGCGCCGCCGGTCACCAGCGCGGGCAGGGGGCGCTCGGCCGTCCGCGCTCGCCAGGCCGACAGGGTGAAGACGATCGCGAGCAGCAGGTCGACCTGGATCGTGAAGTAGCTCAGCACCCGCGTCGGGCTGCCGAGGCGCAGGTCCACGGCCACCGCGGCGGCCGCGGTCAGGGCCACCAGCAGGCGGTAGACGCCCACCTTCGGGCGGTGTGCGGGGATCACCACGGCGGTGGCGGGGACGGCGGACGGCATCACCGTCTGCACGCCCGGCACCGCCGGGAGGTCCGGGATGTCCTTGGGGATCGGCCCGATCATGTCCTCACGCTAAGCAGACCGGGCAGAACGGGCGATGTGGGTGGTCCGGGCGGGTTACGGAGGGGGCCCGACCGTCGGCGTTCCTACCTCAGCCCCTGGCCACCAGCGTCAGCAGCGTCGCCTCCGGGGGGCATGCGAACCGTACCGGCGTGTAGCGGTTCGTTCCGCAGCCCGCTGACACGTGCATATATGAGGTGAGGCCCTTCGCCGTGTGCCGGGACAGGCCCTTCACCCGGTCCGTGTCCAGGTCGCAGTTGGTGACCAGGGCGCCGTAGAAGGGGATGCACAGCTGCCCGCCGTGGGTGTGGCCCGCGAGGATCAGCGGGTAGCCGTCGGCCGTGAACGCGTCCAGGGCGCGCAGGTACGGCGCGTGCACCACGCCCATCGAGAAGTCGGCCGACGCGGAGGGGCCGCCCGCCACCCGTGCGTAGCGGTCGCGCTTGATGTGCGGGTCGTCCAGGCCCGTCAGTTCGATCTCCAGGCCGTCCACCTTCAGCGTCCCCCGCGTGTTCGTCAGGTTCAGCCAGCCTGCCGCGTCGAAGCCGTCCCGCAGGTCCTCCCAGGGGTTGTGGATGGCTCCGACCACGGGCCGATTGCCGTTCAGACCGTGGCTTCCCCTGGACTTCTCCACCAAGTAGCGGGCGGGGTTGCGCAGTCTGGGGCCGTAGTAGTCGTTCGACCCGAAGACGTACGCCCCCGGGAACTCCATCAGCGGGCCCAGCGCGTCCAGCACCTCCGGCACGCCCTCGGGGTCGGAGAGGTTGTCCCCGGTGTTGATCACGAAGTCGGGGCGCAGTCCGGCCAGCGAGCGCAGCCAGCGCTGCTTCTTCCGCTGTCCGCTCACCATGTGGATGTCGGAGACCTGGAGCACACGCAGCGGACGGGTCCTCGGCGGCAGCACGGGGACCGTCACCCGGCGCAGCCGGAAGGAACGGACCTCGAACCCGGCCGAGTACAGCAGTCCGGCGGCGGCCACCGCCGTGATTCCCAGGGGCACTCCGTATCGCGCGCGCATACGACCATCGTGTCAGAAGCTCGGCGCGCCACGCGCCCGCCTGTGGACGACCACGGAACACCGCGGAGCACCGCAGAACAGTGCAGAACACCCTCGCGCCACCGGAAATCATGGGGCGGGCGCCCGGTCGCACCTGCGACAATCGGAGCCATGACCACGCTCAAGTCGAAGCTGCAGGAAGACCTCAACGCCGCGATCAAGGAGCGCAACGAGCTCCGCTCCTCGACGCTCCGGCTGACGCTCGCCGCGATCACCAAGGAAGAGGTCGCGGGCAAGGAGAAGCGCGAGCTCTCCGACGACGAGGTCACCAAGGTGATCACCCGCGAGGCGAAGAAGCGCCGTGAGGCCGCCGACGCCTTCGCGCAGGGTGGGCGCCCCGAGCAGGCCGAGCGGGAGCAGGCGGAGGGCGAGGTGCTTGCCGCGTACCTGCCCAAGCAGCTGTCCGACGACGAACTGCGGCAGATCGTCGCCCAGGCCGTGGAGGAGGCGAAGGCGGCGGGCGCCGAGGGTCCGCGTGCCATGGGCCAGATCATGAAGATCGTGAACCCGAAGGTCGCCGGCCAGGCGGAGGGCGGACGCGTCGCCGCCGTGGTCAAGCAGCTCCTCGCAGGGAGCTGACCGGCCCACCCCTCGCCCCGGCGCGGGTACGACAGCGGGGGCGCCCCTCAGCCGAGGGGCGCCCCCTTCGTCGTGCGTAGGGGGGCGGGGCTAGCCTCGCCCGCCGTTGCTGTGCCCGTTCCTGCCGTTTCCGGTGCCCTGGATGAAGCCCTGCGGGATGGAGAAGGAGGGCGTCGGGAAGGAGCCGCCGCCGTTGGTGGCCCCATTGGTGGCCCCGTTGGTTCCTCCGCCGGTCCCTCCGTCCACGCCGCCGATCAGCCCACCGATCAGGCCGCCCGTGTCCTGTCCGCCGTTGGCGTTCCCATCACCGTTGCCGTTGCCGTTGCCGTCGCCGCCCTGGTCATGGTTGCTGTCGGGGATGTCGACGAGGTTGAAGTCCTCGACCGGCTTGCCCACCAGCGCGCCCGTCATCATGTCGCGCCAGATCGGGCCCGGGACCTGGCCGCCGTAGACCTTGTCGTAGGGGACGCCGCCGATGGTGATGTGGGTCATCTGCCGCTTGTGCGCCGGGTCGCCGACCCAGACCGCGCCCGCCATGTTCGGCGTGTAGCCGACGAACCAGGCCGCGTAGCGGAAGTCCGTCGTACCGGTCTTGCCGGCGCTGGGGCGGCTGCCGAGGCCGGCCTGCGTACCCGTACCGTCCTCGACGACGCCCTTGAGGATCGTGTTGATCGTGTCCGCGGTGGTCTGCGACATCGCGCGCGAGCAGGTCGACGTCGGTACGGCCAGCGACTTCTTCTCGTTGCCGACGGTCTGCGTGATCGACGCGATGGCGACCGGCGTGCAGTACGTGCCGCGGTCGGCGAAGGTCGCGTACGCGCTCGCCATCGTCAGCGGCGACATCTCCTGGGTGCCCAGGGCGATCGACGGGGCCTGGTCGATCTTCAGCCCGTCAGCCCGGTTCACGCCCATCTTCTTGGCCATGTCTGTCACCGGGCAGATGCCGATGTCGCTGATCAGCTGCACGTAGTAGGTGTTGACCGACTTGGCGGTCGCCTCCTTCATGCCGTACGGGCCGTGCTCCGACTCGTTCTCGTTCGTGAGCGTGGCGTTCTCGTTGTTCGTCCACTGCTTGCCGTCGCAGGCCGCCACGGGGCTCGGATAGTCCATCTCGTACGGCGACGGGTACTCCTGGGTCGCCGGTGTGCCGCCCTCGATGGCGGCCGCGGCGACGATCGGCTTGAACGTCGAGCCGGGCTGGTAGCCCGCGCCGCCGCCCATGGCCTTGTCCACCGAGAGGTTGATCTGCGTCTCGTTCTTGCCGAAGCCGTACGGACGGGACTGGCCCATCGCGAGGATCTTGCCGGTGCCGGGCTCGACGACGGTCGCGGCCGTGGCCACCTCGTCACTCTTGTTGACGTGGTCCTTGACCGACTTCTGTAGCGACTCCTGGGCCTGCGGGTCCAGTGTCGTACGGATCGTCAGACCGCCGCGGTTCCAGATCTTCGCCCGGTCGGTCTTGGTCCTGCCGAACACCGGGTTGTTGAGGAACACCTCGCGGACGTAGTCGCAGAAGAAGCCCGCGCCCTTGACCGCCGTGATGCAGCCGTTCTTCGGCTCGCTCACGTTCAGCCCGAGGGGGGTCTTCTTGGCCTTGTCGGCCTCGGCCTGGGAGATGTCGTGCACGTCGGCCATGCGCTGCAGCACCACGTTGCGCCGCTTCTTGGCCTCCGCCTCGTCGTTCACCGGGTCGTACCGGGTGGGGGACTGGACGAGGCCCGCGAGGAGCGCGGCCTCCGGGAGGCTGAGGTCCTTGGCGTGCTTGGAGAAGTAGCGCTCGGAGGCCGCCTCCACGCCGTAGGCCTGCTGGCCGAAGAACGTGATGTTCAGGTAGTTCTCGAGGATCTTCTTCTTGCCGAGCTTCTCCTCGATCTGGATCGCGTACTTCAGCTCGCGGACCTTGCGGCCGAGGGTCTGCTGGGTGGCCTGGGCGACCTTCGTCGGGTCGTCGCCGGCCTCCTCCACGAAGTAGTTCTTCACCAGCTGCTGCGTGAGCGTGGAGGCGCCCTGGGCCACCCCTCCGCTCTGCGCGTTCTGGTTCAGCGCGCGCAGGACGCCTTTCAGGTCGATCGCGCCGTGCTGGTAGAACCGCGAGTCCTCGATCGCGACGATCGCCTTCTGCATGTACGGCGAGATGTCCTTCAGCTCCACCACCGTGCGGTCACGGGAGTAGACCGTGGCGATCTGGCCGCCCTGACTGTCCAGAATCGTGGTGCGCTGACTCAGCTGCGGGCTCTTCAGGTTGGAGGGGATGTCGTCGAATCCCTGGACCGACCCCTTGGCCGCGAGGCCCAGCGCACCCGCCGCGGGCAGTGCGATGCCGGCCATCACCGCCCCCGCGAGCACACTCACTCCGAGGAACTTGGCGGCCTGCTGCACGGGGGACACTCCCCCGCCCGAGCGCTTCTTTGGCATGAGGGCAGCCTACGTTCTGATTCGCCGGACACGCGTCTAGGCCTTGGCCTAAGCTGCTCTCAACTGTCACAGCAGCAGGGCCACGTATCAAGTACGGCCGGCGACCCCGAATCGTTCCGGTGTTCCCCCAACTTTTTTGCTGGGTGCGTGTCCGAATTCGCCTTGTGTGTCATCAGGCGCCCCTTGTGGCGCAACTGAACTGTGCCGGTTTGCCCTGGAAGTCACGTATGTCACCAGCTCACTCCCCCGGGTGATCTGCCGCTTACCCATAGTCCGTTCGGACCATTCAAGATTGGGCCCGCTGGGGGTGTTGCGCTGTGCCCACCTTCCGTAACGTCCTCAACTGGCGGCGGTGAATATGCCGCTGCCGCCGTGGGGGAGCCTCGATTCGGGAGAGGACGGCGCCGGTATGGGCTGGGTAACCGACTGGAGTGCGCAGGCGGCCTGCCGCACTACCGATCCGGATGAACTGTTCGTTCAAGGAGCAGCGCAGAACAGGGCCAAGGCGGTGTGCACCGGGTGCCCGGTACGCACGGAGTGCCTGGCCGACGCGCTGGACAATCGCGTCGAATTCGGCGTGTGGGGTGGGATGACGGAGCGGGAGCGCCGCGCACTGCTGCGCAGGCGGCCGACCGTCACCTCGTGGCGTCGCCTGTTGGAGACCGCTCGTACGGAGTACGAGCGTGGAGCGGGCCTGTTGCCTCTCGATGAGGAAGAGGTGTACGAGAACTACGCGGCCGTGGGCTGAGGACGGCCCGCCGAAGGGCGTGACTGCCGGCCGACGACTGCCTGAGGGGTTGTCGGCGGGCGGGTGGTCGGTCCTGGCAGGTCCTTCCTTGGCCGGTCGGTTCTTGGTCGACCGGTTCTTCGGCGGCCCGTTTGGGGCCGGGCGGGGTCCTTCGGGGTCTCGCCGGACGAGGCTGACGGTGCGGTGAGCTGTCGGCCGTCGGGTGTGGGTGGCCGACGGACCCTCCGGCGTGCCCTCACCGGATGTGACGTGCCTTTGAGCGGCCAGGGCACGGGCGCGTCCCGCCGTCCGTCCCACAGGGGCCGTCACGGCTTCATGTGTGTGCCATGTCACGGACGGAGGGCGCGCGCCGTAGCAGGCGGCCCGGGAGCAGGGCAGGCACCCGGGAGCCCCTACGCGCGCGCCTCGCGCTCCTCGGGGTACTCCGGCCGGTTGGCCGCGAGGCGTTCCCCGATGTCGCGCAGCCCCACGAGGTCGTGGACGTCGCCGGGCAGTGCGGCCACCTCCGCCACGGCCACCTCGGGGTGACGGGCGGTGAAACGGTCACGCGTGCGCTGTTCGCGGGAGAGCAGCTGCATACGTTCGGCATGCAGCCGGAGCAGGCCCGCGGTCAGTTGCTCGATGCTCCGGTCCTGGTCCGTGGAGGCGGGGGAGCCTGAGTCGGGAACCGGTGCTTCCGATGAGGGGGATTCTGAACCGCCGTACGTGTCGGAAGAGTTACGAAGTCTTGCTTTCCCGCCCTGCTGATCCACAATGCGGGGGTCTTCAAGATTTTCGGCGGCGGCGAGCGCCCGCTCGGCCGACAGCTGGGCGGCGCCGCTGCCGTGCACCCGGTTGAGGACCAGCCCGGCCAGCGGCATGTCCTCGGCGGCCAGGCGCTCCACGAAGTACGCGGCCTCGCGCAGGGCGTCCCGCTCCGGAGCCGCCACCACCAGGAACGCCGTGCCCGGTGCCTGCAGCAGTTTGTAGGTGGCGTCCGCGCGTGTGCGGAACCCGCCGAACATGGTGTCCATGGCGGCCACGAACGTCTGGACGTCCTTCAGCAGCTGACCCCCGAGCAGCTTCCCCAGCACGCCGGTCATCATCGACATCCCGACGTTCAGGAACTTCATCCCCGCGCGGCCGCCCACCTTCGCCGGGGCCATCAGGACCCGGATCAGCTTGCCGTCCAGGAAGGACCCCAGCCGTTTGGGGGCGTCCAGGAAGTCCAGGGCCGAGCGCGAGGGCGGTGTGTCGACGACGATGAGGTCCCACTCGTCCCGCGCGCGAAGCTGCCCCAGCTTCTCCATCGCCATGTACTCCTGCGTGCCCGCGAAGCCCGCCGAGAGCGACTGGTAGAAGGGGTTGCCCAGAATGGCGGCCGCCCGGTCCGGGTCCGCGTGCGCCTCGACGATCTCGTCGAAGGTGCGCTTCATGTCGAGCATCATGGCGTGCAGTTCGCCGCCCGCGGTGTCCTCGAGGCCCTTCACCCGACGCGGGCTGTTGTCCAACACGTCGATGCCCATCGACTGGGCGAGCCGACGGGCCGGGTCGATGGTCAGCACGACCACCTTGCGTCCGCGCTCGGCCGCGCGCAGCCCCAGGGCCGCCGCCGTGGTCGTCTTGCCGACGCCGCCGGAGCCGCAGCACACGACGATGCGGATGTCGGGATCGTCGAGGAGCGGGTCGATCTCCAGGACGGGCACATGCTGCAACGCGCGCGAGGAGGCCGGGTCATGGAGCGTCGCCGGGTCCGCGGAGGACGAATGGGCGCCGGGGGGCCTCTCGGCCGCTGCGGCCTCGGAGGCCTTGTCGTCGTGCGTGGGGGCCGGCTCGTCCTGACTCATGAGATCCCTTGCTGACGCAGTTCCGTGGCAAGTTCGTACAGGCCCGCCAGGTCCATGCCCTCGGCGAGCAGCGGCAGTTCGTGCAGCGGCAGGCCGAGGTCCGTGAGCACGGCACGCTGCTCGCGCTCCAGGGCGAACCGCTCCGCGTGCTCGTCGGCCTGCTGGAGCAGCGGGTCCACCAGCCTCTCCGCGAGCCCGCCCCGACGCGCACCGCCGAGGCCGGCACCCGACAGGGCCTTGGCGAGGGCCGCCCGCGGCGCGGCGTGCGCGAGGTCCAGTTCCGACTCGTCCAGGACGGCGGCCCGCACCATGTTCACGATGACCCGGCCCACCGGCAGGTTCGCGCCGCGCAGCTCGGTGATTCCGTCCGCGGTCTCCTGGACCGGCATCTCCTCCAGAAGCGTCACCATGTGCACGGACGTCTCCGGGGACTTCAGCACCCGCATCACGGCCTGGGCCTGATTGTGTATCGGGCCGATCTTGGCGAGGCCCGCCACCTCGTCGTTCACGTTCAGGAAGCGGGTGATGCGTCCCGTGGGGGGCGCGTCCATCACCACGTAGTCGTACGCGAACCGGCCGCTTCTGTCCTTTCTGCGGACGGCCTCGCACGCCTTGCCCGTGAGGAGCACGTCCCTCAGGCCGGGCGCGATGGTGGTGGCGAAGTCGATGGCGCCGAGCTTCTTCAGCGCCCGCCCCGCGCTGCCCAGCTTGTAGAACATCTGGAGATAGTCCAGAAGGGCCAGTTCGGGGTCGATGGCCAGTGCGTAGACCTCGCCGCCGCCCGGCGCCACGGCGATCTTGCGCTCCTCGTACGGAAGCGCCTCCGTCTCGAAGAGCTGTGCGATGCCTTGTCTGCCCTCGACCTCGACGAGGAGAGTGCGCTTGCCCTCCGTCGCGAGGGCGAGCGCGAGTGCCGCGGCGACCGTCGTCTTTCCGGTCCCGCCCTTGCCGCTGACGACCTGGAGCCTGCTCACGTCTTCGAGCCTAACCAGTCCGCGCGCGGGCTACGCGGGAGGCTGTGGACAACGCCGGTCACAGTCGGCCGCAAGCCGGGCCGTGGCGGGGCCCGGTCGGCCGCATGACCCGGTCGCCGCAGCGGCTACAGTCGGCCCATGACCAAGTGGGAATACGCAACCGTGCCGCTGCTCGTCCACGCCACGAAGCAGATTCTGGACACCTGGGGCGAGGACGGCTGGGAGCTCGTCCAGGTCGTGCCCGGGCCGAACAACCCCGAGCAGCTGGTGGCCTACCTGAAGCGGGAGAAGCAGGCATGAGCGCGGTCGAGTCCCGGATCGCGGAGCTCGGGCTGACCCTCCCGGACGTCGTGCCGCCGCTGGCCGCCTACCAGCCCGCCGTGCGGTCCGGGGTGTACGTGTACACCTCCGGCCAGCTTCCGATGGTGGACGGCAAGCTCCCGGTGACCGGCAAGGTCGGCGCCGAGGTCACCGCCGAGGAGGCCAAGGACCTGGCCCGTACGTGCGCGCTGAACGCGCTCGCCGCCGTCAAGTCCGTCGCGGGTGACCTGGACCGCATCGCGCGCGTGGTGAAGGTCGTCGGCTTCGTGGCGTCGGCCGCGGACTTCACGGGCCAGCCGGGTGTCGTCAACGGCGCCAGCGAGCTGCTGGGCGAGGTGCTCGGCGACAAGGGCGTGCACGCCCGCAGCGCCGTCGGTGTGGCGGTCCTCCCGCTGGACGCACCGGTCGAGGTGGAGATCCAGGTGGAGCTGACGCAGGCGTGATCGCCCGCTGACGTCATGCCCGGCGAGGACGCCGTCCGGCCATGACTCCCCGGGGTGCCGCTGTGACTCCCCGGGGTGCGGCCGACGGCCCGCCGGAAGGGGTGGCGATCAGTGCCCCTCGAACATCCGCGCACTTAGGGATAGCCTCCGCCCATGGCGAATGGGCAGTGGTTTCCACCGGAGTGGCCGTCCCGGATCCGCGCGCTCGCGGAGGGAACACTCACCCCGGTCACCCCGAAGCGCGCGGCCACCGTGATGCTCCTGAGGGACACCGACGGCGCCCCCGCCGTGCACATGCTGCGCAGGCGCGCCTCCATGGCCTTCGCCGGAGGCGCGTACGCCTACCCGGGCGGCGGTGTCGACCCGCGCGACCACGACCGCCGGATCGGCTGGGCGGGCCCCACGCGCGCGTGGTGGGCGGACCGCCTGGGCGTCGGTGAGACGGATGCCCAGGCCATCGTCTGCGCGGCCGTCCGGGAGACGTACGAGGAGGCCGGCGTGCTGCTCGCCGGCCCCACCCCGGAGACGATCGTGGGGGACACCACGGGCCCGGACTGGGAAGCGGACCGGGGGTCCCTGGTCGCCCGGGACCTGTCGTTCGCCGAGTTCCTCGACCGCCGGGGACTGGTGCTGCGCTCCGACCTGCTCGGCGCGTGGACCCGCTGGATCACCCCCGAGTTCGAGCCCCGCCGCTACGACACCTGGTTCTTCGTGGCCGCCCTCCCCGAGGGCCAGCGCACCCGCAACGCCTCCACGGAGGCCGACCGCACCGTGTGGATCCGCCCCACCGACGCGGCCGCCTCGTACGACAAGGGCGAGCTGGTGATGATGCCGCCCACCATCGCGACCCTGCGCCAGCTGGCGCAGTACGCCACGGCCGCCGACGCGCTTCGGGCCGCGCCCGGCCGCGATCTGTCCCCCGTGGTGGCCAGGGCCCACCTGGAGGACGGCCAGGTCGTGCTGGTCTGGCCCGGCCACGACGAGTTCACCAAGTACATCCCGACGGGTGGGACACCCGCATGACGCACGCGACGGAAGGTTCCCCCGCATGACGGACGCCGCAGCACTCCCCGGTCAGCCGAGGGGCGGGGTCCTCTCGGGGCCCGCGACCGCCCGCGCCGTGAACGTCCTCGCTCCCAACGCGTCGGCGATGACCCTGGACGGCACCAACACCTGGATAGTCGCCGAGCCCGACTCCGAGCTGGCGGTGGTGATCGACCCCGGCCCGCTGGACGACGGCCATCTGCGTCAGGTGATCGAGACGGCGGAGAAGGCGGGCAGACGGGTCGCTCTGACGCTGCTCACGCACGGTCATCCGGATCATGCGGAGGGTGCGGCACGGTTCGCCGAGCTGACGCGCACCAAGGTGCGTGCCCTGGACCCGGCGCTCCGGCTCGGCGACGAGGGGCTCGGGCACGGGGACGTGGTCACCGTGGGCGGCCTGGAGCTGCACGTCGTGCCGACGCCGGGCCACACCGCCGACTCCCTGTGCTTCCACCTCCCGGCCGACCGGGCCGTCCTGACCGGTGACACCGTCCTGGGCCGCGGTACGACGGTCGTGGCGCACCCTGACGGCCGTCTGGGGGACTATCTGGACTCCCTGCGCCGACTGCGGTCGCTCACGGTCGACGACGGCGTCCACACGGTGCTCCCCGGCCACGGGCCCGTCCTGGAGGACGCCCAGGGCGTCGTCGAGTACTACCTCGCCCATCGGGCCCACCGGCTCGCCCAGGTCGAGACGGCGGTCGAGGACGGCCACCGCACGGCGGCCGAGGTCGTGGCCCATGTGTACGCGGACGTGGACCGCTCCCTGTGGCCGGCGGCCGAGCTGTCGGTACGGGCACAGCTGGAGTACCTCAGGGAACACGGTCTGATCTGATTCCTCGAGGAGCGGCTAGAGCCGGGGCGCCTTGATGCCGTGCACGCGCGCGTACTCCCCGGCGAGCCAGGGCCCGAGGTCGTCGACGTAGGACCGCAGGACGGTCGGATCGTCGTTCGGCTCGTAGCCGCGAACGGCGGCGACGCGCATCTGCGCGGCCCGCTCCGGGTAGTACGCGGCGAACGCCTCGGCCATCTCCCCGAGGTCGCTGGTCCAGCCGTTCCAGCGGGGCATGACGAGGGTGAAGCCGGTGCGCACCAGATGGCGGGAGACGCCCCGTACGAGGCTGCGGCGGGCGTCCTCGGTGGTGGCCTCCGCGACCCGTGTGCGCCACCGCGGCAGGATCAGCGCCAGGTCGCCGTTCGTCTCGCGGGCGAGGCGGGAGTCGGGCCGGTAGCGGGGCAGGCGTGGGGTGAGGTCCTCGCCCAGCAGCGGCGTACACAGACAGGCGACGAACCACCCCAGGTCGTACGTCTCCAGGTCGCTCAGCAGCCGCGTACGGCTGTACAGCAGCGTGCCGACACCGTCGATCTGCGGGAACTCTCCGTCGAGCCGCTCCCCGAGCTCCCGGGCGCCCTCGCGATCCGCCTCGGTGGGTTCCCCGTCCAGTGCGAGCAGCAGATCGAGGTCGCTGCGCCCCACGCGCGCGGTGCCGCGCGGAATCGACCCGTAGAGGTACGCGCCCGTCATCCTCGCCCCGAAGACGACGGGAAGCCGGTGACGGACGGCGGCGACCACGGGCCGGAAGGCGTCCGGGATCAACGTGAGGGAGCCCTCCCGCCGGAGGTGTCCCTCGGAGTCGAGGCCTTTGCCCTGGGCATGGCGGTGCGGTGTGACGGCCATCCGGCAACTGTGCCAGCGCCTTGAGACCGGTGACGGGGAATTTCGGCCCCTGCGGCCGTCGGGGGCCTCGGAGACGACGACGGGCCCCGTCTCCTCGGAGAACGGGGCCCGAGTCGTACGGCCGGGACCGGGCGTCAGCGGGACCGCTTGGCCAGTCGCTCCACGTCCAGCAGGATCACCGCGCGCGCCTCCAGCCGGAGCCAGCCGCGCTGGGCGAAGTCCGCGAGGGCCTTGTTCACGGTCTCACGCGAGGCGCCGACCAGCTGGGCCAGCTCCTCCTGGGTGAGGTCGTGCACCACGTGGATGCCCTCTTCGGACTGCACGCCGAACCGGCGCGAGAGGTCCAGCAGCGCGCGGGCCACACGGCCGGGCACGTCGGAGAAGACCAGGTCGGACATCTGGTCGTTGGTCTTGCGCAGTCGGCGGGCCACCGCGCGCAGCAGCGCCGCGGCCACCTCGGGCCGCGCGTTCAGCCACGGCTGGAGGTCGCCGTGGCCCAGGCCCAGCAGCTTGACCTCGGTCAGCGCGGTGGCCGTCGCCGTGCGCGGGCCGGGGTCGAACAGCGACAGCTCGCCGATCAGCTCACCGGGGCCGAGCACCGCCAGCATGTTCTCGCGGCCATCGGGGGAGGTGCGGTGAAGCTTGACCTTGCCGTCCATGACCACGTACAGGCGGTCACCGGGGTCGCCCTCGTGGAACAGCGAGTCGCCGCGGGCGAGGGTCACCTCACTCATGGAGGCGCGGAGCTCCGCGGCCTGCTCGTCATCGAGCGCCGCGAAGAGCGGGGCGCGCCGCAGAACGTCGTCCACGAGTTCTCTCCTTGTCGACCTGCTCAGGGGATCTTGCTCCCCCGGTTACCAGGGGACCGTGTTCCCCATTTTGCCGGACGGTCCAAACAGTGTGATCTGTCACAAGGATGCCGCACTGATGTCCCGGGGTATGCGGCAGGGGTCCAATCGGGGCGTGATCCGTTGGCTCCGGGGCGGATGTCGGCGCCGGGCCTTAGGCTGGCCGGGTGTCCAAATCGCCGGTGAGAGCACAGGCCAAGGGGGCTGGGCGGGTGGTTGTACGTCGCGATTCCGCTGTGGGCGAACAGGACCCCTCGAGTGGGAAGAAAACGGCAAAACGGCAGAAATCGTCGCCTTCGGAGCAGGCGCCGATGACGGCGTCCGGGAGGAAGTCCGCCAGGAAGGCCGCCGCGGAGGAAGCCGCCCCCGCGAAGACCGCCGCCAAGAAGGCACCGGCCAAGAAGGCTGCTGCCAAGAAGGCCGCTTCCGGCGAGGCGGCCGGCCCCGGCAGGACGGCCGCCGGCAGGACGGCTCCCGCGAAGGCCGCCGCCGGGAAGACCTCACGCGCGGCGAAGGCGGCCCCCGCGCAGAAGCCGGCCAGGAAGGCGGCCCACCCCGAGGCCGTCTCCAAGAAGGCCACCGTCGCCGTCGATCACGTGGCCCCCGCCGCGACCCTCGCCCCGAGGCCACCCGGGAACGAGACCCGGACGGCCCTCGTCCGCCGGGCCCGCCGGATCGACCGGGAGCTCGCCGAGGTGTACCCGTACGCCCATCCGGAACTGGACTTCGAGAACCCCTTCCAGCTGATCGTCGCGACGGTCCTGTCCGCGCAGACCACCGACCTGCGGGTGAACCAGACCACCCCGGCGCTCTTCGCCAGGTACCCCACCCCCGAGGACCTCGCGGCGGCCAACCCCGAGGAGGTCGAGGAGATCCTGCGTCCGACAGGGTTCTTCCGGGCGAAGACGAAATCGGTGATAGGGCTCTCCAAGGCGCTGGTGGAGGAGTTCGGCGGCGAGGTCCCCGGCCGTCTGGAGGATCTCGTCAAACTGCCCGGCGTCGGCCGCAAGACCGCCTTCGTGGTGCTGGGCAACGCCTTCGGCCGCCCCGGCATCACCGTCGACACGCACTTCCAGCGGCTCGTCCGCCGTTGGCAGTGGACCGATGAGACGGACCCGGACAAGATCGAGGCGGCGGTCGGCTCGCTCTTCCCGAAGAGCGAGTGGACGATGCTCTCGCATCACGTGATCTTCCACGGCCGTCGCATCTGCCACGCGCGCAAGCCCGCCTGCGGCGCCTGTCCGATCGCCCCGCTCTGCCCGGCCTACGGCGAGGGTGAGACCGACCCGGAGAAGGCGAAGAAGCTCCTGAAGTACGAGAAGGGCGGCTTCCCGGGGCAGCGGCTGAAGCCGCCGCAGGCGTACCTGGACGCGGGCGGCATCCCGGCGCCGCCCCTGGGCGCCGGGTGAGGGGCTCAGGCGGTCCGGTGCGGCGCACCGGGCGCGGTGTGTCGTCCTGCGGATCGGGTGACGGGACACCCACACGAGGGACGTACGGAACGAACGATGGTCCCGCGGGCGTTGGGATCGGCAGAACGGGGGTGGCGATGACGCACGCGAGTGATACGGACCACATGAGCGACACCGACAGTGGGCGGCTGCGGCCGAGCACGGAGGGCCTGCCCGGCTGGCTCGACCCGGTCGTACGGGTCACCCGGACCGTCGAGCCGCTCCAGCTCAGCCGTTTCCTGCCGCCGGAGGACGGTGCGGGACGCCAGTCGGCCGTGCTGATCCTCTTCGGCGAGGGTGACCGCGGACCGGAGCTGCTGCTGATGGAGCGTGCCAGCTCGCTGCGCTCGCACGCCGGGCAGCCGTCGTTCCCCGGTGGCGCCCTCGACCCCGAGGACGGCGACCCGAAGACCGAGGGACCGCTGCGGGCCGCTCTCCGCGAGGCCGAGGAGGAGACCGGGCTCGACCCGCTCGGCGTCCAGCTCTTCGGCGTCCTTCCCAGGCTCTACATCCCGGTGAGCGGATTCGTCGTCACGCCCGTCCTCGGCTGGTGGCGCGAGAGAAGCCCGGTGGGAGTCGTCGATCCGAACGAGACGGCGCGGGTCTTCACCGTTCCCGTGGCGGATCTCACGGACCCGGCGAACAGAGCGACCACGGTGCACCCCAGCGGCCACCGGGGTCCGGCATTTCTGGTCGAATCCGCCCTTGTCTGGGGTTTCACCGCCGGAGTCATCGACCGTCTGCTGCACTTCGCGGGCTGGGAACGCCCCTGGGACCGTGAGAAGCAGGTCCCGCTCGACTGGCGCTCATGACAAGGTGGCCTCCGTGCTGTGGTCTTTCGGGGGACGCCGTGCCCCGCTGCCGCTGCGCGACGGGCCGGCCATCCGGCCGGATGACGGCGACCGGAAAGCGATGAGGCGAGGCTACAAGCAGTGAACGTGCTGGACATCCTGTTGCTGGTCGCCGCCGTGTGGTTCGCGATCGTGGGCTATCGCCAGGGCTTCGTCGTCGGCATCCTCTCGGTGATCGGCTTCCTGGGCGGCGGTCTGGTCGCGGTCTATCTGCTCCCGGTCATCTGGGACAGCGCCACCGACGGCGCCAAGGTGAGCACGACCGCGGCGGTGGTCGCCGTCGTGGTGGTGATCGTCTGCGCCTCCGTCGGCCAGGCCCTGACCACCCACCTGGGCAACAAGCTGCGCCGGTACATCACCTGGTCCCCGGCCCGTGCCCTGGACGCCACGGGCGGTGCGCTGGTCAACGTGGTGGCGATGCTCCTGGTCGCCTGGCTGATCGGCTCCGCCCTCGCCGGTACGACGCTGCCGACGCTCGGCAAGGAGGTGCGCGGCTCCAAGGTGCTCCTCGGGGTCTCCCGAGCCCTGCCCGCACAGGCGGACACCTGGTTCGCGGACTTCTCCTCGGTGCTCGCGCAGAACGGCTTCCCGCAGGTCTTCAGCCCGTTCGTGAACGAACCGATCACCGAGGTCCGGCCTCCGGACCCGGCCCTCGCGAGCAGCATGGTCGCCACGCGCGCGCAGCGCTCCATCGTCAAGGTCATGGGCACCGCGCAGAGCTGCGGCAAGGTCCTCGAAGGCACCGGCTTCGTCTTCGGTCAGCGCCGTGTCATGACCAACGCGCACGTGGTCGGCGGCGTCGACGAGCCCACCGTCCAGATAGGCGGGGAGGGCCGCAAGTACAACGCCAAGGTCGTGCTCTACGACTGGCGGCGCGACATCGCCGTACTCGACGTCCCGGACCTGCAGGCGCCGGTGCTGCGGTTCACCGCCACGGACGCGTCCGGCGGCAGCAGCGCGATCGTGGCCGGCTTCCCGGAGAACGGGTCGTACAACGTCCAGCCCGCCCGGGTCCGGGGCCGTATCACGGCCAACGGCCCGGACATCTACCACCGGGGCACGGTCCGCCGCGATGTGTACTCGCTGTACGCGACCGTGCGCCAGGGGAACTCCGGCGGCCCGCTGCTGACACCCGACGGCAGGGTCTACGGGGTGGTGTTCGCCAAGTCCCTCGACGACGCCGAGACGGGGTACGCGCTCACCGCGGACGAGATCCGGGCGGACGTCACCAAGGGGCGTACGGCGAACCAGCAGGTGGACAGCGACAGCTGCGCGCTGTGATGCCGGAGGGGGCTGGCCGCTTCCGGAGCCGCGCGGTCAGCCGCGTGGGTGGCGCAGCCGCACCGAGACCCAGCGGGCCCGGCGGCGCAGAATGTGCGGGATCCCCACGCGGGGGTCCGTGCCCTGCAGCTGCGGAGCGCCCCTTTGGTGGGAGCCCGGCGCGGTGGCCGAGCGACGGTCGCGTGCTGCGTCACTGTAGTCGTGCGTCCAGCCCATACCCCGACGTCTGCCCCTGCCCCAAGGTCGATAACCGCCTCGCGGGCCCCCAATTGGCCTATGCGGCAGGCATGTGGCCGGTCTTGGAACTGCCGTTCCCGTCCGGGTACCGCGCGCATTCGTACGGTCACCGAACGGGTTCGAGGGTGCGTTCGAGAACGTGGTCAGCGGTCGGGTTCGGGGTCCTTGAGCCAGTTGATCAGCTCGGCGGAGAACGTCACCGGGTCCTCCTCGTGCGGGAAGTGGCCCAGCCCGTCGAACAGCCGCCAGCGGTACGGCGCCTCGACGTACTGGCCTGATCCGGCCGCACTCCTGGTGCGCATGACGGGGTCCAGCGAGCCGTGCAGATGCAGGGTCGGGACCCGGACGGGCCGCTTCATACGGCGGTTGAACTGAATACCGTCGGGCCGGGCCATGGAGCGCACCATCCAGCGGTACGGCTCGACGGAGCAGTGCGCCGTCGAGGGGATGCACATGGCGCGCTGGTAGGCCTCCACGGCCTCGTCGTCCGGCAGTCGCGGTCCCGACCAGTCCCGGATGAGCCGGCCGACCAGGGCACCGTCGTCGGCGGTGAGCCGGCGCTCGGGGATCCAGGGCCGCTGGAAGCCCCAGACATAGGAACTCGCGGCCGTCTGCCGGGCGTCGCCGAGCATTGCCGAGCGCCAGCGCCGTGGGTGCGGCATCGAGGAGACGACGAGTCGGCGTACGAGCTTGGGTCGCATGGCAGCCGCCGTCCAGGCCAGATATCCGCCCAGGTCGTGGCCGACGAGCGCGGCGTCGGGCTCACCCAGGGAGCGGACGACCCCGGTGATGTCGAGCGCCAGGTTCGCGGGGTCGTAACCGCGCGGTGTGCGGTCGCTGCCGCCGACCCCGCGCAGGTCCATCGCCACGGCGCGGAAGCCCGCGTCGGCGAGCGCCACCAGCTGGTGCCGCCAGGCCCACCAGAACTGCGGGAAGCCGTGCAGGAGCAGGACCAGGGGCCCGTCGCCCAACTCGGCGATGTGAAAGCGCGCGCCGTTGGCCGCGACGTCACGGTGGGTCACCTCTTTGCCGCCGGGTACGTCGAGCCGTACGGCCGAGGTGGATTGCGCCGAATGGGTGGCAGGGTCCGTCATGAGGACGAGCGTGCCACAGCTTCGGCCTCCGTGCCGGTCGGCTGCGCCTGGCGCGGGTGCGGCTTGGCGTGCTGCAGCACGCCGGCGGACTCCTTCATCGACGCGGCGACCTTCTGCGGGCCCTTGGCCTTCTTGGCCTTCTTCGCGAACACGAGGCCGATGAGGGCGAGCAGCAGCGCGACCACCACGTTGGCGGCGAAGGAGAGCAGGAAGCAGACGGCCAGGTTCCAGCCGCTCCAGGTCCGGATCCCGTAGGCCAGCGCGAAGTTCAGCATGGGCAGGGAGAACAGCAGCACGGCGCCCGCGGCCGAGAACGCGCCTCCGCTCGTCGCGCCACGCTTGACGTCTCGTTTGAGCTGAGCCTTCGCCAGTGCGATCTCGTCGTGCACCAGTGCGGACAATTCGGTCGTCGCCGAGGCGAACAGCTGGCCGATGCTGCGTTCGGCACCGACCGGGCTGCCGTCGGGTGCGCTCATCGCGGTCTCCCTGTTCTCTGCGGGGCTACTCCGCCGACACTGCGGAGTTTTGCGGATGTGTCAGATCATGCCGGACGGCCGTTCTGTCCGCTTGCCCCGCCCGTCAGTTCGCACGCGTTCCGGGCCGGTCTCAACTCGGCCGGTCGTCGCGGGTGTCGGGCCGGTGGCCGGTTCCCGGCCCGTCCGGAGTCCGGCTCGCGGCGGTGCCGAGGGCGGCGAGCCTGCGGTGCTCGGCGGCCCTGCGCTCATGGATCTCGGCCATGCGCACGTGATAGGCCGGGTCGTCCTGCGCGTAGACGTCGGGAACGCCGTCCATGTCGTCGTCGCGTTCCTCCTCCGCGCACAGGGCACGGTACTTGGCGTTGCGGACCTTCAGGAGCGTCGTCGCGCACACGGCCGCGATCAGCGACCCGGCGAGGACGGCGGCCTTGACCTCGTCCGTGAGCGCCGGGTCCCCGTCGAAGGCGAGTTCGCCGATGAGCAGGGAGACGGTGAAGCCGATACCGGCCAGGGAGGCGACGGCGAACACATCGGCCCAGGCGAGGCCCTCGCTGAGCGAGGCCCGGGTGAAGCGGGCCGTGAGCCAGGTCCCGCCGAAGATGCCGACGGTCTTGCCGATGACCAGACCCAGTACGACGCCGAGCGTCTCCGGCCTGGTGAACACCTCCCGGAGCGCTCCGCCGGAGACCGCGACACCGGCGCTCAGCAGGGCGAACAGCGGGACCGCGAGACCGGCCGACAGGGGGCGTACGAGATGTTCCATGTGCTCGCCGGGGGAGTGCTCCTCGTCCTCGTGGCGGTGGCAGCGCAGCATGAGCCCCATGGCGACGCCGGCGATGGTCGCGTGGACGCCGCTGTTGTACATCAGCCCCCAGACGACCAGCGCGAGCGGGACGTAGATGTACCAGCCGCGGACGCCCTTGCGCAGCAGCAGCCAGAACACGGCGAGGCCGGCGAAGGCGCCGCCGAGGGCCGGGAGGTTCAGCCGGTCCGTGAAGAAGACCGCGATGATCAGGATGGCGAGCAGGTCGTCGACGACGGCGAGCGTGAGCAGGAAGGCGCGCAGGGCGGACGGCAGCGAGGTGCCGATGACCGCGAGGACGGCGAGGGCGAACGCGATGTCGGTGGCCGTGGGGACCGCCCAGCCCGCGAAGGATCCGCCGCCCGCGACGTTGGTGAGGGCGTAGACGGCCGCGGGTGTGGCCATTCCGCAGAGCGCGGCGACGACGGGGAGCGCGGCCGCCCGTCGATCCCGTAGATCACCGGCGACCAGTTCACGCTTGAGTTCGACCCCGGCGACGAAGAAGAAGATCGCGAGGAGCCCGTCGGCGGCCCAGTGCTGGAGGGACAGGTCGAGGCCGAGGGCGGTGACTCCGAAGCGCCAGTGGGTGACACTCTCGTAGCTGCTGTGCAGCGCGGGTATGTTCGCCCAGACCAGTGCGGCGACCGCGGCGAGGAGGAGCAGCACACCGCCGACCGTCTCGGTGCGCAGCGCGTCCGCGACGAAGGTCCGCTCGGGCAGGGAGAGCCGCCCGAGGAACTGGCGGGTGCGGGTGCGGGGCGCGGCCACGGTGGAGACCTCCGGTCGGGTACGGCTGACTGACCGCCGCCGCGAGGAACGCGCGAGCGGCTGGCCGACCAGACTTCCCGGCACACCCTGAGCTGATTATTTTACCGGATCCTTAACGGTTGAGTATTCACCTTCCGGGCCGACGGGGCAGGGCGGGGCTTTTCCGGTGGGGCGGCTGGGCTCCCGGGCAACAAGACAAGGGCGCCCGGCATGGTGCCGGGCGCCCTTGTCAGGACGCGGAGGTCCTAGTCCTCGCTCGGTGCCGCCGGGAGCTTGGCCTGGATCAGATGCATCACCGTCGAGTCGGTCAGCGTCGTGACGTCCCCGAGCTCACGGTTCTCCGCCACGTCGCGCAGCAGTCGCCGCATGATCTTCCCGGAGCGGGTCTTCGGGAGCTCCCCCACCGGCAGGATCCGCTTCGGCTTGGCGATCGGGCCGAGCGTCGCGCCCACGTGGTTGCGCAGCTCGGCGGTGAGGTTGTCGTCCTCGGACGCCGTACCGCGCAGGATCACGAAGGCGACGATCGCCTGGCCGGTCGTCTCGTCCGCCGCGCCGACCACGGCCGCCTCGGCGACAGCGGGGTGGGAGACGAGCGCGGACTCCACCTCGGTGGTGGAGATGTTGTGCCCGGACACGAGCATCACGTCGTCGACGCGCCCGAGAAGCCAGATGTCCCCGTCGTCGTCCTTCTTCGCACCGTCCCCGGCGAAGTACTTGCCCTCGAACCGTGACCAGTACGTGTCGATGAACCGCTGGTCGTCGCCCCAGATGGTGCGCAGCATCGACGGCCACGGCTCGGTGAGCACCAGATAGCCGCCGCCCCCGTTCGGCACCTCGTTCGCCTCGTCGTCGACCACGGTCGCGGCGATGCCCGGCAGGGGCCGCTGCGCCGAACCCGGCTTGGCCTCGGTCACGCCCGGCAGCGGCGAGATCATCATCGCGCCGGTCTCGGTCTGCCACCAGGTGTCCACGACCGGTGTGCGATCGGCGCCGATGTGCTTGCGGTACCAGATCCACGCCTCGGGGTTGATCGGCTCGCCGACGGACCCGAGCACCCGGAGGCTGCCGAGGTCGAACTTGGCGGGGATGTCGTCGCCCCACTTCATGAACGTACGGATCGCCGTGGGCGCCGTGTACAGGATCGTGACCCCGTACTTCTGCACGATCTCCCAGAAGCGGCCCTGGTGCGGCGTGTCGGGCGTGCCCTCGTACATGACCTGGGTCGCGCCGTTGGCCAGCGGCCCGTAGACGATGTACGAGTGCCCGGTGACCCAGCCGACGTCCGCGGTGCACCAGTACACGTCGGTCTCGGGCTTGAGGTCGAAGACCGCCCAGTGCGTGTACGCGGCCTGGGTGAGGTAGCCGCCGGAGGTGTGCAGGATGCCCTTGGGCCTGCCCGTCGTACCGGACGTGTACAGGATGAACAGCGGGTGCTCCGCCTCGAACGCCTCCGGCGTGTGCTCGGCGGACTGGCGCTCGACGATCTCGTGCCACCACACGTCCCGGCCCTCGGTCCAGGCGACCTCCTGGCCGGTACGGCGGACGACGAGCACATGCTCGACGTTGTCCACGCGCTCGATCGCGTCGTCGACGGCCGGCTTGAGGGCGGACGGCTTGCCGCGCCGCCAGCCGCCGTCGGAGGTGATGACGACCCGCGCGTCGGCGTCCTGGATACGGGTGGCGAGCGCGTCCGCCGAGAAGCCGCCGAAGACGACGGAGTGCGCGGCGCCGATACGGGCGCACGCCAGCATCGCGATCGCGGTCTCCGGGATCATCGGCATGTAGACGGCGACCCGGTCGCCCTTCCGGACGCCCAGCTCCAGCAGCGCGTTCGCGGCCCTGGACACCTCGTCCTTGAGCTCGGCGTAGGTGATGGCGCGGCTGTCGCCCGGCTCGCCCTCGAAGTGGATCGCGACGCGGTCGCCGTGGCCGGCCTCCACGTGCCGGTCGACGCAGTTGTACGCGACGTTGAGCCTGCCGTCCTTGAACCACTTGGCGAACGGCGGGTTCGACCAGTCGAGCGTCTCGGTCGGCTCCACCGCCCAGGTCAGCCGCCGGGCCTGCTCGGCCCAGAAGCCGAGCCTGTCAGCCTTGGCCTGTTCGTACGCCTCTGCCGTGACGTTGGCGCCCGCGGCCAGCTCGGCGGGGGGCGCGAACCTGCGGTCTTCCTTGAGCAGGTTGGCCAGGCTTTCGTTGCTCACGACATCTCCCTTTCCCGGGGTGTCCGTTGTGTTCCAGGCCACAGCTCACCAGACCGGGGGGCTCGATGACAAGGGCCGCCCCGAAATTGGTTTAGACCTGTCGTGCGTGCGTGGCCTCCAGATCTGCCTGAGTCCACGTGGCTCACGCCGTCCTGGTTCACCCGGCGGTGGTGCGGCCCGGCGCATCGGCCCGGACCGCACCACCCCGGTCTCACGCCGGGCTGGGCGCCTCCCTGGCCGCGCCCACCCGTGCGAAGACGTCGCCCTCCAGGGACGCGGCGAGCAGATACGCCTGGGCCTCACCCACGTGGAAGTACATGCCCTGCAGTTCGAGCGTGCCCTCGCCGAGGGCGCGGGCCACCGACTCGTGCGCTCTCAGGTGCTCCAGTTGCTGCACCACATTGGTCAGGCACAGCTTTTCCACCGCGTCGGCCGGCTCCCGCCCGGCGATCCGGGCCCAGGACCGCTCCTCGTCGGACATCCGCTCCAGACTGGGCACGCCGTGGCGCAGCCATCGCTCGAGCGGGGTTTGCGCGGCCCCCGGCTCCGAGGCGAGCAGCGCCTGCATCGCGCCGCAGCCGGAGTGCCCGCACACCGTGATGGAGCGCACCTTCAGGAAGTCCACCGCGTACTCGATGGCGGCCGCCACCGAGTCGTCCCCGCGCTCCGCGCCGGGCAGCGGCACCAGGTTGCCCACGTTGCGGACGACGAACAGGTCGCCGGGACCGCTGGACGTGATCATCGAAGTGACGAGCCGCGAGTCGGCGCAGGTCAGGAAGAGCTGCGACGGCCGCTGTCCCTCACGCGCGAGCCGGGCCAGCTCGCCCCGGACCAACGGTGCGGTGTTCCGCTGGAAGGCACTGATGCCCCGGGCGAGTTGCAGCCCGCTCGGCCCGGACCCCGCGGCCGGCCCGCCCGGCCGGTCGCCGGGCGGTGCGGTTGGGGGCCGCTCGCACTGGTGGTTGCGCCACGGTGTCCAGGGTCGGCACCGGCACGCGGACGCCTCCACGGGCTCCTGGTCTCCCCGGGGCGCGGGGGTGTCCAGGGCCGGGACCGCGACCGGGTTGCCGGCCCGGCCGGTGAGGGCCACCGTGCCGCCCTGCGCCCGGTGTGTCCGCTGCCAGTCCTGCAGGGACTCGTACGCCGCGTGGTCCATGAACGATCCGTCCAGTTCCACGACGGCTTCCGTCCCGGCGGGCACCAGGTGCAGCGTCCGGCTGAGCCGGGGCACCGCGAGGAAGGTCAGCTGTCCTCGGACTCGTACGTGATGGACTCCCTTCTTGTCCTCGTGGGTGATGCGGGTGCGGGTGAGGCGGTGCAGGGCCACCGCGACGGCCACGGCGACACCCAGGATGACGCCCCCCAGGACGCCCAGGAGGGTGACGCCGAGGGCGGTGACGGCGTAGACCAGCACTTCTCGGTGGCGGGCGACCGTGCGGATGTGGTGCAGGGACACCATCTGGATGCCGACGGCCATCACCAGTGCGGCGAGCGAGGCGAGGGGGATCAGCTCCAGCACCGGGACCAGGAGCAGCGCGGCCACCACTACCCAAACGCCGTGCAGCATCGTCGAGTTCCGGCTGACGGCGCCGGCTCGGACGTTCGCCGAACTTCTCACGGCGACGCCCGCGACCGGCAGTCCGCCGAGTGCTCCCGAGACGACGTTCGCCGCACCCTGTCCGAGCAGCTCGCGGTCCAGGTCCGAGCGGCCGCGGTGCGGATTCCGTCCCGCGGCCAGCTTGTCCACGGCGACGGCGCCGAGCAGTGACTGCACACTGCACACCAGCGTGGTGGTCAGCACGGCGGCGGCGAGGCCGGGGCCGGAGCCCTCCGGGAGCCCGGCCAGCGCGTGGCTGTGCCAGGACGGCAGGTCGACTCTGGGCAGCGGGAGCCCGGCCGGCGTGGCGACGGCCGTCGCCCCGGTGACGGCGATGAGAGCGGCCGGGACCTTGCGCAGGAGCTGCCCGGTGCGTCCGGGCAGCCGTGGCCAGACGAGCAGCAGCGTGAGGGTCAGCGCGCTGACCGAGACCGCGGCCGGATGAAGACGGGCCAGCTGGGCGGGCAGCGCACGCAGGTTGTCGAGGACGGCGCTGTGCGGGGTGCCCCCGAGCACGATGTGCAGCTGGGCGACGGCGATGGTGACGCCGATACCCGCGAGCATGCCGTGCACGATCGCGGGACTGACCGCGAGCGCCGTGCGCGCCACGCGCAGGCAGCCGAGGCCCAGTTGGGCGAGACCGGCGAGGACGGTGATGGCGCAGGTCGTACGCCATCCGTAGCGGTGGATGAGGTCGGCGGTGACCACGGTGAGCCCGGCGGCGGGGCCGCTGACCTGGAGCGGGGAGCCGCCGAACCGGCCGGCGACGAGGCCGCCGACTGCGGCGGCGACGAGGCCGGACTGGAGCGGGGCACCCGTGGCGAGGGCGATGCCGAGGGACAGGGGGAGGGCGATCAGGAAGACCGCGACGGAGGCCGACAGATCGGCACCCGCGACGCGGAAGCGGCGGGGCCGGGACGGCGGGGGGCTGTGGGGCTGGTGCAGGCGCTTCGTCCGAGTCGAGTCGGCGGCGCGGGTGGGGACGCAGGCGGTCATGGTCCCGTCTCCTCCGGGGGGCGGTCGCGGAATGGGTGGTCCCCGGCCGATGGGCCGGGGGTCGGGGCGCGGCCGTGGGTCGCGGCGTACAGCGGCGGGATGCTTCAACACTCGGTAAATGAACCGTAATGCCAAGTAAAGGAAACGTATCCGGTAACCGAGCAAATAGGGCAATAAGTCACCCGGCGGAGTGAAGTGGCAATTTCATCGGCTTGTCATACAAATCCCCCTGACGTCCCATGCGACCTTGGCTGGACGGCGCGTGAAGGCGGCCTTCCGCCGCACCGCACGACTGATCGGCGTGGCCCCGACTGAAGGAAGAAGGTGGGCGGAGGATGGCCGCCACCCAGAGGATCGGCGCGGGCGTCGCAGTGGCCGCGGCCTGTGCCACCGCGTTCGCCGGTTGCTCGACCGGCACGACCGCTTCCGGACAGGGCACGAGCAAGGCTCCCGGCGCGCCGGCGCCGGGGAGCGCGGTCCGTCTGATCGGCGACGGGTCCACCGCGTACACCGGTATGCAGCCGCATCTGCCCCGGCCCCAGCGGCTGAAGCCCGGTCAGCGGCCCCCGCAGTTCGTGGTCTTCTCCTGGGACGGGGCGGGCGAGGACAGCCACAAGCTGTTCTCGCACTTCCGCAAGGTCGCCAAGGCCAGCAACGCGACGATGACGTACTTCCTGAGCGGTGTGTACCTCCTGCCGGAGGAGAAACGCGACCTGTACCGGCCGCCTCAGCACTCCCCGGGCCGCTCGGACATCGGCTTCAACGACGAGAAGGGAATCCGGGACACCGTCGAGCAGTTGCGCCTCGCATGGCTGGAGGGCAACGAGATCGGCACCCACTTCAACGGCCACTTCTGCGGCAACGACGGCGGGGTCGGCCGGTGGTCGGTCGAGGAGTGGAAGGACGAGATCGCTCAGGCGAAGTCGTTCGTGAAGTCCTGGAAGACCAATGCGGCCCTGCGGAGCGAGCCCTCGCTGCCCTTCGACTACGACAGGGAGCTCATCGGCGGCCGCACGCCCTGCCTGGAGGGACGGACGAACTTCGTGAAGGCGGCTCGCGACCTGGGCTTCCGCTACGACACCTCGGGCATCGACAAGCAGGTCTGGCCCGGCAAGAGGGATGGCCTGTGGGACCTCTCGATGCAGCTCGTGCCCTTCCCCGGGCACCCCTATGAGCAGTTGACGATGGACTACAACTTCATGACCGACCAGTCGGGCACCCGGACCCAGGGCGACCCCGACAAGTTCGGTGAGTGGGGCGACCAGTTGCGCGACGGTCTGCTTCAGGGCTTCCAGCGCGCGTACGACGGAAACCGGGCACCCATGGTCGTCGGCAACCACTTCGAGACCTGGAACGGCGGCACATACATGCGCGCCGTCGAGGAGGTCGTCGAGCGCGTCTGCACCCGGCCCGAGGTGCGCTGTGTCTCCTTCCATCAACTCGCCGACTGGCTGGACGCGCAGGACCCGCAGGTCCTGCGGAAGCTGAGCACGCTGAAGGTGGGCCAAGCCCCCAAGGGGGGCTGGGAGTCCTTTATGGCGGCCCACCCCGCCCCGGAACCCAAGGGGGTCCCGGGAGCGCCGCCGATCAAGCCGTCGGCGGGGAGCGGCCGCTGACCCGGCGGAACCGGTCGCCCCTCCCGGAGCGAGGGGTGGCCGACGCGTCCGGACCGCCGAAGCCGGTGAGGCCGGGCGCCGTTGCTCACACGGCGGCGACCAGGCCCTCCCTGAGGACGAACGCGGGGTCGACCTGCGCCGCCAGGTCGGCTCCCGTGCGCTCGTTGCCCCAACTGGTCGCGTTGCGCAGGTGGAAGTGCACCATCTGGCGGGTGTACCGCTCCCAGTCCCGCAGCTCGTACGTGGCGTCGGCGGCGGCCTGGAGAACGCGCAGGGACCGCCGGTTCGCGTCCTCCAGGAACTCGAACCGGGGCGGACGGCCCTTCTCCATGGAGCGCACCCAGTCCGAGTGCCCGACCGTCACGAGCAGGTCGTCACCGACCTCGGCGCGGAGGAAGTCGATGTCGTCCTGACCCTGCACCTTGTTGCCGACGACCTTCAGGACGACCCCGAAGTCGCGGGCGTACTCCTTGTACTGGCGATAGACGGAGACCCCCTTCCGGGTCGGCTCGGCGACGAGGAACGTGATGTCGAAGCGGGTGAACATGCCGGAGGCGAAGGAGTCAGAGCCCGCCGTCATGTCGACCACCACGTACTCGTCGCGGCCGTCCAGCAGGTGGTTCAGGCACAGCTCCACCGCTCCTGTCTTGGAGTGGTAGCAGGCGACCCCCAGGTCGGCGTCCGTGAAGGGGCCGGTGACCATCAAACGGACGGCGTCGCCGTCGAGTTCCACCGGGCGTGCGCAGGCGTCGTACACCGGGTTGTTCTCCCGTACCCGCAGCAGTCGCGACCCCTCGCCGGGCGGAGTGGTCTTGATCATCGTCTCGGCGGAGGCGATCCGCCGGTTGCTGCCCCGGAGGTAGTCCTTGATCAGCCGAAGCCGCTCCCCCATGGCCGGCAGGGCCGCGGCCTCGTCCTCGTCCAGTCCCAGGGCGGGGGCTAGGTGCTGGTTGATGTCCGCGTCGATCGCGACGACGGGTGCTCCGACGGCGGCGAGGTGGCGAATGAACAGGGACGACAGGGTCGTCTTGCCGCTGCCGCCCTTCCCGACGAAAGCAATTTTCATGTTCACCAACAGTAGTCCCGTGGTTGCTGTGCGTCGTAGTCGGCGTGAAGAAGACCACTCCATCGAAGGAGGGAGCGCACGGGTGCGTAGTGTCGTACTCATGAGTACGACAGGTGCGAGCGCCGATCCGCTCGCCGTTCTGGCGGCGCTGCCCGGCGTGGCCGAGTCCGTGGAGTCCGTGCGCAGGGCCGTGGACCGGGTCTACGGCCACCGGGTCATGCGACGTCGCAGCAATGAGATCACCTCCGAGGCGGCGCTGCGCGGCGCACGCGGCTCGGCGGCGCTCTCCGGGGCCGACTGGGCCCTGGAGGAAGTGCGCCGGCGTACCGATTTCAGCGGTGACGACGAGGCCCGGACGGTCGGTGCGGCCCTCAGGCTGACCGCCGAGGCGGGACAGCTGCTGTCGATCTGGCGGCAGTCGCCCCTGCGTGTGCTGGCCCGGCTGCACCTGGTGGCGGCCGCGGACTCCGACCCCCGTGTGGGGCGCCCCCGCCAGCAGGGGGAGTCGGTCGACGAGCCGCTGGTGGAGCTGCCACTGCCGGATGCCGACGAGGTCTCCGGTCGTCTGGAGGGGCTCTCCCAGCTGATCATCGCAGGCGGTGCGGCTCCCGCGCTGGTCACGGCGGCCGTGGTGCACGGCGAACTGCTCGCCCTGCGCCCCTTCGGCTCCCACAACGGCCTGGTCGCGCGTGCGGCCCAGCGCATCGTCCTCGTGGGCAGCGGTCTCGACCCCAAGGCGGTCTGCTCGGCGGAGGTCGGCCATGCCGAACTGGGCCGCGCGGCCTATGTCGCCGCGCTGGACGGCTATGCGTCGGGCACACCCGAGGGTATGGCGGCATGGATCGCCCACTGCGGAAAGGCCGTCGAGCTCGGGGTGCGTGAGTCGACCGCGGTCTGCGAGGCGCTGCAGCGCGGGGCCGCGTAGCCCCGGGCGGGCGAACCCGGACAAGGGAACAGGCCCTTCGCGGAGGGCCTGTTGCGTGGTTGCGGCGGTACGAATACTCGTACCGCCGCTGGCATGCTCACCGGGTTACCAAGCGTCCTCGATATGTGCCCATCAGGCCGGGAACTGCTGCCCGTGCCTGGTGCGGCTGGCCCGTAATCGACGGGTCGACGTCGCGTGGGTGCTCGATGTTCATGCTGGGGTCCGTGGGGCCAATTTCGTGTTTAACGGCGATCCCTTCGGATTGTTTCCTTTGGTCTCGCGGGCCGCTAAACCCTTTGTACTACTCAGGCCGGGACGAGCGGAACCCCTTCGCCGCAGTTCTTTACTTTTCGGTTCAAAGAGGTGCAAATCAGGCGGGGGCTCGGGTTACGCGCGCGTGCGGGGGCTCATGTGGCGTCGATAGGGGCTCCGGTGGCCGGCGCGACGGCCGGTGCGGCGGCCGTGCCGGGGCATGCAAGGCCCGTGCCGGGGCTCATATGACCGGCGCGCGGCGTCTGCTCGCGTACCACACGAGCCCCGCAGTGGCCGCCGCCGCACCTATCGCCGCGACCGCGAGGAGGGCCGGACGGGGCGGTACGGCCAGCCGCTGCTTCAGCCGGACCGGGCGGTGGAAGTCCAGGATCGGCCATCCACGCGCGAGTGCCTCGCGCCGCAGGGTCCGGTCCGGGTTCACGGCGTGCGGATGGCCGACCGACTCCAGCATCGGCAGATCGGTCGCGGAGTCGCTGTAGGCGAAGCAGCGCGAGAGGTCGTACCCCTCGGACTCGGCGAGCTCCTTGACCGCCTCTGCTTTCGTCGGGCCGTAGGCGTAGTACTCCACCTCGCCCGTGAAGCAGCCGTCGTCGCCCACGACCATGCGGGTGGCCACGACACGGTCCGCGCCGAGCAGCTCGCCGATCGGTTCGACCACCTCGGCGCCGGACGTGGACACGATCACGACGTCGCGCCCGGCGGTGTGGTGCTCCTCGATGAGGGAGGCCGCCTCGTCGTAGATGATCGGGTCGATCAGTTCGTGGAGCGTCTCGGCGACGATCTCCTTGACCTGCTGGACGTTCCAGCCGCGGCACAGTGCGGACAGGTACTCGCGCATCCGTTCCATCTGGTCGTGGTCGGCACCGCCGATGAGGAACACGAACTGCGTGTACGCGGTCCGCAACGCGGCCCTGCGGTTGATCAGACCGCCTTGGTAGAAGGACTTGCTGAAGGTGAGCGTGCTCGACTTCGCAATGACCGTCTTGTCCAGGTCAAAGAAGGCCGCTGTGCGGGGCAAGGAGTGGTTTTCCACGGGCCAGAGCATAGGGCCCACCATTCGGCGTAAGGTGGGGCGTGTGGGTTTGCCTGAGAGGGCTCTCGGGTACACCATGGAAGTCACGGATCGTTCGCGACCGTGCTAACCCGGTCCGACTCCTCCCCCCCCGAGTCGGCCGTGGGGACGACCCCCGCTCTCCCCCCCGGCGGGGGTCGTCGCATGTCCGGGTGGGTTTTTCCCTTGTGTGGTCCGGCCTCGGGTCGCTGAGCCCGTCTTGTGGCCGCAACCTTGCCGTGGCCCCGTTCGGTCACCGTGTGTAGCCGTTGCGCTGCTCTGTGGAAGCCGTCTCGCCCTCAACCGCTCCCACCCGGCGGGAGTGAAGGCGATATTCACAATCACTGGGTTGTCCACAGTTATTGACCAAGATCCACATTATTTCCGGGATCGCTGCACCGTGATTCCAGCGCGTCCCGCCGACGGCGAGTTCATGGCCGGTTCCGGTTTGCCGTGTGCGTATGGCCGGTTCGTATCGACCGCTCATATGCAAGCCGGTTGCCCGTTCTTCACACGAGTGGGAAGCGCGGGGCCCGGTTGGTGCCCGCAGACCGGACGGAAGAACGCGGAAGCGGCGCGCAGGCAGCGCCGAAGCGGAAGAAGCGCGCAAGGAGCGCGGAACAAGCAGCGAAGGGGGCTGAAGATCGTGAGCGGAGCCATCACACACGACAGGCCGGACGCCGCCGATCAGCGGCGGAGCGGGCCACTGATCGTCACCGAGGACGCCGAACTCCTCGACGATCTGCTCCGCCTGTGCGCGGCGGCGGGCGCCAGACCGGAGGTTCACCCAGGGATCCCGACGCGTCGGGGCGGCTGGGAGGCGGCGCCGCTCGTCATCGTCGGCGACGATGCGGTGCGCCGCGTGCGCGGGGCCGCACGCAGGCGTGGCGTGGTGCTGGTTGGGCGGGATCAGGACGATTCCGGGGTCTGGCGGCGCGCCGTGGAGATCGGCGCCGACCACGTCCTGATGCTGCCCGACGGTGAGCAATGGCTGGTCGACCGCATCGCCGACGTGGCCGAAGGGGCCGGCCGTCCGGCGCTCACCGTCGGCGTGATCGGCGGCCGCGGCGGGGCCGGTGCGTCCACGCTCGCCTGCGCTCTGGCCGTCACCTCCGCACGCGAGGGAAGGCGCACCCTGCTCGTGGACGCGGATCCGCTGGGTGGCGGACTCGACGTACTCCTCGGCGGGGAGACCACGGCGGGGCTGCGCTGGCCGGCGTTCGCCGCCTCCCGGGGACGGGTCGGCGGCGGCGCCCTGGAGGAGTCACTGCCCGAACTGCACGCGCTGCGGCTGCTGAGCTGGGACCGCGGCGACACCGTGTCCGTTCCGCCTCAGGCGGTCCGGGCGGTCCTCGCCGCCGCCCGGCGACGCGGCGGCGCGGTCGTCGTCGACCTTCCGCGCCGCGTGGACGAGGGGGCCGCCGAGGCTCTCGCCCAGGTGGACGTCGGGTTACTGGTGGTCCCTGCCGAGTTACGAGCCGTCGCGGCCGCACGACGGGTGGCGTCGGTCGTCGGCATGGTGCTGGGCGACCTGAGGGTCGCGGTCCGGGGACCCTGTGCACCGGGGCTCGACCACCGCGAGGTGGCGCGGCTGCTCGGACTGCCGTTGCTCGGCGAAGTCCCTCACGAACCACCGTCCCAGGACGGTTCCGTGCCGCCCGGGGGAGCGATGCGGGGGCCGCTCGCCCGGTTCTGTGCGGCGTTCTGGGAGTGTGCGCTGGCCGAGGCGGGTGACTGACCAATGAGTACGAGCTGGGGCGCGACGGCACGGGGCTGGGACGCGAGGGAGCAGGGCCTCGACGCGGGAGCGGAGACGGACCGTGGCGCGGTGCTCGGGTCCCGGGCGGGTCCGGGGGCGGTGCCCGCGCACGGCAGCGATGAACGCACACGGCTGCTGGACGGTGTGCGGCAGTGGCTGGTGGAGAGCGGGGCCGAACCGACTCCCGCGCGCGTGGCCCAGGCCCTGCGCGAACAGGGACGGGTGCTGGGGGACGCGGAGGTGCTGGGCGCGGCCCGGCAGCTGCGTTCCGAACTGGTCGGCAGCGGCCTCCTGGAGCCGTTGCTCGCCGACCCTTCCGTGACCGATGTCCTGGTGTCGGAGCCCGACCGGGTGTGGGTGGACCGGGGTGGCGGACTGGAACTGACGGCGGTGTCCTTCCCGGACGCGGCGGCCGTACGGCGCCTCGCGCAGCGGCTGGCCGCCGTGGCGGGGCGACGTCTCGACGACGCCAGACCGTGGGTCGACGCCCGGCTGCCTGACGGCACCCGGCTGCACGCGGTGCTGCCTCCGGTGGCGGGCGGCTGCACCTGTCTGTCGCTGCGCGTGGTACGGCCACGGGCGTTCACCCTGGCCGAACTGGTGGCGGCCGGGACGGTGCCTCCGGGCGGGGACCGGGTGCTGCGGGCGCTGATCGCCGCCCGGCTCTCCTATGTGATCAGCGGGGGCACCGGATCCGGCAAGACCACACTCCTCAGCGCGCTGCTGGGCGTGGTGGGACCGGCGGAGCGCATCGTGCTGGCCGAGGACTCGGCGGAGCTGCGCCCGGACCACCCGCATGTGGTGCGCCTGGAGGGCCGGCCCGCGAACCAGGAGGGCGTGGGGCTCGTCGAGCTCCAGGACCTGGTGCGGCAGGCACTGCGGATGAGACCCGACCGGCTGGTCGTCGGAGAGGTGCGCGGCCCCGAGGTGGTCTCCCTGCTGGCCGCTCTGAACACGGGGCACGAGGGCGAGTGCCTGCCCTAAGCGTACATGAGAGGGACGGCTCAGCGAAGACGGCCCGACACGTGCAACGCCCCTGGTCAGAGGCCTAGTTGAGGCGCCAGCCGTGCCATCATGAGTCCACTTGCGGCAGCGGGTCAGCGACGAACGTGCCCAACCCGACCTCCCCGCGCGTCCAACCCTGCTCCCGTACGTGCCGCATGGCCTTTGCCGCCGTGGCATTCACTACGCCGAACTCTTGGGCAATCTCCAGCGTGGATGGCACACGGCTGCCCGGCGGATAGGTGCCGTCCTGAATCCGCCGGATGATCTCTGCGGCAATCTGTCGCCACAGCGGGCGGGTGCGGTCAAGCTCCATGCTCCCAACCATGGATGTCTGCGGGTTTCCGCGCATCCGTGGATAACCGCAGATAACTACGGGTACCGTGGAGCCGGACACAAAAGCGCCCCGGCGGGAAGGTGGAAGCTTCCGCACCGGGGCTTACCGACTGGATTGGAGTCGGCATGGTCGAGCCTATCGGCGCCGAGAGGCATGAACGCTTGCGGCGCCTGCCGTGGACTAGCCCGGACGGCAAGACGGAGTACGTAACGCAGGGGGACGGCCTGATCAACCAGATTGCCGACAGCACCGAGGCGCACATCATCAGCATGGCGCGCGAGGATGCCGCCGACGCGCTGGTCATGGTGGAGCGCCCGGAAACCCGTCGCGCCGAACTAGCCACCATCTTGCGGAAGTTGGCCAGCGCCGTGAATGACGTTGCGCACGTGGCGGAGCTGCGCGGCGAACGGCTCGACAACCCGGCGCCAGACTTGGCAGCAAGAGCGTTGACGGCAGCGTTGCGTAAATCGCTCCCAGGGTGGGGACATGAGTGAGCGCACCGCGCTGGAATCGGCCGTCATCTGGCACACGCTGGCCAGCGGCTTGCTGGAAAAGCCCCTCAGCGCGGACGAGGCAAATTACGTGCTGGCGCGAGTAGTTGAGTCACTGGGCGAGGTTTTGCCGCTAGCGATTGCTGCCGTCGGCCACAGCCGGACCGCTGATCTACCGCTGTACAGCGAGGCGGGCCGGGACATTGGCGCAGGGCTCCGCCACATGCGCCCCTAGAAACGCACTGGAGCCCCGTTACCGGCTTCCCATGACGGGAGGCTAGTAACGGGGCTCTGTCACCTCTCAGCGCCAGCCACGCGGCCAGCGCAGCGTTAGCGCCCGTACAACCAGCAGCAAACGCGCTGCGAGGGAAAGCCGCAGGTCAGTGCACTTAAGGGCCTCAGCCGGCGAAAACCCCGAATTTTCAGGTGCCAACGGTGCTCCGGACACAGAAAACCCCGCACCAGCAGAAAGCCAGTGCGGGGTTCATGTCATCCGGCCATTGCCAGATACCGGCGACCAGTCCTCTCGGACACTCCGAAATGCCGGGCGATAGCTGCGCCGGTCACTCGCTGGCCAGCGGCGGACAGAGCGGCCACAGCGGAACGGATGACTTCCGGGGTTGGCCGGTCATTGTCGGCAACGCTCTCGGCAGTGTCCGGCGCGCTGTCTTCAAAGTCCTGCCAGAGGTCATGCGGGAATACCGGCTCCGGAAGGCTCTCAGAGGCCACGTGCGGGCCGTTGACTGCCTCGCTGGGGTTCCCGTCCGCCGGAATGGCCGAACGGCTCTCAGAAGCGCGTACGCGCGGCCGGACATGCATTGCCCAGACGACGAGCGGAGCGGCAATAGCGGCGGCCACGGTTACGGCCATCAGCCAGCGACCGGACAGCGGCAAATGGGCGGCCACGTTGAACGCCACAACGGCCAGGACGGAAACGGCCACGGCCCGGCGCTGGCGAACAGACCAGATCATGAACAGGTCGAGTGCGACGGGAAAGGCTGGCGCTGTCCACCGGCTGAATCCACACTCCAGCGCTAGGGCGTATTCCGCGCTGTAGGAGAGATACATAGCGGCGAGCAGGGCCGACCATTTAAGGATGATATCGGTTTTCATTTTCTTTTCTTTTTCGTGAGATGAAAAGGGCCGGTCGGCTCATCAGCGCAGCGCCGGAGAAACGCTGAGAGCCAACCGGCCAACCGGGGCGAGCCCTCCCCGGAGTCTGTTGGTTATTCGGCCAGCTCCGCCGCGTATCGCTGTGCAGCATCGGCCGTGAGGTATTCGTGCGAGGATTCACCGCTGGCAACAGCGCGGATCATGTCGACTTCCGCCGCTGTGAGCATGTCGTGGGACAGCAGGAACGGAATTCCAAGCTGAGGCAGCAGCGGCAGGGTGTCGGCCATTCCGCCATACGGCAGCACCTCGCGCCACTGCTTCGCTGTCCGCCGGAAAAGAGCGCGGCTCACAGCTCGCTTAGCTTTAGCCACGCTTACCGCCTCCGGAAACCAGCGCGTACGGGCCGCGAGTACCTAGCCGCTGATAGCGGGGAACCCCATCGTCTTCCGGGTCCGGCAACGCCAGCGCAGCGCAGAGCCGGGCGAAAGCAATGCGCATCTGCCTCGCCTCCACTACGGCGGGATTTGGCTTGTTATCCCGCATCACGCCGTTCGCTCGAATGTCCGCCTCCAGCGCGTCAAGCGTGTCGGCGCAGCGGGCAACTTCGAGTAGCTGTCTTTTCTCGAATTCGTTTAGCTCGTAATCCGCATTTACGGATTCCCAAATGATCCGGCCGCTGTCACCGAGAGTAGCGGCGGCATCCGTCGACCCTGTGCGCATATTCACTCGTTTCCTGGCCGGGGAGGCCGTTTCGCTCGTTTCACGAGTTAGTTTGTGTCTCTGGCTATGGGGGCCGGGTCCGGGTGGTTAGCGCGCCTAAAGATTGACCCCGCCCCCCTGCCTCGCATACATATGCAGAATTCGCCGTAAGCCCCACGGCTATTCACTACGCTGGGTAATCACAGCACTGAGAAACCGTCCGGCCGTGACCCTCTGCGGCTGTTGCAACTCCGGCACAGCACCCTGAGATTGTTCCGCCTATTCGACCCACCGGCGGCCAGCGGAATGATGTGGTCGGCGGTGAGATCCTGCGCGCTGTGCGCCGGTCCTCCCCACCCTGGGCACCAGTCTCCGTACTTGGCTCGGTGCTCTGCCAGCACTGCCGCTCTGGCTTTGCGGTAGGCACTGTCATAGCCTCGCTGGCTGGCGCTGCCTCGCACCGCATCACGCTGCCGCTGCCATTCCTGATGGTGCACATCACAGCGGCTCGCATTAGTGGTCAGGCGGCCACAGCGCAGGCACGGGCGCCTAATCGCCATGGGCACCAGCCTCGCTATCGGCAGCGTGCGAATTCGCATGCAGCCTGAAAAGCGCCTTGAACGCGCCCAGCACTGCCCGGCGCTCGTCGGGGTCACGTGGCACAACAACGGCGCGCTCAATGGTCCGCAGCGCTGAGATAGCGGCAAGGTGGTTATCCATCGGATTCCCTTCGGAAAGAAGGGCGGCCCACCACACTGCGGTATCTCGCTGCGTGATGGGCCACCAATTCATGTGCGCGCTAGCGCTTAGAGCGTGGTGCTCATTCCGGTGCCGGAGAGGATGCTGATAGCGCCCGGGTAACGGCCAGCCTGGAAGCTGATGTACTCATAGGTGCGGGCGAACAGCGAAAGCTGCTGCGCATAGGTCTGCGGGAAAACCTCAAACTTCGGAGTCGACTCCCACAGGAATACATCCTCGCTGCGCATCACAATGGCGCGATCCTCATTGGTTCCCGCACCGAGGTTGGTCGGTATGTTGCTGTCAACGTAGACATCCAGGCCACAGAAGCGGCCAATAGGACCCTCAGTCGCAAGCTTCGGAGCGAGCACGCCCATGGAATTCGTCGGGCCGTTGTCAGCGGGCACCAGCAGCGGACGGCCGGTCGAATCCTGCTGAGCCATAAGCCAGACAGCGCGACGCGGAGCCAGGATCAGAACATCCGGCGCCTCGAAACGGGATGCGAAAACCTGCCCAATGGCCTTGAGAATGGCCTGCTGAAATGCCTTGCCATCAGTGCCGGTAAAGGACACGGAACCGGTACCGGCCAGCGTCAGAATGCCCGTAGCGTTACCGCCGGAGCCGCTACCGCTGAGCACCTGAGTGTCAATCTTGACAGCAAGGTCCGCAGCAAGATCGCCCAGGATCACAGTGTCGATATTCAGCGGAGACTGCTCGGCGAGCTGGAGCGAAACAGTCTGGCCACCCGCCACGGTCAGCACGTTGGAGCTGATTGACGTAGTGGTCATGTCCGTCTGCTGAATTCCGGTGTTCTGCGTTGCCTGAAGAGCCGTCGCCGTACCGGTGCTCACCTTGGGGATATTGAGAACGTCGGTCCCCGGCGGCAGCGCAGAATTCTGGACGACATCGGCCGTTACGCGCCTCGGGCGAGCCAGCCGCACGAAATCCTTCTCCATCCACATGGGCGGCACAAACTCACCGGCATTGCCGTTCGTGGTGGACAGCGCGCGGCCTTCCTGGCGCCGGACATCGGCCACCTGCCGCGCATTACGGTCGAGGCGCTCCCGCGCTTCCGGGCTGTTGTTCTTGCTCACCGCGTAGGCATCGAGGAAGAAACTCGCTTCCTTGCTGTCCTTGCGGTAAACGGCGGGCTCAGAGGTGATGCGGGCGGAAGCAGTAGGCATGGATGCTCCAGAGTTGTTGTTACGGGCGGCGGCACCAGGTGCGTAGCGAAGCGCCATAGGGGCGTCGGCATCGTTCATGCGCTGCTGCTCTTCAAGCTCTTCAGCGCGCGCACCGTGAGCCTTGGCGTCAGCCTCCAGCTCGTCGAATCGCTGGCGCTCAGCATCGGTAAGGGAACGATTTTCACGCTGGCTGCGGGAAATCAGCGCATCCATGGCGGCAATTGCATCCGCCTTTCTGGCGCGCTGGTCAGCGATCATCTCGCGCTTTTTCAATGGGGTCTCTTTTCCGGAAATGAGCCGGTACGCCTCACGGCCAGCGGCAGTGTGTGAATTCGCACGGTGCGGCTACGCAATGCGGCGCCGTAGTTCACGCTCATAAGCGGCACGGCACGGCTTACAGCGGTAGTGGTACTGCCGCTCTCGTTGCTTCCGGCGCGCTGGGGTGAACTGGCTTACGTGGAGCCAGCGTTCACAGGCAGAACAGCGCAGGAGTGGCCAACTAGGCAGCGGGTCGAAATTCGAGGACTCAATCTCCGCTCGCGCTGCCCTGTGCTCAGCAGGCGTAACGCCGTTCAGCTTGTCCACCAGCGTGCGGGCGTCATCGCGCGAAAGGCCACGGCGCATAAGCGCGTCTGCAATGTCGCTCTTAGCCTCTTCACTGCGCCTGTGCATGGCGTGCGTGCAAGTCTCAAGAGTGGTTATCGGATTCACCCCCCTGCGACCGGTCGCTTTGCGCGGTATTCGAGAACAGCCCCGCCTAGGCGCCGCTCCATAGCCAGCCGTCGCAGCCCCGTTCCGCTGTCGACAGTGGCAAGCGCCAGATCCAACAGCGGGTGCGGAGTGCCATCCGGCATAACCGGGCCCCCGTCGCTGTCGATTTGATCGAGCATGGCGAGGGCGTATCGCGTCAGTCGCTTGCGCAGCGTCTCGCTGTATTCCTGCGCTTCAGCAGTAGGCGCACCGGGATTCGAATTTCCGGCCAGATCCGCCGGCTGAGGGTGATTACGGCGCTCAATTTCTTCTTCTTTTGGCATGAATGCTCTTTATTCTGTGTTGCTCGACATTGGAGCTGAATAAAAGAAATGCCCGGTGCTGGACTCCCCACTTGGCGGCAACCTGGGGAATCCTGCACCGGGCAAGATCAATGGTGCGAGGGTTGCCGTTCTCGCTGTTGGGTGGGCAGTGCTCTAGCCCTGGGAAATGGAAGCCTTTAGGCGTCTCTCCCAGGGCGAGCGGTGCGCACCCTCATATGTAGAGGGGCCCAAGTGCTCCGCGCAGTGTGCGTTTTTGGGCCCTAGTTCGTGCATCGCTGAAATGCTTTGCCCAAGGATTACTATTCCATTACTGAATAGGGAAAGTGGCACCGGCCAGCGGCTAGGGGAGTGGGCGCCGAAAGCCGTAGGCGGCTCTGTAAGCGGCTCTGAGAGGCTGGCCGGAGGGATTCACCAGGGAGGCCGCGAGAGGGGCACTCAATGACCTTTAGGCCGGGCAGGATGCCGTGCGCTGGCTGGCTGGTCCGCTGGCGTGCTCCACAGCGCGAGAGGGCGCCCGGTGGTGGACCGGTGGTGCAGTGGCGTTTGTGGTCCTCAATCCGTTAAGACGCTAGGTTTCTATATGTCTTATTGGATTACACACAACAAACACCACTCTATAGCTAGAACACCACCCCACGCTGTCTGAGCTGGGCAAACATAAAGGTGTCTGACGAGGTGTCAGACAGTGGTTTCGTGGACTTGCAATTTCCCCGGCTTTTATTCCACGGGAGGCTCGCGCCCCTTGCGCTGTCCCTCAGTGGCGCCGGAGATAGGCAGCGCGGAAGCGGCAAGCATCGCTGCAATACTTCGCCGGTCGGCCTGTCGCGCTGGTTACTACCGTCTGCGAGCAGTCCGAATTTCCGCAGTCGCGGCCCTTAACCTGGCCGCTGACCAGCACCTTTATCTGCAAGATCGTGTCCCACAGCTCTGTGACGCTGTCGTCCTTAGAGAGCAGCGCCCAAGACATTGTCTCGGCCTGGTCCAGGAGGCGGTTAATTTCAATGGCGGTTGCCCGGTCCATGACAGGGTCCTTTCTTGCGGTTTTTCTGCGCTGTCGCGTTCACGAAAGGTGGTCCACGTAGAGCCGTGTGATTCCACGTTGTGCCGTGTGATCCCACACCGGTCCGTGTAATTCCACGCTTGAGGCGTGTACTCCACGCCATTCCGTGCACATCTGTAGAGGGTCACAAACGCTCCCTCGGATTAACGTGGAGAGCCGCGAGTTGCGGGCCATGCAAAAAGGGCCCTTCCTGGGGTGTCCCAGAAAGAGCCCTAAGAGGTTGGCTATGCCGCAGCGAGCCGCACACCTCGCCGCTGTCGGTTTGTCTCGCGCCGGTCAATCTCGCGCGCCATGTTGCGAGCAATCCGCATCGGATCATGAACGGTCGGCTTGCCATCAATCGCAGCGTCAAGAATCCGGACCAGCGTCCGCAGTGCGTTCAAGTCGTTAGCACCCATCGTCTCTCCCTCGCTGGTTGGTGCCGTACGACTCTGAGGGGACACAGACGCTCCCTGGTGCGCTGAAGCGCTGTGCGGCCGTCTGAGGGCGCAGGAAGCCCCGGACGGCGGCCAAGGTCCATCCGGGGCTGTAAGGGGGCTCAGTGGGGCGCAGAGGGCATGGGAAAGCCCCGCCGGGCCCGGAGGACCCAACGGGGCTGAGAGGGGCGCCTAGTCGAGTAGGCCGCTCACTTCCATTGCTACGCCAGCAAGCGCACCTGCCGCCGGGTCATCGCGCCACCACGCCGGACCCTCGAATTCAACGGATATCCGTGATGGGTCGAATCGCTTAGGGGCGCCGGGAGTTGCCGGACGCACCACCACGCGCGTTCCCAAGTCGGCCAGCAAGCCCCGCCGCCCTTCCTCGTCGCGCCGCTCCCATTCGTCGGCCACGGTGCCGCCAGCGTCCACCCAACGGCCTTTAGCGTGTGCGGATTCCTCCTGTAGTTCTGCCTGTCGCTTTTCCAGCGCCGTGAGTTGGCCGATGACCGCCCGTGCCGCAGTGCCGTTCGGGGTGAGACCCGCGAGGTTTCCCGCCAGCCGTTCAATCTGCTCCGTTACTTCGGAGAGTTGGAGTACCGCGCTGCCGTCCGGCTCAGCCCAGCGCATAAGTGCCAGGCTGCCAAACCGCTTCAAATAGTCGGCGGTCACCAACTCTTCGAGATTCCGGGCAATGATGACGTTCGGCCGGTGAATTCCCCGCTTGCCCACACCCGCTCGACAGACATACGTGGAGTAATCCTTGCCCTTCACCTCTCGCCGCTGCCGGTACAGGGGCCCGTCGCACTCCGAGCAACGAGCAATGTGCAGCAGCACCGCCTTACCCGTGCGATCACTGCCACGCCCCCTGGCCTTACCGTCGAGAATGGCGCGCACAGCGGACCAGGTTTCAGCGCTGAGAATTTCCGGTCCCGCTGAGACCGGCTTGCCCTCAGCATCCAATACCGGCTGGTTCGTGATGGCGCCACGCTTTGTACCGGGCACGGATTGAACGAGCCATCCCCGGACAGCGGGCGTATACAGCACATCCCGCAGTGTGGTGGAGTGCCATTGCTTGCTGCCGCGCAGCTTACGTCCCGCGCGTTGCCGGGCATGCTCCGCCGGGGGCAGGATTCCGCGCGCAGTAAGGTCGCGGGCAAGTCCAGTCAGCGACGCGCCGTGATTGATGAGCTTGTCTGCGCAATCGCGGATGATCGCTGCCGCTGACTCGTCGATTACCCAGCGCTTGTCGTTCACGGGTCCGCTTACGGCGTAGCCATATGGCGCCAGTCCGCCCAAGTGGTTTCCGCGAGTGCGAAAGTGTTCCTTGCTCGCCGTGATGCGGGCCTTAATCATGTCTCGCTCGTACTCAGCGAACGAGGCAAGAACGTTGACGATAAGCCGGGACGTTTGCGGAGCTAGAACACCATCGGCCGTGACGATCGTGGTTTGCGTGCTCTCCGCAGTCTTCAGCAGCCGCTGAAACTCCAGGACGCTGCGAGCGTATCGGTCCAGCTTTGCGGCGAGGACATAATCAGCGCGCGGAAGCCAGGAAAGAACCTCGCGCATTCCGGGCCGGTCTTCGAGTCGGCTTGCTCCGCTGACGTTTGTGTCCGTGGCGACGTGCACCACTTCCCACCCCTGCGATTCGGCGTATGCCTTACAGGCGGCAATTCGGTGGTCCGGGGCTTCCTCGGCGAACAGGCGGGAGAGTCGGTCGTAGATGACGACGGTTGGTTTCCTCATGGTTATCCCTGGGGCGCAGACGCTCCCTCACCCTGTGGAGGGTTAGGAGAGGCACCCGGGCGGCTGCGGGACGCTCCACGCGAACGCGGCGGCGCAGGTGCCCGCTCGGCTGGAGGCGCTCGGCACCGCCGCGGGCCTGGACCGGGCCGCGCTGCACAGCCAGCTGGCGGCCGCCCTGTCGGTGGTCCTCCACCTCGTGCGCGACCGGACGGGACGCCGTCGGATCGCGGAGGTGCATGTGCTGGAGCGGGACGCGTCGGGGCTGGTGGTGACGGTGCCGGCGTTGCGGTGGGGACCGGAGGCGTTCATGCCCGAGCGCGGGTGGGGGCGGCTGCGGGAGCTGCTGCGGAACGGGAGCGACGGAAGTGGCGCAGGCGATCCGGGCGAGGAAAGCGATCAAGGCGATGAGGGTGACGGGAGTGCGTGGTTGTGATGGGGATCGGTCAGATGTCGGTCGGTGCGGGACTGGTGTGTGCCGGCGCGGCGGCCTGGATGATGAGGCGCCCGAACACGGGGGCGCATCGCGCCCGGCTGCTGTTCGCGGGCGGTGGCGCGGCGGCGGGGGTGGGCCCGCCGCTCTGGAAGCGGTTCCTCGGCCGGGTGCGGAGACTGACGGCCGAATGGTGGGCGCTTGCCGTGGGGGCGCTCGTCGGGGTGCTCGGCGCGTCCGTGCTGCCTCTGCTGCTGGGGGCCGTGGGCGTGCCCGTCCTGCGCAGGGTGCGGCTGGCGCGGGAGGCGCGACGGGTGCGGGACGGCCGCGGGGAGGCCGTGATCGCGCTCTGCGCGTCGCTCGCCGGGGAGGTGCGCGCGGGGTGCCAGCCGGGTGAGGCGCTGTTGCGGGCCGCGCGCGACTCGGGCGGGCTCGGCGAGGCCCACGCGGCCGTGCTGGCGGCGGCCCGGTTCGGTGGGGATGTGCCGGGTGCGCTCGCGGTCGCGGCACGGCAGCCGGGGGCCGACGGCTTGTCGGGGCTCGCGGCCTGCTGGCGGGTGGCCGTGGACCGGGGTGCCGGCCTGGCGGCCGGACTCGACCGGCTGGAGGCGGCCCTGCGCGCCGAACGCAATCAACGTGCTGATCTCCACGCTCAGTTGGCGGGCGCCCGGTCGACGGTGGTCCTGCTCGCGGGGCTGCCGGTCCTCGGCCTGCTGCTGGGCACCGCACTGGGTGCCCACCCGCTGCACGTGCTGTTGCACACCGGAGCCGGACTGGCCTGTCTCGTGACCGGCGGCGTGCTGGAGGGCGCGGGGATGTGGTGGGCGCTGCGGATCGTGCGTGGGGCGGAGGCGGCATGAGCACCGGAGTTGTCCACAGGCTGTGGGCGCTGTGTGGAGTCCCGGCGCTGGGGTGGTCGGTGTGGCTCCTCGCCGCCACGCGACACGAGCGGAGGGCGCGGCGACGGCTGGCTGCGCTGCTGGCCCGGGACGACGCATCCGTGGAGCCGGAGAAGCGAAGAGGACGGGCGCGCGGCGCACCCCCTGAACGGCGGGGCATCGGGCTGCGGCTGCTGCGGGGCGCCCCGCGACGGTGGCTGCCGGCCCTGGGCGCGTTGTGCGCCGGCTGGCTGCTCGTCGGAGGGCTGGGCGGGGCGGCGCTCGGACTGGTCACCGGAGTGGGCGTCGTGCGCTGGCGAGCCAGGCAGGAGCGCGACCGTCTCGCCCAGGACTACGACACCGGCGTGGCGGCCCGCCAACTGCCGCTGGCAGCCGATCTGCTGGCGGCGTGCATCGCGGCCGGTGCGGGCCCCGTGGCGGCCGCTCAGGCCGTGGGCCAGGCGCTGCGGGGGCCGGTCGGGGAGCGGCTGGAGCGGGGTGCGGCCGAGATGCGGCTGGGTGGTGAACCGGCCGACGCCTGGCGGCGGCTCGCCTCCCTCCCCGGTGCCGCGGCACTGGCCCGACTCCTGGAACGGGCGGGGGACTCCGGCCTGCCGGCGGCCGCGTCGGTCGGGCGCCTGGCCACGGAGGCCCGCGCCGAGTGGGGCCGTACCGCGACGGCTCGTGCGCGCCGGGCGGGCGTCCTGGTCACCGCCCCGGTGGGGCTGTGCTTCCTGCCCGCCTTCATCGCGGTCGGGGTGCTGCCCGTGGTGATCGGGCTCGCAGGCGGGCTCCTGGGAGGAGGTGGCCGCTGACGAGGGGGGCTATGCCGGCGGAGAGCGGCGGGTGGGTGGGTGGAGAGCTGAGAGCGGTGCGTGGCGATCGTACGGAGTCGCACGGCTCGATCGAACGGATCAACGGAACGACAACGGCTGAGCAACCGACGGGGGTTGGCATGAGCAAGGTGGTACGGGTACGGGCTCGGATGCGTGCGCTGGTGCGCCGGGTACGGCCGGCGGTGCGCGGGGATGCGGGCATGGTCACGTCCGAGTACGCGGTGGGGATCATCGCCGCGGTGGCCTTCGCGGCGGTTCTCTACAAGGTGCTGACGAGCGGGCAGGTCAGCTCGGAGCTGCAGGACATCGTGAAGCGGGCGCTCAGTGTCCGGATGTGACGGGTCGCCGGTGTGCCGGGGAGGAGGCCGCCGTCAGGACCGAGGATTCGTGACGGCGGAGACGGCGGTCGTCCTCCCCGCCCTGGTTCTCTTCGCGACGGCCCTTCTGTGGGCCCTGCTGGCCGCGTCCGCGGAGATCGAGTGCGTGGACGCGGCTCGGGCCGGGGCCCGGGCCGCGGCCCGGCAGGAGCCCGCCGACGTGGTGCGGAGAGTGGCTCGACAGGCCGCGCCGGACGGAGCCGGAGTCACGGTGAGCCGGGAGGGCGACACGGTGCACGTGTTGGTCGTCGCCCACCCGCCGGGCCCGAGGGCCCTGACGCTCGAACTGCGCCACGAAGCCGTGGCGTCGGCGGAGGAGACCGTGGGGGTGAATCGGTGAGCCGCCTCGGTGACCGCCGGTTCGGCGGCGCTCGCTCCCTGTCCGGGCTGCTCGCCGTACTGAACGCCCATGCGGAGAGCGTCCGAAGGGCGCGCTCGGCGGATGTCCCCTCGGACCGCGGTTCCGGCACTTCGGACCGCGGTTCGGCGACCGTCTGGGCCGTGTGTCTGACCGGCGCCCTCTGTGCCGTCTTCGGCGTACTGCTGGCGCAGGGGGAGGCCGTGCTGGTCCGCCATCGTGCGGCCGCCGCGGCCGACCTGGCCGCGCTGGCGGCCGCCGACCACTGGACGGAGGGAGATGAGGCGGCATGTACCAGGGCAGGTCGCGTGGCGGGAACCCAGGGGGGTCGACTCGTGCGGTGTGTCGTCGCGGGGGAGGTCTCCGATGTCACGGTGGCATCGGTCTCGGGTCCCTTCACCGCCGAGGTGAGGGCGAGGGCGGGACCGGCGGAAGCGGCGGTGCCGGATGGGCTCCCGGGACCACCGGCAGCCCCGTCGCGACCGTCCTAGGCCCGGGCCTCGCCCTCCGCCTTCGCCGGAGCTTCCGCCTCGCCCTCCGTCTCCTGCGGCGCCCCCCGCAGCAGCACCGTGAGGAGGCGCACGGCGCCCCTCTTGTGCAGCGGGTCGTTGCCGTTGCCGCACTTGGGGGACTGGATGCAGGACGGGCAGCCGGCCTCGCACTCGCAGGACGCGATGGCCTGGCGGGTGGCGGTCAGCCAGGAGCGGGCCGTGCGGAAGGCCCGCTCCGCGAAGCCCGCGCCGCCCGGGTGTCCGTCGTACACGAACACCGTGGGCAGCAGGGTGTCCGGATGGAGAGGGACGGACACACCCCCGATGTCCCAGCGGTCGCAGGTGGCGAAGAGCGGGAGCATGCCGATCGAGGCGTGTTCGGCGGCGTGCAGGGCCCCGCCGAGGATCTCCGGGCTGATCCGGGCCTCGTCCAGCTGGTCCTCGGTGACCGTCCACCACACGGCGCGGGTGCGCAGCGTACGAGGAGGGAGGTCGAGTTTCGTCTCGCCCAGCACCTCGCCGGTGATGAGACGTCGGCGCAGGAAGGAGACGACCTGGTTGGTGACCTCGACGGAGCCGTAGCAGAGCCGGCCCTCGCCCCAGGGGACCTCGAGGTCCGTCTCCAGGACGGAGATGGCCGTCGTGTCGCGGGCGACCGTCGAATACGGCGGGTTGGCCTCCTCGACCAGGGCGACGGAGTCCTCCAGCTCGAGTGACCGCACCAGATAGGTCCGGCCCTGGTGCAGATGGACGGCGCCCTCGTGCACCGTGGTGTGCGCAGCGCCCGCGTCGACCGTGCCGAGCAGCCGCCCGGTGCCGGCCTCGACGACCTGGATCGGACGCCCGCCCTCCCCGCGGATGTCCGCGAGGTCGGCGGCCCGCTCCCGGCGTGTCCAGTGCCAGGCCTTCGTGCGGCGGCGCAGCAGTTTCGCCGCCTCCAGCTGCGGCAGCAGCTCGGCGCACGCGGGGCCGAACAGCTCCAGGTCCTCCTCCGTCAGCGGGGACTCGGCGGCCGCCGCGCACAGGTGCGGGGCCAGGACGTACGGGTTGTCCGGGTCGAGGACCGTGGACTCCACCGGCTGGTCGAAGAGGGCCTCGGGATGGTGGACGAGGAACGTGTCCAGCGGGTCGTCCCGGGCGACGAGGACCGCGAGGGCGCCCTGGCCGGATCGGCCGGCACGGCCCGCCTGCTGCCACAGGGACGCCCGCGTCCCCGGGTAGCCGGCGATGAGGACGGCGTCCAGGCCGGAGATGTCGACACCGAGTTCGAGAGCGGTGGTGGCGGCGAGGCCGAGGAGCTCTCCGGAGTGGAGGGCGCGCTCGAGGGCGCGGCGTTCCTCCGGAAGGTAGCCACCGCGGTATGCGGCCACGCGCCGGGCCAGGGAGCGGTCCACCTCGGCCAGACGCTCCTGCGTGATCACCGAGATCAGTTCGGCGCCGCGGCGGGAGCGGACGAAGGCGACCGAGCGCACGCCCTGCACGGTCAGGTCGGTCAGCAGATCGGCCGTCTCGGCGGTCGCGGTACGCCGAACGGGTGCACCTTTCTCGCCGTGGAGCTCGGTCAGCGGGGGCTCCCAGAGGGCGAAGACCAGCTCGCCGCGCGGGGAGGCGTCGTCCGCGACCTCGACGACCGGGAGGCCGGTGAGGCGGCGGGCGGCCACCGAGGGCTCGGCGGCGGTCGCGGAGGCCAGCAGGAACACGGGGGAGGAGCCGTAGCGGGCGCACAGGCGGCGCAGGCGGCGCAGGACCTGGGCGACATGGGAGCCGAAGACGCCGCGATAGGTGTGGCACTCGTCGATGACGACGTACTTCAGGGCACGCAGGAAGGAGGACCAACGCGGATGCGAGGGCAATATGCCGCGGTGCAGCATGTCGGGATTGGTGAGGACGTAGTTGGCGTACTGACGCACCCATTCGCGTTCCTCGGGGGGCGTGTCGCCGTCGTACACCGCGGGGCGGACCGCCGTGCCCAGAGGTTGTGAAAGTTCCTTCACGGACCGGCACTGATCTGCCGCGAGAGCTTTGGTGGGGGCCAGATAGAGGGCGGTCGCGCCCCGCCCGTTCGGGGCCTCGGCGCCGTCCAGCAGACAGGACAGCACCGGGACGAGGTAGGCGAGCGACTTGCCCGACGCGGTGCCCGTGGCGACGACCACCGAATCGCCGTCCAGGGCGTGCTCGGCGGCGAGCATCTGGTGGGCCCAGGGGTGCTCGATGCCCGCGTCCCGCACGGCTGCGACCACCTCCGTGCGGATCCGGTCCGGCCAGACGGCATGGCGGCCCTCTCGCGGGGGCAAGTGCTCCGTATGAGTGATGCGCGAAGCCCGGCTCGGCCCCGAGGCGAGCCGGTCCAGCACCGTGGCCGGCGCGAGGCGGGACACGGGGTCTGTCGGGGGTCGATCGGATCGGTGATTCTTGGCCATCGGCACCGAGTGTGTCACTGGCGTGACGGACAATGGGCCCAAGGCGTCGTGCACGCCTGCCGGTAAGTGATTGAATGCCATCGCGGCTGGCGAACCGTCCTGGGGCTCTGCCGAGGTGTCCCGTGGGGCGACCGCTCGATAGCAAGGTGCTGGAGGATCCGTGGACCTGTCCCTGTCGACCCGTACCGTCGGCGATCGTACGGTCGTCGAGGTCGGTGGCGAAATCGACGTATATACCGCGCCCAAGCTGCGCGAGCAGCTGGTCGAGCTGGTGAACGACGGGAATTTCCACCTCGTCGTCGACATGGAGGGCGTCGACTTCCTCGACTCCACCGGGCTCGGCGTGCTGGTGGGCGGCTTGAAGCGTGTGCGGGCCCATGAGGGCTCCCTGCGCCTGGTGTGCAACCAGGAGCGCATTCTCAAGATCTTCCGCATCACCGGTCTCACCAAGGTGTTCCCGATCCACACCTCGGTCGAGGAAGCGGTAGCGGCCACCGACTGACCCGCTTCCGGGCCGCAGCCCGGACGGCTGAAGCAAGAGCGGGGGACCGGGCCCTGTTGGCCCGGCCCCCTGATCGCACGCCCGAGTTCCGAGGGGGATGCATGGCCACCGTTGAACTCCGCTTCAGCGCGCTGCCCGAGCACGTCAGGACCGCCCGTCTGGTGGCGGCAGCGGTGGCGCGCAGGGCCGGAGTGGAGGAGGCCGTACTCGACGAGGTCAGGCTCGCCGTCGGCGAGGCCTGCACCCGGGCCGTCGGACTGCACCAGAGCAACGGCGTCTCGGCGCCGGTGCGGGTGCTGCTGACCGAGGAGGAGAAGCAGTTCTCCATCGAGGTCGGTGACGAGGCGCCCCACCTGGTGCCCGGCGACAAGGCGTCCGGCGGGTCCGGTGCCGTCGACGACGCCGAGGCCGAGGAGGACGAGATGGGCCTCGCGGTCATCAGCGGCCTCGTGGACGACGTCGAGGTCTCCACCGGGGAGAACGGCGGACTGATCAGGATGAGCTGGCCGACCACGCCGCCCGCCACGCTCCCGGCCTGACAGGTCTCGCACGTCTCCCTCTTCCCGTAGCAGTCGTTACGTTTCAAGGGCCCTGCCGTGTGCAGGGCCCTTGTTTTTGTACAGTCGCGCCCGCCATTCGTGAATTCCTTCACGATCAATCGCGCGATAATTTGATCAAGCGCTGATCCAGTCAATGCTTTTGGGGCATTACCTCTTTCGGGTTCTGTGTCTCACGTGCGATCTTTTACTGAAGAGCACGTGAAGGCCAATTCCGCTTGCCGTGCACTGTTTTGATCAGGTCCCGGTACCTACAATCCGTCCACATCTTGAGCTCAGCCCAAGCGTCAAGGAGGACGAATGGCGGGGCTTTCTACCCCTCAACAGTTTGACCATCCCACAACCCTCGCAGCGGCCGTACTGACCGACAGCAACCGCCTGATCGTGATCGCGATCGGCGTGGTCGCCCTCGCGGCCCTCGTGGTCGCCGGGATTCTGGTGCGCCAGGTACTCGCGGCGGGCGAGGGCACCGACAGCATGAAAAAGATCGCCGCGGCGGTCCAGGAAGGCGCCAACGCCTATCTGGCCCGGCAGCTGCGCACGCTCGGCGTATTCGCCGTGGTCGTGTTCTTCCTGCTCATGCTGCTGCCCGCGGACGACTGGAATCAGCGTGCCGGACGGTCGGTGTTCTTCCTGATCGGTGCGGCGTTCTCGGCGGCCACCGGCTATATCGGCATGTGGCTCGCCGTACGCAGCAATGTGCGGGTCGCGGCCGCGGCACGCGAGGCGACCCCGGCGAAGGGCGAGCCCGAGAAGGACCTCACCACCGTTTCGCACCGAGCCATGAAGATCGCTTTCCGCACGGGTGGCGTCGTCGGCATGTTCACGGTGGGGCTCGGTCTGCTGGGCGCCTCCTGCGTGGTGCTGGTGTACGCGGCGAACGCCCCGAAGGTCCTGGAGGGCTTCGGTCTCGGCGCGGCCCTGATCGCCATGTTCATGCGTGTCGGCGGCGGAATCTTCACCAAGGCCGCCGACGTCGGCGCCGACCTGGTCGGCAAGGTCGAGCAGGGCATTCCGGAGGACGACCCGCGTAATGCCGCGACCATCGCCGACAACGTGGGCGACAACGTCGGCGACTGTGCGGGCATGGCGGCCGACCTCTTCGAGTCGTACGCCGTGACGCTGGTGGCCGCGCTGATCCTCGGCAAGGCCGCGTTCGGCAACTCGGGGCTGGCGTTCCCGCTGATCGTGCCCGCGATCGGGGTCGTGACCGCGATGATCGGAATCTTCGCGGTGGCGCCGCGGCGCGCCGACCGCAGCGGCATGTCCGCGATCAACCGGGGCTTCTTCATCTCGGCGGTGATCTCGCTGGCGCTGGTCGCCGCGGCCGTCTACTCCTATCTGCCGTCGTCGTACGCCGCCCTCAAGGGCATCTCCGACGCGGCGATCCGGGCCAAGGACGGCGACCCGCGGATCCTCGCGCTCGTCGCGGTGGCCATCGGCATCGTGCTCGCCGCGCTGATCCAGCAGCTGACCGGCTACTTCACCGAGACCACCCGCCGCCCGGTGCGGGACATCGGAAAGACCTCGCTGACCGGACCCGCGACCGTCGTCCTCGCCGGAATCTCCCTCGGCCTGGAATCGGCCGTCTACACGGCGCTGCTGATCGGGCTCGGCGTGTACGGAGCGTTCCTGCTGGGCGGCACGTCGATCATGCTCGCGTTGTTCGCGGTGGCGCTGGCCGGCACGGGTCTGCTCACCACGGTCGGCGTGATCGTCGCCATGGACACCTTCGGGCCGGTCTCCGACAACGCCCAGGGCATCGCCGAGATGTCCGGCGATGTCGAGGGCGCGGGCGCGCAGGTGCTCACCGACCTGGACGCCGTGGGCAACACGACCAAGGCGATCACCAAGGGCATCGCCATCGCCACCGCCGTTCTCGCGGCCTCGGCGCTCTTCGGCTCGTACCGCGACGCGATCACCACGGCCGCACAGGACGTGGGCGCAAAGGTCGGCGACGGCGGACCGATGAGCCTGGTCATGGACATCTCGCAGCCCAACAACCTGGTCGGCCTCATCGTGGGCGCGGCGGTCGTCTTCCTCTTCTCGGGGCTGGCGATCAACGCCGTGTCGCGGTCCGCCGGGGCGGTGGTCTACGAGGTGCGACGGCAGTTCCGTGAGAAGCCCGGGATCATGGACTACACGGAGAAGCCGGAGTACGGCAGGGTCGTGGACATCTGCACCAAGGACGCCCTCAGGGAACTGGCCACCCCCGGTCTGCTCGCAGTCATGGCGCCCATCGCCCTCGGCTTCACGCTGGGCGTCGGTGCGCTCGGCGCGTACCTCGCGGGCGCGATCGGCACCGGCACGCTGATGGCGGTCTTCCTGGCCAACTCGGGCGGCGCCTGGGACAACGCCAAGAAGCTCGTCGAGGACGGGCACCACGGCGGCAAGGGCAGCGACGCGCATGCCGCGACGGTGATCGGCGACACGGTCGGCGACCCCTTCAAGGACACCGCGGGCCCGGCGATCAACCCGCTGCTGAAGGTGATGAACCTGGTGTCGCTGCTCATCGCGCCGGCGGTCATCAAGTTCTCGTACGGCAGCGACAAGAGTCTCGGCGTCCGGATCCTGGTCGCGGTCCTCGCCCTTGCCGTGATCGCGACTGCCGTGTACATCTCCAAGCGGCGTGGAATCGCAGTGGGGGACGAAGACAACGCCGAGCGGGTCAGCAAGTCACCCGACGCGGCGGTGGTTTCGTAGCGGGCCACACGGCACCCGCTTTTCCGCCTGGTCAGGTACGGACAAAAGGGCGGGCGTACGGCGCTCATCGCGAGCCTGTACGCCCGCCCTGTCCGTGTTCATGCCTCTCTGCGTGACCCTTCTCTCTCTTGGTGTAAATGCCTGCAAGGGCGGTCATCAGCGACAATCGCCGCGCGGCCGTCGCCCGGTTGGCGTGTATCTTCCGGGGCCGAGAGAGCCATGGAAGGGACCAATCCGGTGAACAAGAAGCTCGCAGCCGCACTGTCCGGCGGTGCGGTACTGGTACTGGCACTGTCGGGATGCACCAGCGCCGGCAAGAGCAGCGTCAGCGAGGACAAGCTCGGGACCTGGGCCAAGCAGGTCTGTGACGCGGTGCAGCCCCAGGCGAAGAAGATCGCCGACGCCAGCACCGCGATCCAGAAGCAGACCTCGGACAACAGCACGCCCGAACAGGTCCAGAAGACGGACTCCCAGGCCTTCCAGGACATGTCCGACGCCTACAAGGCGATCGGCGCGGGCGTCGAGAGAGCGGGCGCGCCCGAGGTCGACAACGGCGCGGCCAAGCAGAAGAACGCGGTCCAGGAGCTCAACAGCATCTCCACGGCGTACGCCGGCCTCCAGAAGCAGATGGACGGGTTGAACACGAAGGACCAGGCGAAGTTCGCCGACGGGCTCAAGGGGATCGCGACCCAACTCGACAAGCTGAGCAAGAGCGGGAACGACGCGCTCAAGCAGCTGGAGGCGGGCGAGGTCGGCGTGGCGATGACGAAGCAGGCGAGCTGCAAGAGCGCCTCCACGTCCGCCTCGGCCCCGGCGACGACTGGCTGAACGGCGCGTTCCGGGTGGCCGGTGCTGCGGTCAGGGCCGGCCTTCCCGCGCCACAATGGGGGGCGTGAGTAACTCCAGTCTGTCCACGCTGCCCTCCACCGATCGAGCCGACGTCACCGCACGGCTGCGGGACGCCCTGCTGGCGGCCTCCTTCACCGCCGACGGGCTGCTCGAACTGCTCGGTGCGCCCGCGTACGCGGCGCTCGCCCGGAGCGAGACCGTGCCCGCGCTCCGGGCCACACGCGGGGACACACCGCTGGAGACCCTCGTCCGGCTGTTTCTGCTGCAACAGCCGGTACCGCACGCGCGCGTGGCGGGCGTTCTGCCCGTCGACGCGTGCGTGGACGCCGGCTGGCTGGTACGCACCGGGGGCGACGAGCTCGCCGCGACCGTGGACGTCCGGCCGTACGGCGGATCCGACGGCGAGGACTGGTTCATCGTCTCCGACCTGGGGTGCGCGGTCGGCGGGGCGGGCGGCATCGGCAGCCGGGACGAGCAGGTCGTCCTGGGGGTCGGCGGCGCCTCCACCACCCTCGCCGGGATCACCGTGCGTGCCCCCGTCGGCTCCGCCCTCGACCTCGGCACGGGTTCCGGCATCCAGGCGCTGCACGCCGCCCAGCACGCCACGCGCGTGACCGCGACCGACGTCAACCCGAGGGCCCTGCACATCGCCGCGCTGACCCTGGCGCTGTCCGGCGCCCCGGCCGCGGATCTGCGCCAGGGCTCGCTGTTCGAGCCGATCCGGGACGAGGAGACGTACGACCTGATCGTCTCCAACCCGCCCTTCGTGATCTCACCGGGCGCCCGGCTCACCTACCGCGACGGCGGGATGGGCGGGGACGATCTGTGCCGCACGCTCGTTCAGAAGTCGGGGGAGCGGCTGAACGGGGGCGGGTTCGCGCAGTTCCTCGCCAACTGGCAGCACGTGGAGGGGGAGGACTGGCAGGACCGGCTGCGCTCATGGGTGCCGCGCGGCTGTGACGCCTGGATCGTGCAGCGCGAGGTCCAGGACGTCACGCAGTACGCCGAGTTGTGGCTGCGGGACGCGGGCGACCACCGCGGCGACACGGCGGAGTACCAGGGGCGCTACGACGCCTGGCTCGACGAGTTCGAGGCGCGCAAGGTCCGCGCGGTGGGCTTCGGCTGGATCGCGCTGCACCGGACGGACGCCGCCGAGCCGTCGATCACGGTCGAGGAGTGGCCGCACCCGGTGGAGCAGCCGCTCGGCGCCACGGTGCGCGCGCACTTCGACCGCATCGACTATCTGCGGGAGCACGACGACGCGGCCCTGCTCGCCGGGCACTTCAGGCTCGCCGCCGAGGTCGTGCAGGAGCAGGTCGGGCTGCCCGGCGCGGAGGACCCCGAGCACGTCGTGCTGCGCCAGAACCGCGGGATGCGGCGTGCCACGAAGGTGGACACGGTCGGCGCGGGCTTCGCGGGCGTCTGCGACGGCACGCTGAGCGCGGGGCGGATCCTCGACGCCATCGCCCAACTCGTCGGCGAGGACCCCGTTTTGCTGCGCGACCGGACCCCCGCACAGATCCGGCTTCTGGTCGAGCAGGGGTTCCTGGAGCCGGCGCGCTAGTTGTTCTGTCCTGAGAGGTTGTGGACGGGTGAGCCAGGTCTCGGCTGAGGGATCTTGAACAGGCGAGGGCCTTCCGGTTCGGTGTGGATTGCGACGTCTACACCAGCAGAAAGGCCCTCGTGGTCCACCGTGATACACCCCTGACCGCGACCGGCCGGCGGCGTCTGGTGCTGGGGGTGCCCCCACGCCTATCAGGCAGTGGGGGAGCATCGCAGGGCGGAGGGTCGTCCGCGTACTGGGCGTACGCGGACGACCCCGACAACGCGGCGAGGTGCCGTGCCAGGCGTCGCGAGCCAGACGGGACTTCGAAACACGCCCTGGCAGGGCGACGGGCGCGATCGCGGGGGCGTGCGCGGCGCACTGGGCCTTACCCGTTCGGGTGCTCACACCCGCGCACCCGTCAGACTGCTCGCCGCGACGGGGCTCCGCACCCAGGGCGGAGAGGCGCGGGCCGGGGTTCCGGGGGGCGTGAAACCGGCCAACATCCGCCGGGCGCAGCCCGATTCGCGCGACCCGCACGCGCGCGTGCTGGCGCGGAGACTGGGCGGGTGCGGCGCAGGAGCGGCCTCGGAGCCGCACGCGCCCGGCTCGCACGGCGTACGGCCTCGGGGTCCTGCGAGCCAGGTCCACGACATGGTCCGCGAGTCTCGCCCACGAGCCAGGCCTACGAGCCCGGTCCACGGTCCGCAATCCACGAGCCCTGGGCTCCGCGATCCCGAGACCAGCGACCGGGCTCACGCGCCGGGAACCGGGCCAGGGGGCGTACGGGTGACGTATCGGGACTCGTCCGCCGCGCGTTCACCCCGGGTTCGTGCACACGCCTCCCGGACGTGTCAGCCTCGCGTCGCTGGGCAGTGCGGGAACGGAGGGAACGGGACATGGAGAGCGGACCGGCGATCTTCGCGGGCACGGTGTTCGCCCTGTTCGGGGCCGGGCTGCTGACCTGGACCGCGACCCGGCTGTACCGCCGCGAGCTCGTTGCCGAGGGTGTGAGCCGCGTCGCATCCGCCACCCTCGCGAGCCTCGTCGCCCTGGCCGCGCTCGCCGCCGGGGCATGGTGCCTCACGCGCCTCTGACATCACGGTTCCCGGTCGTCCGCCGACCGGGTCTCCGGTAACTGGGAGATCACCCTCCGGACAGGGCCGAGAGGACTGTCCGCCACTCCGGGCGGCAGGAATGCCGGTAGTCGGGTTACCGTTCGAGTGGCCGTTGCGGGCTTTTCCCGTTTGACACGGGGGCGGGATGTACCGTCACACTCCGCAGCGTCACCATGACCCGACCCCGGGACGAAGGCCTGGGGAGGCCGAAGTCGACCGGAGAGAAGAGCGAAGTTGTCCCCGACCAGCGAGACCGCACAGGGCGGTCGCCGACTCGTCATCGTCGAGTCGCCTGCCAAGGCGAAGACGATCAAGGGCTACCTCGGCCCCGGCTACACCGTCGAGGCGAGTGTCGGGCACATCCGCGACCTTCCGAACGGCGCCGCGGAGGTGCCGGAGAAGTACACGGGTGAGGTACGCCGCCTCGGCGTCGACGTCGAACACGACTTCCAGCCGATCTACGTCGTCAACGCCGACAAGAAGGCCCAGGTCAAGAAGCTCAAGGACCTGCTGCGGGACTCCGACGAGCTCTTCCTCGCCACTGATGAGGACCGCGAGGGCGAGGCCATCGCCTGGCACCTCCAGGAGGTGCTGAAGCCGAAGGTCCCGGTCAAGCGGATGGTCTTCCACGAGATCACCAAGGACGCGATCCAGCAGGCCGTCCGCAATCCGCGCGAGCTGAACCAGAAGCTCGTGGACGCCCAGGAGACCCGTCGTATCCTCGACCGCCTCTACGGCTACGAGGTCTCGCCGGTCCTGTGGAAGAAGGTCATGCCGCGGCTGTCGGCGGGCCGTGTGCAGTCCGTGGCGACCCGCCTGGTCGTGGAGCGGGAGCGGGACCGCATGGCGTTCCGCTCCGCCGAGTACTGGGACCTGACCGGCACCTTCGGCACCGGCCGCGCGGGCGACCCGTCCGACCCGTCGACCCTGGTGGCACGGCTTGCGACCGTCGACGGCAAGCGCGTCGCCCAGGGCCGTGACTTCGACTCGCTGGGCCGGCTGAAGAGCGCGAACACCCTGCACCTCGACGAGCAGAACGCCCGGGCGCTGGCCGCCGCCCTGGAGAACACCCGGTTCTCGGTCCGCTCGGTCGAGTCCAAGCCGTACCGCCGCTCGCCGTACGCTCCGTTCCGTACGACGACGCTGCAGCAGGAGGCCAGCCGCAAGCTCGGCTTCGGTGCGAAGGCCACCATGCAGATCGCGCAGAAGCTGTACGAGAACGGCTTCATCACGTACATGCGTACGGACTCCACGACCCTCTCGGACACGGCGGTCACCGCCGCCCGCGCCCAGGTCACGCAGCTGTACGGGGCGAACTACCTGCCCGAGCAGCCGCGCACCTACGCGGCCAAGGTCAAGAACGCGCAGGAGGCGCACGAGGCGATCCGTCCTTCGGGTGATCGTTTCCGCACCCCCGCGGAGACGGGTCTGACCGGAGACCAGTTCAAGCTCTACGAACTGATCTGGAAGCGGACCGTCGCCTCCCAGATGAAGGACGCCACCGGTAACTCGGTCACCATCCGCATCGGTGGCACCGCCGCCGACGGACGGGACGCCGAGTTCAGCGCGTCCGGCAAGACGATCACCTTCCACGGCTTCCTGAAGGCCTACGTGGAAGGTGCCGACGACCCGAACGCGGAGCTGGACGACCGCGAGCGCCGGCTGCCCCAGGTCGCCGAGGGCGACGCGCTCAGCGCCGAGGAGATCACGGCCGACGGCCACTCCACCAAGCCCCCGGCGCGCTACACCGAGGCGTCGCTGGTCAAGGAGCTGGAAGAGCGCGAGATCGGCCGCCCGTCGACGTACGCGTCGATCATCGGCACGATCCTCGACCGCGGCTATGTGTTCAAGAAGGGCACGGCCCTCGTGCCGTCCTTCCTGTCCTTCGCCGTGGTCAACCTGCTGGAGAAGCACTTCGGGCGGCTCGTCGACTACGACTTCACCGCCAAGATGGAGGACGACCTCGACCGTATCGCGCGCGGCGAGGCCAAGGCCGTGCCGTGGCTGAAGCGGTTCTACTTCGGCGAGGGCACGGTCGAGGGCGTCGCCGCGGACGCCGGCAACGGCGACGGCGACCACCTCGGTGGTCTCAAGGAACTGGTGACCGACCTGGGCGCGATCGACGCGCGCGAGGTGTCGTCGTTCCCCGTCGGCAACGACATCGTGCTGCGCGTCGGCCGCTACGGCCCGTACATCGAGCGGGGCGAGAAGGACTCCGAGGAGCACCAGCGCGCCGACATCCCGGCCGACCTGGCGCCGGACGAGCTGACGGTCGAGCTGGCCGAGGAACTGCTCGCGAAGCCGAGCGGCGAGCGCCCGCTGGGCACGGACCCGGAGACGGGCCGTCCGATCGTCGCCAAGGACGGCCGCTACGGCCCGTACGTCACGGAGATCCTCCCCGAGGGCACCCCGAAGACGGGCAAGAACGCGATCAAGCCGCGCACGGCCTCGCTGTTCAAGTCGATGTCCCTGGACACGGTGACCCTCGACGACGCGCTGCAGCTGATGTCCCTGCCGCGGATCGTCGGCACCGACGCCGACGGCCAGGAGATCACCTCGCAGAACGGGCGCTACGGCCCGTACCTGAAGAAGGGCACGGACTCGCGGTCGCTGCAGTCCGAGGACCAGATCTTCACGATCACGCTGGAGGAGGCGCTGGCGATCTACGCCCAGCCCAAGCAGCGGGGTCGCGCGGCCGCCAAGCCGCCGCTGAAGGAGCTGGGCGAGGACCCGGTCAGCGGGAAGCCCGTCGTCGTGAAGGACGGCCGCTTCGGGCCATACGTCACCGACGGGGAGACCAACGCCACCCTGCGTTCGAGCGACAGCGTCGAGACCATCACGCCGGAGCGCGGCTTCGAGCTGCTCGCGGAGAAGCGCGCCAAGGGGCCCGCCAAGAAGACGGCGAAGAAGGCTCCGGCGAAGAAGACGGCGTCGACGGCGGCGAAGAAGACGGCCGCCAAGAAGACCGCCGCGAAGAAGACGGCGGCGGCCAAGACGACTGCGAAGAAGACGACTGCGAAGAAGGCCGCGGCCGCGAGGACGACCGCGGCCTCGAAGGACAGCGCCGAGGACTGAGCCCGGTCCCCGTGCCTCGCGTGGGCGCCCCTGCGGCAGATCGCCGCACGGGCGCCCTCCGGCGTTTCCCCGCAAGGACGCCCTCCGGACCTATCTCCTCATGGGCGTCGTCCGGACGGATTCCGCCGCCCACGCTCACATCGGCTTCGCGAAACGCACGCTCCTGCATCAGTTCGATGACAGGCGGGCGCACGTTCGGGCGCCTGCCACGGGCTGTCCGTGGCTGCCGATAGGCTGAAAGCATGACGCGAGCCGAGCAGCCAACGGCCCAGAACCCGGCCCCCGACGACGCCCTGGTCGCAGATTCCCGCGAGCGCGCCGTCCGCGCCCTGCTGCGCCGGCCGCAGCTGAAGCGGCTGTGGAGCGCCCAGCTCGTGGGCGGGGTGGGTGACGCCCTTGCCCTCTTTGTACTTGTCATGCTCGCTCTCCAGGCGGCCATCACCCAGGGTTCCTTCGGCGGTGGATACCGGGGCGTGGCGTTCGCGATCGCGACTGTCTTCGGCGCGCGCATTCTCGCCATCGTGCTCTTCGGGGCCGTTCTCCTCGGCCCGCTCACCGCGCTGACCTCCAAGGAGGGACCGCTCGACCGCCGCTGGACCATGGTCGGCGCGGACGCGTTCAGAGCCGCCCTGCTGATCGTCGCCCCCCTGTGGATCGACTGGACGCCGGCCAACGCGCTGCCGGTCCTGCTGGTCACCGCCTTCGTCACCGGGGTCGCCGAGCGCTTCTGGACGGTGTGCCGCGAGAGCGCGGCGCCCACCCTGCTGCCCACGCCGCCGTTGGAGGGCGCAACGGTGCGTCCGCTGCCGGACCACATGGACGCGCTGCGGCGCCTGTCGCTGCGTACGGGATTCGTGGCGGTGCCGCTGGCGGCCGCCGCGCTCGTCCTCGTGTCGCTCCTGAGCAACCTGCTGGGCACGGGCATCGCCTGGTTCTCCCTGCACCAGGCGGCCCTGGCCTCGTATGTCGCGGCCGGTCTGTTCGCCGCCTCGCTGTCCGTCGTCAGCTCCCTCGAACTGCCCGACGCCCGCACCCCCCGTGCGCGGTCGCCGCTGGAGGGCCTGCGCCGCCCGCGGACGGGCTCGGGCGTCGACAAGGGCCGTACGGGCGCCATCCCGCTGCTGGTGCCGGCCTGCGCGGCCGTCGCCGGGGCCGTCTCGGCCGCCGTCGCCGTCTCCGTGCTGCTGGCCAAGGACCTGGCCGGCGGCCCGGTGACATACGGCCTGCTGGTCCTCGCGCTGACCGGCGGCACGGTCGTCGGCATCCGTACGGCGCCCCGCATGCTGCCGTCGCTGTCGCGGCGCCGGCTGCTCGCCCTGGCGATCGCGTTCACCGGGGTCGCACTGCTCGCCGGCGGGCTCGTCCCGGACGTCACCACCGTGCTGCTGATCGTGGCGCTCGCGGGCGTCGGCGCGGGTGTCTCGGCGAACACCGGGCACACACTGCTCGACCAGGAGACCGAGGACCATCGGCGGGGCAGGACCACCGAGCACCTCCAGGCGGTCGTACGGGTCTCCGTGGCCATCGGCGCCCTGGTGGCACCCGTGGTGGCCGGGGCGATCGGGCCGCACCGGCTGCAGAACGGCAAGTTCGTGTTCGCGCACGGGGGCGCCGCCTTCACCCTGATGCTGGTGGGCGCGCTGCTGCTGCCGGTGGCGGCGCTGGTCCTGGCCAAGGTCGACGACCGCTCCGGGGTGCCGCTGCGGCGCGACCTGCGCGATGCGCTGCGCGGCGACGACCCGGTGGAGGCGGCCGCCGAGAGCGGCTTCTTCATCGCTCTGGAGGGCGGCGACGGAGCCGGGAAGTCCACCCAGGCCGAGGCGCTCGCCGAGTGGATCCGGGCCAAGGGGCACGAGGTCGTGCTGACCCGTGAGCCGGGGGCGACACCGGTCGGCAAGCGGCTGCGGTCGATCCTGCTGGACGTCTCCAGCGCCGGTCTGTCGCACCGCGCGGAGGCGCTGCTGTACGCGGCGGACCGCGCGGAGCACGTCGACACGGTCGTCCGGCCGGCCCTGGAGCGGGGCGCGGTCGTGATCTCCGACCGGTACATCGACTCGTCCGTGGCCTACCAGGGAGCGGGCCGGGATCTGTCCCCGACGGAGATAGCCCGGATCAACCGGTGGGCGACCAACGGTCTGGTCCCCCATCTCACCGTCCTGCTGGACGTGGCCCCCGAGACGGCGAGGGAGCGGTTCACCGAGGCGCCGGACCGGCTGGAGTCGGAACCGGCCGAGTTCCACGCGCGCGTACGGTCCGGATTCCTCACGCTGGCCGCCGCCGACCCCGGGCGCTATCTGGTCGTCGACGCCGGTCAGGAGCCCGAGGCGGTCACCACGGTCATCCGCCACCAGCTCGACCGGCTGCTGCCGCTGTCCGAGGCCGAGGTGAAGGCCCAGGAGGAGGCACGCCGCAAGGCCGAGGAGGAGGCCCGGCGCAAGGCCGAGGAAGAGGCCGCGCGCAAGGCCGAGGAGGAGCGGCTGGAGCGCGAGCGCCAGGAGCAGCTCGCCAGGCTCCGGGCCGAGGAGGAGGAGCGCAAGCAGCGCGAGCTGGAGGAGGCGCAGCGCCGCGAGGCGGAACGGCAGGCGGAGGAGGCCCGGCAGCGGGCCGAGGAAGCCCGTCGGCGCGCCGAGGAGGAGCGGGCCCGCCTTCTCGCGGAGGAGCAGGCCAGGCAGGCCGAGGAGGCCCGGCGCAAGGCCGAGGAGGAGAAGCGGCGCAGGCAGGCCGAGGAGGAGGCCCGGCTGCGGGCCGAGGCCGAGGAGCGCCGTCTGGAGAAGCAGCGCAAGGCCGAGGAGGCGCTGCTGCGGGCCGAGGAGGCACGACGGGCCGCGGCCGAGGCGGCGGCTTCGGCTGCTGCGGCCGCTTCGGGTACCGCTTCGGGTTCGGGCACGACCGGCGGCGGAGCGTCCGGTTCCGAGGGCGGGTCCTCGCGGGGCTCCGGGGTCTCCCGGGCGGACAACGAGTCCACCGTGCCCACGCCGCTCGTGACGCCGTCGAACGCGTCCGGCGGGCCCGCGGACGAGACCGCGGTCCTGCCGCCGGTCCGGCCGGTGGAGAGGGAGGCGGAGACCACGGCGAAGCTGCCGAGGCCGCCGGAGCCGCAGGGTGCCGCCGACGAGACGGCGTTGCTGCCCCCGGTGGTGCCGGGCGCGGCCGACGAGACGGCCGTGCTGCCGCCCGTGCGGGACGCCGACGCCGGTGATCCGGCGGACCGGGTGCCGCCGGGCTTCTTCCGCGACGAGCAGGCGGCACCGCGGCCCGACGGGACCGAGGACCGCACGCGGGAGCTGCCGCAGATGGACAGCGAGGGCCGTCCGCGGCGCCGGCCCCGTCCGGACTGGGCGGAGGAGACCCCGCTCGACGACCTCCCGAGCCTGGCGGACGAACTGCTCGGCTCCCGCGAGGACGAGGGCTGGGACGACGACGATCGCGGGCGGGGCCGGCGCGGCTGAGAGGGGCCGTGCCGCCGGGCCCTGCCGCCCGCATGACGCCGACCGTCGGCTGCCCCGATCGTCCGTGGCGGCCGGTCGTCCGTGGTGGCCGGTAGTCCGTGGTGGCCGGCAGCAGTGGCTGTCAGCAGTGGCGCACACAGTTGTCAGTGGCGGCCCGCACAATGGATCGCGGCAGGGCGAGTACGACGGAAAGGCGGTGTCCCGTGACCGTGTGGGACGACCTCGTGGGACAGGAGAAGGTGAGCGAGCAGCTCGGCGCGGCTGCCCGCGACGCCGACGCCCTCGTCACCGCGGCCGCCACCGCCGCCCCGCCGCCCGAGGCGTCCAAGATGACGCACGCCTGGCTGTTCACGGGCCCGCCCGGCGCGGGGCGTACGCGGGCGGCGCGGGCGTTCGCCGCGGCGTTGCAGTGCGTGAGCCCCGACCGCGCACTCGGAGGCGCCCCCGGCTGCGGCTTCTGCGACGGGTGCCACACCGCCCTGGTCGGCACCCACGCGGACGTGACGACGGTCGCCGCCGTCGGCACGCAGATCCTCGCGGACGACATGCGCGACACGGTCCGCAAGTCGTTCACGTCGCCGGCGAACGGCCGCTGGCAGGTGATCCTCGTCGAGGACGCCGAGCGGCTGAACGAGAAGTCGGCCAACGCGGTCCTGAAGGCGGTGGAGGAACCCGCTCCGCGTACGGTCTGGCTGCTGTGCGCGCCGTCCCTGGAGGACGTCCTCCCGACGATCCGCTCCCGCTGCCGCCACCTCAATCTGCGCACCCCGTCCGTGGAGGCGGTCGCGGACATGCTCGTCCGGCGCGACGGCCTCGACCCGGAGGCCGCGTTCGCCGCCGCCCGCGCCACCCAGGGCCATGTCGACCGCGCCCGCCGACTGGCCACCGACGAGGGCGCCCGGGCCCGCCGGGCCGCCGTACTGAAGCTCCCGCTGCGGATCGACGACATCGGCGGCTGTCTCAAGGCGGCCCAGGAGCTGGTCGACGCGGCCACGGAGGACTCCAAGCAGCTCGCCGAGGAGATGGACGGCAAGGAGACCGAGGAGCTGAAGGCGGCGCTGGGCGCGGTGCAGGGAGGCCGGATGCCCCGCGGCACAGCGGGCGTGATGAAGGATCTGGAGGACAAGCAGAAGCGCCGTAGAACGCGTACTCAGCGCGACAGCCTGGACCAGGCCCTCACCGACCTCACCGGCTTCTACCGCGACGTCCTCGCCCTCCAGCTCGGCTCCCGTATCGCCCTGGCGAACGCGGACGCGGAGGACGCCCTGGAGCGCCTGGCCAGGGGCAGCACGCCCGAGTCGACACTCCGTCGTATCGAGGCGATCGCCGCCTGCCGGGAGGCCCTGGACCGCAATGTGGCGCCCCTGCTGGCCGTGGAGGCGATGACGATGGCGCTCCGGGCCGGGTGAAAAGGGCCGAAGTGGTAAGGGGAGCCGACGCAGGCCCGCCCATGAGGGGGATACGGCCCGCGGCGGATTGACGGTGTCACTCGTACGAAGGGCCGAGGCGACGGAGAGCGATCAGGCCATCCCGCAGAGTTACGCTCACGGAATGCAGACCAGGCGCATCACCGGACCGTCCCCCTCGCCCCGTTCCCGCCGCTCTCGCCGTCCCCGCTCCCGTCCGTTCCCCCTCCTCCGACTCCTCCGTCCACCCCGGGCGTTGCGGACGGCCGGTGCGCTGCTCGCCGCCGCCGCGCTGCTCGGGTCGGCCTGCTCCGCCAGAGGCGCTACGACGGCGACGGCAACGGACGCGGGACTGGCCGCGCTGCCCCGGGCCACGCCGGCGGCGCTCTCCTCGTACTACGCGCAGCGGCTGACCTGGAGTCCCTGCAAAGTCCCCGGCTTCGAGTGCGCCACGATGAAGGCGCCCCGCGACTACGACAAGCCGGCCGCGGGCGACGTGGCACTGGCCGTGGCCCGCAAACGGGCCAAGGGCCCCGGTAAACCCCTCGGCTCGCTGCTGGTGAACCCGGGCGGGCCGGGCGGCTCGGCCGTCGGCTATCTGGAGCAGTACGCGGGCACCGGCTACCCGGCGGAGATCCGCGCCCGCTACGACATCGTGGGCATGGACCCCCGCGGTGTGGGCCACAGCCAGCCGGTCGTCTGCCTCGACGGGCGCGAGATGGACGCGTACGCGCAGACCGACCTCACGCCCGACAACCAGGCGGAGGTGAACCAGCTCGTCGCTTCGGACAAGAAGTTCGCGGAGGGCTGCGGGCGGCACTCGGCGAGCCTGCTGCGCCATGTCTCGACGGTCGAGGCGGCCCGTGACATGGACATCCTGCGCGCGGTGCTGGGCGACCAGAAGCTGAGCTATGTGGGCGCGTCCTACGGCACGTTCCTCGGAGCGACGTACGCGGGGCTGTTCCCGGACCGCGTGGGCCGACTGGTGCTGGACGGCGCGATGGATCCGTCCCTGTCCGCCCGCAAGCTCAACGAGGACCAGACGGCGGGTTTCGAGACGGCCTTCCAGTCCTTCGCCAAGGACTGCGTCCGGCAGTCCAACTGTCCGCTGGGCGGCCGGGGCACGTCGCCGGCCAAGGTGGGCGACCATCTGAAGGCGTTCTTCGCGCAGCTCGACGCCTCCCCCCTCGCGGCGGGCAACGCCGGCGGCCGCAGGGTCGGCGAGGCCCTGGCCACGACCGGGGTGATCGCCGCGATGTACGACCAGGCGGCCTGGCCCCAGCTGCGCGAGGCGCTGACCTCGGCGATCAAGCGCCACGAAGGGGCCGCGCTGCTCGCGCTGTCCGACAGCTATTACGAGCGCGACGCGCACGGCAAGTACGCGAACCTGATGTCCGCGAACGCGGCCGTGAACTGTCTGGACCTGCCGTCGGCGTTCTCCGGCCCGGCGGAGGTGGAACAGGCGCTTCCGGCGTTCGAGAAGGCGTCGCCGGTCTTCGGGAAGGGACTGGCCTGGTCGTCGCTGAACTGCGCGTACTGGCCGGTGCAGGCGACGGGCCGGCCCCACCGCATCACCGCCCAGGGCGCGGCGCCGATCGTGGTGGTCGGCACGACCCGGGATCCGGCGACCCCGTACCCCTGGGCGAAGGCCCTGGCCTCGCAGCTCTCCTCCGGCAGGCTTCTGACGTACGAGGGCGACGGACACACGGCGTACGGTCGCGGCAGCAAGTGCATCGACGCGGCGATCGACGCCTACCTGCTGCGGGGTACACCCCCGGCGAAGGGAAAACACTGCTCGTAGCTGCTCCCGACGCCCCGGAGGCACTGCCTCCGGGGGGTGGTCGGAGCACCCAGGGAAACTGTGTAGACTTACCGACGTTGCTGATCGCACCATAGTGCGGACGGCGCGCCGCCTTAGCTCAGATGGCCAGAGCAACGCACTCGTAATGCGTAGGTCTCGGGTTCGAATCCCGAAGGCGGCTCCACCAGAAAGGGCCAAGTCAGTAACTCTGACCTGGCCCTTTGTCATTTCTTTCTTTGATCGCCTCGTGGTCTTGTCCACTGCCCTCTGGAGCGTGTACGAGGGCAAGATGGGGCCAATATGGGGCCCCGCTCGGGGAAGAGCGGGGTCCCAGCCCTCTCAAGCCACCCGCCTGCGCTGCCTCTTCGCCTTCTTCGCGGCCTGCTTCGTCGCGTGCTCGGGCGGAGCCGCCGGATAGGCGTCGGTCGTTGCCGCCACCGGGGCGTGCCCGAGCGTCGCCTGCGCCTCCGCCTTCCGGTAGGCGGTGATGAGGTCCAGGGACGCCGAGGCGGTCGCGGCGTGCATCTCGGGCAGGACCGTCTGGTAGGTGTCGGTCGTCATCCGCATGGACGCGTGCCCGAGCATCGCCTGCACGGCCTTGGGCGCGACGCCGGCGGCGAGGGCCAGGCTCGCCGCCTCGTGGCGGCCGTCGTGGAGCCGGATGGGCGGCAGCCCGGACAGCTCTACCGGTCGGTCCCAGCGGTCGGTGAAGAACTGCGGGTGGTACGCCGAACCGTCCTCCTTGGTGAAGACCCGGTTGCCGGGCTGGGCGGGCACGCCGGCGTCCGCCCACTCCTGGCGCTCGGCAGCCTGCTTCTTGCGCCACGCCTTGAGCTGCATCACCGAGTCGCGGTTGAGCTTGATGTCGCGCACGCTGTCGCTTTCGGGTCGTCCTCGTGGACCTCGTACGAGATCGACACCACCTGCTCGCTGATGTGGATGACCTCGGCGTCCAGGTCCACCTCGTCCCAGGAGAGCGCGGCCAGCTCCCCGCGGCGCAGGCCGTGGAAGAGGACCAGGTGCCAGGCGGGGAAGTGCCGGTCGCCGACGATGTGGTCCAGGAACTCGGCGGTCTGCTGCAGCGTCCACACCATGACCGGGAAGGGCTTCTCACCGGTGCGCTTCCAGCGGGCTACGCGCGGCGGGGTCCACGCGAGTGCGCGCGGCTTGGCCACCTTGGGCAGGGTCAAGAACGCCGCGTAGTTCTTGGCGATCAGCTCCTCCTTGACCGCGTCGCTGAGCGCCGAGGACAGGGTGGCCCGGGCAGAGCCGCACCCCGGCCGTCGCAGCCCTCTACAGCCACCTGGCCACTGGAACCGACGCCGAAACCGCCCTGAACGACCTGCGCCGGGTGCTGATCGGCGGCTGGCATCTCGACAAGCACCCAGAGATGCAGGACGGGCTGCACGCGTTGGCCACCCCGGCGGCCAGCGGTGGCACCTCTCCGGTGAGCCGGCCGCGAGAGGTAGAGGAAGTACGGCAGGTTGAGTTCTTGAAGGAGAAGTGGGCGGCCTCGCGGGTGCGCGGGCTGCTGCTCGGTCTGGCGGTGGGCGACACGCTGGGCGTGGCCCGAGGCAAGCTACCGGCCGAGGGCTCGTTGCAGGCCGGGGTCAGCACCCAGCTGGCCTGCTTCACCGCCGAGGGCACGATCCGCGCTTGCGTGCGCGGTGACCACAGGGGCCTGTGCCATCCCCCGTCGGTGGTGTGGCACGCCTACTGCCGGTGGGCCGCCCTGCAGGGCATAGAGGTGGAGCGGATGCGGCGCCGCTGGGTCACGGCTGGTGACGAGGAGTGGCCCGACGGCTGGCTCGCCCAGGTGCCCGTGCTGGCACACCGGCGGGGTTCGGCGCCAGCGACCGTGGCCGCCCTGTCCAAGATCGAGCAGGGCACCATGGAGAAGCCGACGACGATCAGCCGCGGTTGCCATACGCTCACCCGTACCCTCCCCGTCGCCGTGGCCGTTGCGGGGCACAACCCGGAGTACTGGGTGCGGCAGGCTCGCGAGATCGCCGCCCTCACCCACGGCGACCCGGCCGCCCAGTCCGCCGCGGCCCACGCGACCGTGCTGGCCGCCCACTGCCTGACCAGCACCCCCGAGGTGCAGGAGTCCCTGTTCGTCGCGCAGTCGCAGGTGCGCCAAGCCCTGATGGACGCCATCCACGCGCTTCCTGATATCGACCCCGACCTGTCCAGCAGGGAACGCGTACAGCTCATCAAGGCACTTGAGCAGGCCGACAATCATCCTGCCGACCCGAAGCGCCTCGCCCACCTCGCCCCGGACGCCACCGCGCCCTCGGCGCTGTTCGGTGGCCGGCCCGGTCAGTAGGCAGACGCGCGCAGGTCTTTCGCCACTCTCCAGGTACTGACATCGACGTCCGACTCAACGCGGCACTCAAGGCGCTCCAGAAGCGAGGAGCTACGGATGCGTACTGGGCCTTGAACAATGACCAGCACATCCCCTACCTGGGGGCGGCGTTCTTCACCAAGGTCCTGTACTTCGCCGGGCACGAGAGCTCCGCCGGGCCCTATCGGCCGGTCATCCTGGATAGCGTCGTCTCGCGAGCTCTCAAAGACCTGAAAACGGTCGATGCCGACTGGTCGGAGAACGGCTGGACCACGGACCAGTACAGGCAGTACCTGGAGGGAGTACACGACCTTGCGCAGAGACGAGGCGTCCTGCCGGACCAGGTCGAGGCCGCGCTCTTCTCCCACGGCAAGCAACTGCCCTGATTGCCAGGCGCCGTACGTGGCATCGGCATGCTCTTTGTGTATCAGCAGCGACGAGCGCACGTTCCCAACGGGACTGAAGCGATGGTATCGAGCCAGCGGCCCTGGCGCTCGGCTCCGGCAACGACGAGGTGCTCGAGCTGCGCATGGAACGGGCAGCGGTTCGCTTCCTGGGCGGCGACTACCGCCGGGCCCCGCCCGAGTTCGACGCCCTCACCGGCGCCCGCTCCCGCACCGTCGGACCAGCCAGCGACGAGGCACGCTCCTACCACGCCCAGGCCGCGCACTGCCGGGCTGAACTGGGCAAGGTGATGGTCGCTTTGTAGGGACCGAGGCAGTCCTTCGCCAGGTGTGAGCCGTGGACAGCGACGCCTGCGACGAGGCGATCGAACTGCGCCGCGCCATCGGATTCCTAGAGCTGTCCGAGGGACGACTCGTCGAGGCCCGGCAAATGCTCGAACCGCTCCACTACGACATGTGCGTGGTCTACGGCCCCGACGACGAGGACACCGCGGAAATCGCCGAGGCCCTGGCACGGATCCGCCTCACCCTGGACGGTGCACACGGGGAAACACCGGAGACCTGACCGAGTACCTGCCCGACCGCGCCCCATCGCGAGATCGTCGGACCCAGCCCGCTGTCGGCCTCGGCCTGTGGCCGCCTTCAAGGGGGTCGTCCGGCAGGCCCGCCTCCCCAGCTGCCGCCGCCTGCTGAGCAGGTCGCCGAGCGGGCGGTCAGTAGTGTCGGCGGCATAGCGGGTGATGCTGTCTTGTCTCCGGTGAAATAGGCACAGGGGCGATCACGGAGTTGCGACGCTCTGTGATCACTGGGGAGACCTGTGCCTGTACTTCCATCATGGCTGACCCGACCGCTATGGGGCCAATTCACCGCCCTGTTGCCTGAGCAGTCGACCTACGCACCGACGCATCCGCTGGACTGCCACCGCCCACACATCAGCGACCGGGTCGTCTTCGACAAGATGTTGCAGCTCGGCCCGGGATGGCGCTACTCCGGCTGAGAGCGAAACTGCCTCGGGTGGCCGTGGATCGCGCCGCCGCATTTGCACAACCTTTGCCTCCCAGTGGGTGTCTAGTTGCGGGCGGCGCGCATGAACGCCGCATTGGAGTCAGGAGCACCTCATGTCCAGCAATGCGCTGATGACCTTCAAGAGCCACATCGAGGGCAAGAACGCCGACGTGGCCATCTATCACGATCGGGTCGAGTGGGTCCGAGCTCGTGGTATAAGCGCTGGCAAGCTTACGGCGGGCTTCCTGACTGGCGGCGCGTCGCTCCTGGCCACGGGGGTCCGTAGCTCCAATGCCGGTACCGAGATGATCCCGGTCAAGAACATCTCCAGTGTGGTGACCAAGCGTGACGGCCTGATGTACACCAAGGTGGTCGTGGTCGCCTCGGGTAACACGATCGAGTTCCGAGTGCCGCACGCCTCGGCCCCCGGCATCAAGGCTCTGCTCACCGACTTGGTGCTCGGAAAGATCCCTGACCCTGGGCAGGCCCCTCCCGTCGCTGCTCACCCTGTTCAGGGCGCGGCCCCCGCGCCGCAGGCGAGTACGCCTGTCCAGCAGTTGCAGCAGCTCGCGGAACTGCGGGATGCGGGCATCCTCTCGGAGGAAGAGTTCGCGGGCAAGAAGGCGGAGATCCTCGCCCGGATGTGACGCGGCGGCGCGGTGCTTGCGAAATGGGGCGTGATCACAGTGGCCGTGCTGGCCGGTTGGATGGAGTCCCGATGAGCGAGTCACGCCCTGATCGATCTTGAAAACCGTCGTGGCGCGAGTCACCGTGGGTTCAAATCCCCCGACTGCGCAGGTGCGGCGGCCCCTGATCAGGTCATTTAGTCAGGGGCCGTTGTGCTGTGCTGTGACTGCTCGTCTCTGTGGTTCCCCGCGGTTTCCCGTTCGTGGATCACCGAGCACGGCGAGGGGCTGGGGTCTTGCGTCTGTCCGGCACGAATCTCGGCGCGTGCGCGTGCGCTTGCGAACGCGGACGGGGCCGGGGTTTCCCGCGGCCCCATCCTTGAATGCGGCGTGGGTCAGGTCGTTGTCACCGTGCTGTCTTTGTGGTGCCGCTGGCCCAGAGGGCGCCCCCCTTGCCGGTGCCGCCGGTCCTCTTGTAGACGACCAGGTTTCCGTCGTTCTGCATCACCGCGTAGGCGCCGGAGTTGCGGTACGTGCCGGTGGACCACAGGGCGCCGCCCTTGCCGGGTCCGCCGGTGCTCTTGTAGACGACGAAGTTGCCGTCCGTCTGCATCACCGCGTACGCGCCCGGGTGGCCGTAGGTCCGGCTCGACCAGATGGCCGCCCCATCACGTCGGCGGTACATCACCAGGTTGCCGTCCGTCTGCATGACCAGACGGGTGTAGGTGCCCTGCGTCCACCAGCCGGCCTTGAGGGTGGTGCCGGAGTAGGTGGTCTGCGGCCGGGCGTAGGTGCCGCTCGCCCACAGGGGCGAGGTGCTCGCCTTCGCGTAGACGACGACGTTGCCGTCGTCCTGCACGGTGGCGTACGCACCCTGGTTGCCGTTCGTCCGGCTGGACCACAGGACGCCGCCCGTGCCGGGTCCGCCGGTGCTCTTGTAGACGACCAGGTTGCCGTCCGTCTGCATCACCGCGTACGCACCGGGGTTGCCGCCTGTCCGGCTCGACCAGATCGCCTGGCCGGTGCCCTTGCCGGTCTTCAGGTACGCCACGAGGTTGCCGTCCGTCTGCATGGTCAGCGTCATCGTGGAGCTGCTCAGGCTGTGTCCGGGGGACAGGTGCTGTCCGGGGTATATGAAGGCGCCTGCGGCGGGGGCGGGGGACGAGGCGGGGATGTGCGGGTCGACGAGGTGGATGTTCTTCCCGCTGTCCACGTAGGCGATGCCGCCCTGGTACTTGTCGACGGCCCAGGTGACCCTGCGGTCGTCGGCGACCGGTCCGCCGGGCAGGTCGGCCAGGTCGGTGGTGGTGGCGGCGTCGGTGTGCACGTCGGTGAGCGTCAGCTTGCCCGCCGTTGTGTCGTGCTCCACGAGGAACCCGTCGCCGAGCTGGGCGAGACCGGCGGGCACGGGGACGTCCTTGCCGGTGGCCAGGTCCCATACGCCTGCCGGGCCCGAGCTTCCGCACGACCAGTACACCCAGTGCTGGGCGGCTGCCTGCAGCTCGCTGGGCGTGCACGGCGCGCCGGTCGCGACGGTCTGGACGGTGCGCCGGGTGGTGAGGTCGATCTGGGTCAACGTCCCCGCGGAGGAGCCGGGTACCCACGCCGTGGGTCCCGACAGCGCGGCAGCGGAGATCGGGCGGCTGAAGAGCACGTGGCTGTTGCCGCCCGCGTCTGCATCACCGATGTACTGCTTGTTTGTGGAGCCGCCGTTGTAGACCACATAGCGGCCCTCTGCGTCGACGAGGGTGCCGCCGGTGGCGCCGGGTGTGACCAGGTCCGCGGCGCTGTTGGGGTTCTGCAGGGTGACGGCGTCGCCCTGCGTGTTGGCGTTCGGCCACAGCTGTGAGATGTCCCCGTCGCCGGTGGCGATGGGCGGGTTGCAGGTGGCCGGGGTGTCACAGTGGGTGGGCGCGAAGGGCTGGCCGAAGCCCTGCTCGGCACCGTAGGAGGGCGGGGAACCGAGCTGGACGCTCCGTTCGTAGACGAAGTCCCCACCGTTCGACAGGCGCCGGACCGGGTACAGCTTCCCGCCGCCGAAGGCCAGGCCGTCGTAGGGGGCGGGCACGGCGGGGTCGGAGTCCACGGCGGTCCCCGTCGGAGTGCCGTCCGGCCCGGCGGTGAACAGGCGGGCCGCCCAGTCGGAGGTGGACGAGCCGCCGACGGCGACGACCCCGTCCGGCTCCTGCCTGACGGTGTTCATGTCGGCGTGGTCCAGGACCGGGGTGACGGCGGGGGAGCCGGACAGCTGCATTGCGTACAGCGGATAACCGAGGACATCGTCCGCGGTGGACGCACCGGGATGCGACACCGAGTAGGTCATCACCAGGGAGTCGCCCGCGATGCCCATGAAGCGCAGGGAGCTGCTGTATCCGCCGCCCAGCGGCGCCGGCGGGACCTGAACGGTGGTCTCCGTCCCTTCGGGAGCGGAGCGGGGCACGATGCGGACCTCTCCCGCCGATCCGGATCCGACGGCTCTGGAGAACGTGTACCAGGCGATGTACCTGTCGGACAGTACGACACGGGCGCCGGAGATCAGCGGCCCCATGACGGGTGTGACCGCACCGGTCGCCAGGTCGACCAGCGCCATCCGGCGCTCGGTGGTGCCGTCGGTGTTCTTGGTGTAGTACGACAGCACCACCGAGTCGGCGTCCCCGGCCAGTACCGGGCTCAGCGGTGTGGCGCCCGCGGGCCAGCCGGTGACCGGTGTGTCGGTCTGCTGCCCGTCCGCCGTGCCGAGCACATGAAAGCCCGTCACCGTTCCGTCCGCGGCCTTGGTGACCGTCAGCACGCGCGAGCCGAAGGTGCCCAGGTAGCTCTGGCCGGCCCCGGGGGTGATGGTGGTGGCCGTTCCGGAGTCCATGTCCTGCAGGTGGTACCCGTCGGCCGACGGGGTCGCCACGACGTCGGAACCCGCGCCGGAGTACCCGGGTATCTGGGAGTTGCTCCGGACCTCGGGCATCGGGATGTCCGGTCCCCCGGTGTACTTCGTCCAGACGTAGGTGGACTGGCTGTCGGACCGGTGCAGGAATCCGCCCGTGCCGGCGAAGACGACCGAGTCTTTGGGCGGGTTGTTCAGGAGAGCGGCCGGTACGACCGTCTCGGTGGGGGTGTCGGCCGAGGCCGTCGCCGCGGTCAGCGGCAGGACCCCCGAAGCGAGGGCGAACGTCGCGGCGACCGCGATACATCCGCTCCTCAGGGTGTGTTGGACCACCCATTCCTCCTTCACGGTGGGAAGGCATGGGTGACAACTGGCCGAAAGCCGACCTCCCAAGGTGCTGAGAGGCCTGGTGGTTGAAGCCTTGCTGTCGCCAAGTGCCCGAGCCCTCGGTCACCATGGCCCCCATGCGAAGGTGAGATTAATGCACCTGGAAACCGTGGGGAACAAACGTTCCACCAAGTGTGCGCCCCGCCAGGGGTGTTGGCATCGAGGCGGTGGCCCCCTTCGGTCTTCCTGGTTGCTTGTGCCCTTGGTGCAGGTCCCTGTCCGGAAGCCTCTGGGCACCCCGGGTTCCTTTGTCCTCGATACGGCGACCGGCCTTCTTGAGTGTGCCGACGTCAGGCTGGCGGCCGCGATAGAGGCCAGGCGTAGCAGGTCGCCGACCGAGAGGCGGGGGTGGCATGCGCCACCCCCGCCACGTTTGTGTCGCCGTATCCGTGGTTACGCGGTGAGGTTCGATCCGGCGCCCTTGCGGCGGCGGACGGCGAACAGCGCACCGGCACCGACGACTATGGCGACGCCGCCGACCAGGCCGATGGTCGGCACCATGGAGCTGGAGCCGGTCTCGGCGAGGTTGCCGGTGGGCATGATCTCGGTGCTGCCGCCCTGCGGCTTCTTGCCGCTGACCGGCTTCGTGCCCTTGCCCGGCTTGGCCTCCCCGGGAGTGTCGTTGCTGCTGCCGGGCTTGAGGACGGTGAAGTCGTAGAAGCCGAACGCGCTGTGCACACAGTTCTTCTGCTCATCGACATAGCCGCCGATGCCCATGCTGAAGCCGTCGCCGGCGGGCGCCTTCGCCGTGATGTCGACGCGCAGCTTGATGTCGACCGTCTTCTTGGGGCCGAGGGGAGTCTCGCCGAAGTAGGCACCGTTGCCGATCTCGTCCGCCATCGACTCCCACGCCTTGATCTGAGGGTTGAAGTACTCGAGGTTGGCGTAGGTGCTCAGCCAGTCCTTCTCGTTGTCGCTCGCGGAGTCGTTGTCGATGGTCGCGAGCCACTGCACGGTGCCGAGTGACTGGTCGCTGTGGTTGGCGGCCGTCATCGTGAAGTAGTGCCAGCCACTGCCGGCGACGATCTTGCCGGGCAGACCGGAGACGGAGATGCTGAGCTGGGACTCGGGGTCGACCCCTTTGTCGTCGACCGGGCAGTCGCTGGGCTCCGCGCTGTCGCTGGGCTGGGCCGACGCCGAGGCGGAGGCCGACGCGGTCGCGCTCTCACTCGCCGAGGTGGACGCAGCCGGGGTGCTTTCCGCAGCGCCGGGAGCGCTTTCGCCGGCGGCCGGGCTGCTCTCCTCGGCCGCGGGGGTGCTTTCGTCGGCAGCAGGAGAGCTCTCCCCGGCCGCCGGACTGCTCGACGACACAGTCGGAGTTCCGTCCGTCGCGAACGCGGCCGGGGCGGAGAGCAGGGCCAGCGGGGCTATGACCGCAGTCGCGGCCGCGGTGACCATGGCACGGCGAAGCTTCATGGGAGACCTCAAGAGGGCTGGCGTGCTGCGGCGCCGCAGCACGTGTCGGGGGCCTCCGCGTGTGGGGCGCGGTCGTGGCCAGGGGTTACGCAGATCAGATCTGTGACTCGCGAGAAGGGTTGTGCTTTACGTCACCGAATTCTCGGGTGAAATAGGTCACAAAGATGAACCGGTTCGGCGTTGAGACCGTCCGACCCCGCCTCGATCAGGCTCATTTGTGTCAACACAAGACGGGAAAGCGGTGCTCGCGTCGACCGTTTCTGCTTTCCCGCGCTCAGGATCACCGCCTCCGGGCGTTACTGCCACTGCGAGCTGGTTGCGATGGCCCGCAGTTGGGCCAGTGTCAGGATCGGCGTGGTACGGGTCGAGGGGGCGTTCTGGCTCGGTGCCTGCCACTGCATGAGGGTGACGTAGAGCCCGTCAGGATGCAGGACGTTCACCGCCTGGTGCCCGGGGCTCGTTCCGGGTGGTGCCTGCCGGGACTCGATCAGGGTTCCGTCGGCCAGGGGTGTCGTGTCGGCGAAGACGTGGCTGCGGATCGCGGTGGTGGAGGTCTGCCGGGAGACGTGCACCTCGAGCAGCGACTTGCCGTGGCCGTCGTCCACCCACAGCTGCCCGGACCGCCGGCCGCCGGGCGGCCTCGAATGGGTCAGGCCGGCCGGCAGCAGCGCGGTCAGGGTGGCAAGGGCGCGGTCGGCGGGCAGTGTGCCGGTGAAGGTCGGCTTCCCGGTGGCGGATGCCGTGGCCGAGCCGGTTGTGGCCGAGGCCGCCGGACCGGCGAGCACGTGGTCGACTGCTCGCCCGTCGGACAGCAGTCCGGGAACGACCGTCGCGCCGAGCCCGACTAGCGCGAGTACGGCTGCTCCGCACACGCCGACGGCCGTGGCGCGGCGGCGGCGCCTGCGCCGGCCGTTGCGGACACCGCCCTGCACAAGTGACGGGGTGTTGGGCGGCTCGAAGGTCAGGAGGGTGGTGCGGAGGACTTCGGTGAAGTCTTCTTCGATGGGCATAGCGGGTCACCGCGTTTCGGGGGTCGGTGCAGAGGGCGAGGTAGGTGCCGCGGCACCGAGGTCAGGGGCTGACGAGCTCGGACAGGTCGTGGCCCAGAAGGTCCCGGATCCGGGCGAGCGCGCGCATGCTCTGGTTGCGTACCGCGCCCGGCCGGACCTGAAGGATCGCGGCGGTCTGCTCGACGCTGCGGTCCTCCCAGTAGCGCAGGAGCAGCACGGCCCGGTCCCGGGCGGAGAGCCGGCCGAGAGCGTCGAGCAACGCGACCCGCAGCGTGGCGTCGTGCTCGGTGACGGCACCGGAGTCCGGCAGGGCGTCGGTGGGCTGCTCAGAGCTGCTACGCCGGCGGCGGTAGGACAGGTAGGTCCGTACGAGGACGGTGTGGGTGTAGGCCGCTGGGTCGTCCACCTGTGCGATCTTGCGCCAGTTGGCATACATCCGGCCCAGCGTGTCCTGCACCAGATCCTCCGCGAGGTGCACATCACCGCTGGTGAGCACGCACGCAGAGCGGAACAGAGGTGCGGATCGCGCAGCGGCGAACGCCATGAATTCCTCTTCGTACCGGCGCTTCATCCGAGATCCTGTTCGTCGTCCACACTCTGAAGACGCTGTGGCCACAGGGTTGCGTCCCACCTGGAGAAGCGGAAATCTGGCCGCCTCAGGCGATTGGCACATGCCGCTCCCGCGCGTCCCTGCGCGCCGAGTACGCCCAGCCCTGGAAGTGGGTGCCCTGCCCGCACGCCTGCGGATACGTCGGCGAGCCGGAGATCCGGCCGAGCATCCTGCACGGACTGGCCCCGCAGCTCAGCCCCCTCCGCCACACCGGACGGCGCCCGTTGATCCATGAGGAAGACGACACGGTGTGTGCGTTCTTGATGCCGCCGAGCCGCTTGGCGATCTGCTGGAAGGGGGGTGCACGGGTACACCGGATCACGGCCGCGGTTGCCGCACGAGGCTCTATGCCGAGAGCCCAGCGGCGACCATAGCGGTCGTTTTGGAGGCGCGGCAAAGTCCTCTTTGCCAATGCCTGGCCTTCTTGTTACTCATCGGTAAGTGTCAACCTCAGCTTCGCTCAGTTCGGAGGAAGTCACTTGACCGGGTGATCTGCCGTGCGTGAGTGTTCTGCGCATGTCATCTTCCACGGGGGGGGGAGAGACAGTGAAGGGACGGACATGCACTCTGGTGTAAAGCGTGTTGCAGCTACGACCACTGCGACACTGCTTGCTGTCCTGGGCTTGGGAAGCGGCATTGCGTCTGCTGACGACACACCCACTAACACCCCAGTCGTCATCCAGACGGACCCGCCGCAGGAGACCGACCCGGCTGACACCGGACTCGTAGACGTGCCGGCCGATCAGGTGAACGCAGAACCCGATATCCCGGGCAGCGGCGACAGCGGCTCCGGCAACCACCCCGGCGGTCAAATCTGCGACCGGGCGACTGTCTACATCCCGAACTCTAAGGGCAAGGACTACCACAAGGGCATCGGCGCCCCCAGGCGAACCACAATGCAACCAACCACACCGCCAAATCGACCTTCAGCGCGGAAGCCTCGGGAACCGTTGGGGTGTCGATCAGCGGACACTTGTCCACCAGCGTCGATGCGATGATCGCCAAGATCGAAGCCAAGTACGACGTGAGCTTGTCCGCCACACTCACGGCCAAGTTGGGCAACTCCGTGTCCGACGACACGCCGCCGCACAAGACGACGCACGCTGCCTATGGCGTCTACCGCCTGCGCAACACGGGGACGAGCTATGTCATATACAGCAACTGCCAAACCTCGGCGAAGAGCACTGTCACTAGCTACACCCCCGACTACGTCGGCTGGTACATCTGGGAGACGAACTGATGGTGCTCATCCCTGCGTTGATGCGCAGGGCTACCTGCGTACTTGGGGCCACGTTGCTGCTTGCGAGCTGTGGTTCTCACAAGGACGCTAGCTCGTCGAGTGGTCATTCAAACTCTGCCGCCAGTGCTTCGCCAACGATCAAGGCGCCTCGGCCCTCTAGTGATCCTCACGCGCCGTCGGTGGCAAGCGCACCGAAACTGGCCTCACATGGCATTACTTCCCTGACCAGCGGCGCCAACGTCAAGGGGCAGGCCGTTTACCCGATCCCTAGCGGGCTCAAGAAGGGGCAGACCCTGGCGATAGCGATTAATTGCCAGGGGCCTGGCCGACTTCACGTGCGTGTGCAGCCAACCGAAGTCAGCTTCCCTCTCCTGTGTGAGAAAGGAAAGGTCCTGCCCACCATGAACGAGATCCACATGAGCAAGGACCGCACCACCGGTTCACTGCAGTTCACCGGAGACGCTGAGGTCACGTGGTCGTTCGCGGTCGGATGGGACCCTCACCCACCTGAGCGACAGTAGGCCCCTGACGGCCTAGCTGCGGCCCCGTGAGGATTCAGCGGGGCTTTGGCCCGCGTGCGGCACGGAGTCGAACAGGACGAAGGGCCGGCCCGGGAGGAAGGAAAATCCGCCTGAGCTGGCCCTTTCGGCTGTTCCCCGGCAGGATTCGCCTGTGCGACATCCGCTTTAGGAGTCCGATCCGCGGGGCCCCGCCGCAGGCCGCGGTAGGGGGTGCGAGGGCAGCGCGAGCTGCGGGGGGACCGCGGGCGCGACGGCACCTGGGCCGTTGTCTGGTACACGCCGGACGGTGCCCATGTGGACGCCCAAGGCCCGCAGACCTACGTCCACGCCTAAAAGCGAGCGTGCTCGCGAGCGTCTCCCGACAGCATCGACCATCTCCGACAGCGCCTCGGGCGACACTCGCATCTGTTACTCAGGGAGTGGTAGCCGGTGTACTGATCGGCCTTTTGGCTGACCAGCAAGCCTGAAGAAGCCCACGGCTCTAACCAGCTCAGATGCCGTGGGCTTCTGTCGTTGTCGGTCGGCGTCGGGCGGCCTCGCACGGCCCAGAGACAGCCTGGCCTCGTTCCGGGCATCCGCTGTGAGTTGGGTCCGCTGACGTGCCGGGATCGGTGTCGTATGGGTCGGATAGGTTGCTCGGATGACTGACATGGATCCGCTTGTGCCGGCACTTACCGGACTGATCGTCGACGTCGTTTGGTTCCTGGAGAGTTGCGGGGACGAGGAAGTGGATGCCGGCTCCGCGGTGAAGATGATGGAGAGCGTGGGCTGGGTGCTGCTGCAACTGCCCTCAGACCAACGCGAACGGCTCTTGCAGGTGCTCGCAGACATGGCCGAAGCGGAGCAGAATCCTGGGCGTCGCGAGTTCTTGGAATCGTTCCCCTTTGCCATCGGCATGGTCGAGGACCAAGAGGGCTGACCGCGAGGCTGGCTGGTAGGCGCCAGTTCAGCCACAACTGATCACCAGCGGCCGTGACCTGCGGCCACCCAATCGATCAACGCTCTGACCTGCTGCCGAGCTGTCGGCAGTTGTCGATGTTGGTCACCATCGAGCGCCCTTCTGCGGCCCCAGGACGGCCCGGGAGGGCCTTTGTGCCTTGTAAGTTGGGCACCCTTCGAACCTGTGGTACTCGCTTTCGGAGTTCGATCTCGCGTGAGCGCTGAGGGCCCGCCCGGTGACAGGTGCGGCCGTAGTTGAGATTTCACTTGCGCATAGTTGACCCTTCATCTATGTGTACGTTCTGATGCCCATCATGTCGACGCAGCCGTCCTCGCCGTGGGGAGAATCCGCTGATCCGTACGGGCAGCCGTACCCGAGTCCGTATGGGCAGCCCCAGGATCAGCCGTATCAAATCCCGTATGGGCAGCAGGACCCGGGGCCGTACGGGCAGCCGTACCAGAGTCCTGAGCAGCACCCGTACGGGCAGTCCGAGGGCCAGCCGTACGAAATGGGGCAGTCATACCCGAGTTCGTACGGGCAATCGGGTCAAATGCCGCACGCGCAGCCGCAGCCGGAGCGACCGCTGCGGCCTGACCCATACGCCGAACTCGGTCGGCGCGATGAGTTGTACACGCATCCGGAGCCACCGCGGCGACCCAATCCCTACGCCGAACTCGGGCGCCTCGACGAGGACTACGCGTCACCTTCCGAGACGCCGAACGCGGCCAGGGACTACACGGCCACCCCTTATGCGGCCCCTGAGAAGCCACGCAGACGAAGACGATGGCTCGGGTGTCTTGGTGTCGTCGGTGTCCTAGTCGTCGGTGGTGGGGGCGTACTCGCCTACATCGGCATGACCGCAGTCGCCAAGGCCGGCCAGTACAAACTGGTTCCGCCAGACAGTTTCCAGGGGCTTTCGTCGGACCCGTCCAACGCGCTGGCCAAAAGTCTCACTGCGAGCAACGGCCAAATCGCCAAGGCGGGCGGCACTCCCGCGCTGGCGGCTTACTCCACCAAACTCGGCGACCGCATACCACAGATCGTACTGATGGGCGGGTACGGCACATTCTTCAGCCCCGGGACCGAGGTAGCGGCCGCGTGGGCCGGGATCGACCGGAGCGGCGGTTCCGTCACGGACAAGAGGAACGAGTCCAGCGGGCAGCTCGGCGGCACGACTCAGTGCGCCGTCGCCACGGCGGGACCCGCGGAGATGCCCGTCTGCATCTGGGCCGACAACAGCACCATCGCCATTCTCCTCTTCACCGGACAGATGAACCAGACCGTAACCAACCCCGATTTCCCGGCACTCGACCAGCGACTGCTTGCCCTGCGCGCCGTCGCCGAAGTGAAGAAGTAACCGGCGGGACGCTGCCGTCGGTCCAAGCTGGGGGCATCCGAGGCGTTGTTCTGTCACCGTGCCGGTCTACTGCTCGGCGATCTCGCTGAGCAGCGACCGGCAAGTCTTGGCGATGTTCTGACGCAGGGGTCTGCTGCAGGTCAAGGTGACAGGTTCGATCGCGCGGCCTGGAGGGCGGTGTGGTCATGACCGCTTCGAATTCAAGCTGGCGGAGCGCCATCAATCGGGCGACGACGCCCACGCGGGCACAACCTTTGAGATCCGGCCTCATCCTTATCAGGTCGATCACGGCCCCCTGGATGTCGGGGCGGGCTTAACTCGGCGAGATTGTCACGACCGCTGGGGGCCACTCTGGGACTGCCGTCTGCCAAGGTGTTACGCGGCTCATCCCCCCACGCGATGATCGTCACCTCGACGCTGTAGGGCCCAGGGGGGAGTCCGAATCGGAGCCTCTCTGGTGGCGGTTCGGCCTCGACATGCTCGATACCACTCAAGCGCGGTTGCCCGGCGGACCGGAAAAGGTAAGGCCGCGAGGTGGCCATTCGGTAACGCACCTCGCGTTCGGTCAGGATCGCCGGATCGTCGGTTGCGCCGACACGAACGAGTACCCCCCAAAATCCATCGGACCGGATATTGATGGGAACGAACCTGCCACTACCACCAGCCTCGGCAGTGCGAGGAGAAATGCGCCATCGTTCGCGAGCCCGGAAAGGCGCAACATCCGGCTCGCCCGCTGACACAGGCCGCTCCCGCGCGTCCCTGCGCGCCGGGTACGCCCAGCCCTGGAAGCGGGTGCCGTGCGCGCACTCCTGCGGCTACGTCGGCGCGCCATAGATCCGCCCGAGCGCCCTGTTCGGACTGATCCGGCGGTTCAGCCGGAGCCGCTAGCCTGTGCACAGCGGCCCGGACAGGGCGCGCGCAGACGGCCGAAGGCCCCGTCTCGTGCTCGGCGAGTCCGCCGCGCTGGGGCTTCTTGACCGGATGGCGGACTCCCCGGCAGGCCTGGATCAACGACCCGGCCAAAGGAAGGGAACCCGTCTCACCGGACTTGAAATCTTCCGGACCGGTACGTGTCACGGCCTCGGACCAGGCTCTGTATCTGCGTCGGGGCGTCGTGACGAGTCGCGTCGGCGCGCCACCAGAGTGGTACCGGTGACCACCAGGCCGATCGCCACGACCTTCGCGGCCTGGTAGATCAGTGAAGGGCTGGAGCTTGTCCGGCCCAGGAGTCCCCACAGGAGCAGACCGACTCCGGAGAGCATCAAGAGGAACCCGCCGACCGGGCCCAGGCCCCCCCAGCTCCAAGGAGTTGCCGCTAACTCCTGTTCGGTGCCGGGGTTTTCACGTTCATCAGCCGTCATGACTCGCACATTAACGCGTTTCCGGTCCGCGGTCGTGTGGGGCCCGGGCCAGGGCAAGTGAGCGACGTACCCGGGCCGCACAGGCTGTGCACGCGGGACCTCGCCGGTCTGTCGTGCCCGCCACCTCATGGACGGGTGTGGGCGATCTGGTCAGGGAGCGAGGCTTGGTGTCGGGTGAATGCCGAATTCGTGTCTCAGTGCGGAACGGGCGGCCAGGTAACCGGAGATGCACGCCACTCCTGGCGGTGTGGATGCGGAGCACAGGTACACGCCGCGGAGCGGCGTGCGGTAGGGATTCACCCGGGGGCTGGACGGAGCACGCTCTGCTTCAGGGTCACAGCACCGCCGTTGATGTCCCCGCCGACGTAGTGGGGGTTGTAGACCTCGTAGTCGCGGGCGCTGATACCGCGGCTGGCGACGACGGTTTCTGTGAAGCCGGGCGCGTACTGTTCGATACGTGCCTGCGCCATGGTGACGGGGTCCTGGGAGCTCCCGTTCGGTACGTGGACAAAGGCCCACACCGGCCGCTTTCCGTCCCGGGCCCGAGTGGGGTCGGTCACGGCGGGGTCGACGACCAGGACGAAGGGCTCTGGTGCGGCGGTACCTGCGGCGGTGAGGGCGGCAGTGGTTCGCCATCGGCCACTCGGAGGGCGCGGCGGCAGTCCTGCGGGTCGGCGAGGACGTGGCACGAGAGGCATCGGGGCTGCGCTTCCTGGGCACCGTGTCGCTCGCGCCGCCCAGCCACTTCAAAGAGGTCATGGACATGTTCGCCGCCGCCCGGCCCCCGATCGACGCGGGACTGGCTGCATTGGACGCCTGCCTGGAGGTGGGGGCGCACCTGCACTCACCCGGTATCCGGTACCCGGACTGCTGGCACCGGGACTCGCTGCCCAGATCCCCCTGGTGAAGAAGCTCTGCGACGACGAACTGACCATCTGCCTGGACAACGTGCAGCTGAATCGCGGCGGCAACCCCGGCTGGGCCGACAACCCGGCGCTGCTGCGATTCGTCGACATCCTCGAACCGGCGAAGGGCCGCTCCATCGGGCCGATCCTGCTTCTGCAAGGGGACCAGGACCGGACGATCCCGGTCGCGACAACGACCAAGCTCAACGGGGAACTCTGCAACCTCGGCGACACCATGGACCATCGCATCTACCCCGGAGCCACCCACGACAGCGTGCTGAGCGCCGCGTACAAGGACATGGCCGCGTGGATGAGCGACAGACTGCAAGGGCACCCCGTCCCGTCGACCTGCTGACCACGTCCTGCCGTGCAGCGCCGGCTGGGCGGGATGGTCGCCTGATGACTCACCGACTGCGCCGGCCGGAACCGTTTCACCGTGCGTGACTCAAATCCGTCGCGCAGGCTGCGCAGGTGCGAACCCTGCACCAGCCACAGGACGGAGTAAGCCCCCTGATCTGCGGAAACGCGGATCAGGGGGCCGTTTCGTCGTACTCAGCCGTCCAGCGGTCCAGCGGACGAGCAGACCGGTGTGCATGGTCTGTCTCACTGTGCGATGCCCTGACCCCATCGCTGACCAGGGACTCCGGACCAGTCACGGACCAGAATCCGCTTCCCCGCCTGCTGCACGGGGCAGTGCGGGCCTCCTGGTTGCGTCAAGCGCCCAGAAGGTCCGCGAGGGCGGCCGCATCATCGACGTGCACGCGCTGAACGCGGCCGGCGTCCGGCCTCTGACCGGGTGAAACGGACAGAGGCCGTGGTGTTGGCCGAGCAGGTTCTCCTACTGCTCGTAAGGGTTGAAGCACTTGAGCGCGGCCCAGCCGTAGATGACCTTGTGGTCCTTGCGGACCACCTTGCCGTAGATCCAGGCCTTGTCCACCTTGATGTCCTTGTAGCCCTTGTAGTCCACCTTCGTGCCGTTCATGAGGTCGCCCTTGTAAGCGACGCCATTGATCTTCGCGCTCGCGTTGGAGTTCGCTCGTACATTGACCGAGCTGCACGTGGCCTTCAGCTTCCAGGTGGAAGCGGCCGACGCTGACTCGGCGCTCAGTCCGAGCGCCCCTACCGCGAGGGCGGAAGCGCTCAGAACCGCCACCAGTGACTTCTTCAGCATTGCCGTGCTCCTTGTCGAGTGTCGGCCTCGACTGTCCCCAGAAGGGACAGACCACCGTGTCCGGCTGTCCGGGTGGACAGACGCGACTGTCCAGTAAACCCCCGTGGGCAGGCCGGAGTTCGACAGGTTGTCGACGATCCTTCGACGGATCGTCAACGGCCTGACCCTTGCTCTGTTCGGTCAGGTCCCCGGACGGCAAAGGCGGTTGGCGACGGGTCCGCGCTGCGCGGGGCGGGGTCTCAGGACGGCGGGCCGTCCTTCGTACCGCTGAAGCGATCGTCGAGTCGGAAGGGGAGCCGCGTCCAGATCGTGATCTGAAATGCGAAAGGGCCTGGGGAAGCCTCGGCTGCGCACCGCCGCGCACCAGCTCCCGCAGCTCAGCGGGGTGACCTTCGAAGCGGGCCGCCGCTACGTCGTCACTGCCGTCGCTGTGCGGCGCCAGCGCCGAAGCCGACCCGCACCTGCGCCGCCTCTACGACCGGGCGGTTCCCGCCGGTGAGCCCGAAGTGAGCCCGTAGGCGGTGATGACGGTGGCGCCGTCGCATCCCGAAGGCGGCTCCACCGCGGTCGCCGGGCCGGAGGGTCTCCCGCAGCGGTGCCCTCAGCGCTGTCCGGCCGCCATGCGCTGCCGTACGGCCTCGTAGGTGAAGAGGGCTGCCGACACCGCGACGTTGAGGGAGTCGACCTGGCCGAACATGGGGATCTTCGCCTTGGTGTGGCTGCCCGCGAGCCACTGGTCCGACAGGCCGTACTTCTCACTGCCTACCAGGACGGCGGTGGGGCCGGACATGTCGACGTCCGCCATCAGGACATCCGTGTCGGGGGTCGTGGCGACGACCTTCACGGAGTGCTCCGCCAGCCAGCGCCTGACCTCCTCGGAGTCGGCCGAGGCGATCGGGACGGCGAACACGGTGCCCTTGCTGGCCCGGATCACGTTGGGGTTGCCCCAGTCGGTCACCGGGTTGGCCGAGATGACGGCCGTCACCCCGGCCGCGTCCGCGGTGCGCAGCATCGAGCCCAGGTTGCCGGGCTTCTCGACGCTCTCGCACACGAGGAAGAGTGAGGTCTCGTCGACCTCGATCCGGGAGAGGTCCGTCTCGATGTCCGGTACGACGGCGAGCCAGCCGTCCGGGCCCTCGCGGTAGGCGGCCTTGTCGAAGGCCTGCCGGCTCAGGCTGAAGAGGGCGGCTCCGCGCTCGGAGGCGCGCGCCAGGACGTCCCTCGGGTCGGAATCCCCGGTCAGCGCGGGGCAGAAATACAGCTCGCGGGGACGCACGCCGGCCCGCAGGGCGAGATCCAGCTCCTCATAACCCTCGACCAGGGTCACTCCGGAATTCTGCCTGTTCCGACGGCGGCGGAGGGCAGCGAGTTCCTTGACATGAGGATTGCTGGGGCTGGAAATTTCCTTGGGCGAACCAGCCTGCGGGATGGACGGCATCGGCGGTGGGAATCACGGCGCCTTTCGGGCTCCGATCCTCCGTCCCCTTTCTCTACGGTTTCTCTTGTGTTTCTCGCGTGCGCTGCGCGCGGTCGTGGCCAGGGTACCCGACCCGTTGGGTCACCGCTTCGCGGTCGCCAAGCGTGCTGTGGGCGCCGACGCTTGGGCCGAGGTGGGGAGGGATGGGGTCGGGGACGGTGGGTGATCGGTGGAGACGGTGACGTCGACCGGGGCGGACGCGATTCGGGAAAAGAGGAGTCGGGGCTGGGCGGCCGGGCGGGAATTCATGCGTCGGGTTTTGGATCGGGGGTCTTGTTCGGTAATTCGCAGGAATTCACGCTGGGTGAGCTCGGTGTATTTATGGGCTTTCGTGCGGCGGCCGGTGGTGGAGCCGTGGGGGTGGCGTGGCCGCAGTGACCGGTGCTGGTGGTGGTTCGAGGCATGGACGGCGGGGTGGGGCCCGCTCGCCGGAGGAAGGGCGCCTGGCCGGTCGGTAAATCATCCGGCGCGAGGAGAACCGGAGGACACCGAGCGACCTCTTGGTTAACGACTAGCATCGCGTGGACAGTCGTAGGCCGGGATGGGGTGGGTGTCGTGTCGCAGCGGGAGCCGGGGCCCCGTATCGCCGTAGCGGTCGTCACCATGGGCAACCGTCCCACCGAGGTCGACGCCCTCCTCACCTCCGTCGCCAAGCAGGACCTCGCGCCGTCCCGCATCGTGGTCGTCGGCAACGGCTGCCCTCTGCCCGACTTCGCCGAGCGCCTCGGGCTTCCGGGCGAGGTCACCTGCATCGAGGTCGACGAGAACCTCGGCTGCCCGGGTGGTCGAAACGTCGCCCTCGCCCGGCTCCGGGAGTTCGGGGACGTCGACGTCGTGGTCGAACTGGACGACGACGGACTGCTCGTCGAAGCCGACGTGCTCCGTCGTGTCCGGGATCTCTACGCGGCCGATCCCCGGCTCGGCATCGCCGGGTTCCGTATCGCCGACGAGCACGGCGAGACCCAGCGGCGGCATGTGCCGAGGGTCGGCGCGGCCGATCCGATGCGCGGCGGACCGGTGGCCGGATTCCTCGGCGGCGGGCACGCGCTGTCCATGGCGATGCTCGCCGAGACCGGGGACTGGCCCGCCGAGTTCTTCTTCGCGCACGAGGAGACAGACCTCGCGTGGCGGGCCGCCGACGCGGGCTGGACCATCCTCTACGTCCCCGAACTGCTCCTTCAGCATCCGAGGACCTCGCCCGCCCGGCACGCCATCTACTACCGGGTCACCGCGCGGAACCGGGTCTGGCTCGTACGGCGCCGGCTGCCCCTGCCGCTCATCCCCGTGCATCTGGGGGTCTGGATCGCCGTCACCCTTCTGCGGACACGGTCGGTCGGCGGGCTGAGGGCCTGGTTCGGCGGGTTCGTGGAGGGTCTGCGCACCTCGGGCGGCGAGCGGCGGCCCATGCGCTGGCACACGGTGTGGCGGTTGACGAGGCTCGGCCGCCCGCCTGTGCTCTAGGACGTGTTCTGGTGCTGTGACCGGAAAGGTTTGCGCGAGCCGGCGAACCCTTCCGGTCGCAGCACCAGGGGCGAAGGGCGCGGGGCGAGCGGGCCGTCTCGGTCGCGCCTCGTACCCCACGACGACGAAGGGCCCGGTCGTTCACCTCTGCCGACCAGGCCCTCGCGTTTCCGGAATCCGGCCACGGCGGCGACACTCCCCCGAGCTGCGCATCTACGCGCGCACCGTCGGGCCAGATCCGATGAAAGGATCACATCAGGCCACGCCAACAGATCGCTAACATGGGGCCAATGGTTCTGAAAGGAGCCGTGAGCTGGCCGGTTCGCCGGAGGGCTCGGGGGCCGGACGGCCGGAACTCGCCGCACGCGGATGCGAGGCCCGCGGCGCGAGGCGGCTGTGCCGCGCGGCAGAGCGGTGAGCGGCAGTCGTGCCGCACGGTGAAGTGAGGGACGGCGATCGGGCCGTACGGAAGGGCATCGGGGCGGCTATGCGCTACGGGCTGCGGTTCGGGTTGCTGGGGCCGCCCGTCGTGTACGACACCGATGGCGAGAACCATCCCATCGGCAGCGGCAAGATGCGGGCCCTGCTCGTCGCGCTGTTGCTGGAGCCGGGCCGCGTCGTCTCGGTCGACGCGCTCAAGGACGCCCTCTGGGGCGGCGCCCCGCCGGCCTCCGCGCAGGCGTCCCTGCAGAACCACGTCACCCGGCTGCGCCGCCTCCTCGGCGAGGACGGCCCCGAGCGGCTGCGGGCCGTGCCGCCGGGCTATCTCCTCCGGGTCGACGAGGGTGAGCTGGACGTCCGTGTCTTCGAGGGGCACGTTGCCGCGGCCCGCGCCGCGCACACCTGCCGCGCCTGGCAGCGCACGGTCGGCGAGGCGTCCGCCGCGCTCGCGCTGTGGCGCGGAGCCCCGCTGAGCGGACTGTCTCCCGAGACCGGCCGGTATGCGCTGGTGCAGCGCCTGGAGGAGGCGCGGCTGCTGCTCCTGGAGTGGCGGTACGACGCCGAACTGCACCTCGGTGGTGCCCGGCTCGGCGGTCTCGCGCCGGAGCTGGCCGCGCTGGTGGCCGAGCACCCGCTGCGGGAGGGCTTCCACCGGCTGCTCATGCTCGTACTGCACCGCACGGGCCGTTCGGCCGAGGCTCTGGCCGTCCACCGCGATCTGCGTGAACGGCTCATCGGGGAACTCGGGGTCGAGCCCGGCGGCGCGGTGCGCGAGGCCCATCTGGAGATCCTGAGGGACGACGTACCGGGCGGGCGCGGGCTCGGTGGGCACGCCGGGGGCGGGAAAGCCGGTGGTGGGGAGGCTGACGGCACGGACACCGTCGGTACTCACGTCGGGGGTACGGACGTCGGCCGTAGCAGGGCTCACGGCAGGGGCGACCGGATCGCGCCCGACGCCGAGAGCGCGCCCGAGGCCGCTCTCGACGCGGAAGTCGGCGCGCCGAGCACGCCTCCCGTGCCCCGGCCCGCCCAACTTCCGCCCGCGCCCGTTCACTTCACCGGCCGCGACGCCGCCCGCAGCGAACTCCACTGCTTCCTCGGCGCCGAGCGCGACACCCCTCGTGTCGCCGTGCTCAGCGGGATGGCCGGGGTCGGCAAGAGCGCGCTCGCGCTGTATGTGGCCCACGGGCTGCGGAAACTTTTCGCTGATGGCCAGCTCTACATCAACCTGCACGGCGCCACACCCGGCATGACCCCGCTCACCCCCGAGCAGGCGCTCACCGCGCTGCTGCGCGACCTCGGCGCGGAGCCCCGCCGTATCCCCGCACACCCGGATGCGGCGGCCGCGCTGCTGCGCTCCCTGCTCGCCCCCACCCGCACGCTGATGGTGCTGGACGACGCCGCGAACGCCGCCCAGGTGAGACCGCTGTTGCCCGGCGGACCCGGCTGCGCGGTGATCGTGACGAGCCGTTCTCCGCTCACCGCGCTCGACGGCGCCCACCGGGTCCCGCTCGCGCCCCTCTCCGACGAGGACAGTGCCGCCCTGCTCCGCGCGGTCTCCGGCCGGGACGGGCTCGACGCCGCGCATCCGCTCGTCGAACTGGCCGGGCGGCTGCCGCTCGCCCTACGCGTCGTCGCCGCCCGGCTCGCCGCCCGTCGCGCGCTCGCGCCGGACGTTCTGGCCGGTCAGCTGGCCGCCACCGAGGGGCGGCTGCATCACCTGGAGTACGACGACCTGAGCGTGCGCAGATCACTCGCCGTCGCCCATGACGCCCTACGGGCCTCGGACCGTGAGGCCGACCGGGACGCTGCGCGTGCCCTCGGCCGCATCGGCGCGCTGGACGTGCCGGGTTACGGGGCGGCCCTGCTCGCGCGCCTTCTCGGCACGGACGAGCGCCGTGCCGAGGCCGCCCTCGACCGGCTGGTCGATGTCGCCCTTCTGGAGGAGACGGCGTACGGGCGGTACGCGCCGCACGACCTGGTCCGGGACTTCGCCCGGGAGACCGCGGTGAACGAACGGACCGCGGACCGGCGCCACGACGCCCCGGACCCCGGGGGCCGGCGCTACGACGCCCTGGACCTCGGGGGCCGGCGCTACGACGCCCTGGACCTCGGGGGCCGGCGCTACGACGCCCTGGACCTCGGGGGCCGGCGCCGCGACGCCCTGGACCTCGGGGGCCGGCGCCGCGACGCCCTGGACCTCGGGCGGCGGCGCCGCGACGCCCTGGACCTCGGGGGCCGGCGCCAGGACGCCCCGGACGCCGGCGACCATCCCGCCACGGATCCCCCGGACGAATGCCCCGCGGAAGTCGCCCTGCGCTGGTACACCGCCATGGCCACCCGTGCCTGCGAAGCCACCGTCGAGTCGGGCGTCGAGCGCGAGGACCGGCTCCGGGCGACCCCGTCGCAGCCCGCGACATACGCCGCGGACGTGGCGGACGTGCCCGTCTTCGGATCCGCCCGGGCCGCCGCCGACTGGATCGTCCTCGAACTGGACAACATGGTCGCCCTGGTGGAGCGCCATGCGGACACCTCCGCCCATGTCCCGCTGCTCGTCCGCCTGATCGCGCCCCATCTCCAGAGCCGCGGCCATGTCGCCGAGCTGGAGGTGCTCACCCGCGCCGCCCTGCACGGGGTGCGCCGGCTCGGTGACGCGCCCGCGGAGGCGTTCGCGCTGCTCGACCTGGCCGGGGTCAACTGTCTGAAGGGCCGGGGCAACGACGCGCTCGCCCAGCTCGACGAGGCGCTGGCGATCTGGCGGTGTCTCGGCCGTCTCTCCTGTCTGCTCCGGGGTCTCAACCGGCGCGCGGTGCTCCTGGAGCAGCTCGGACGCCACGAGGAGACGGGTGAGACGCTGCGTCAGTGCCTGGAGTACACACGGGTCCTGAACGACCCTATGCAGGAGGCCGTCACCTACAGCAATCTCGGCAACCTCTACGCGCACACGGACCCCAGGGCCGCCGTCGACCACCACCGCCGGAGCCTGGAGATCGGCGAGAGGATGGGCCATGTCGTCGTCCGCCACACCGCGCACTGCAACATCGGGTTCGACCATCTCATGCTCGGCGAACCGGACGCCGCCGTACCGCACTTCGAGGAAAGTCTGCGCATCCTCGGCGGCCATGGACACTGGCAGGGCGAGTCGCAGACCCGGCTCGGGCTGGTGCGTGCGCTTAGGGAGCGGGGCGACCTGGAGCGGGCCTCGCGGGAGTGCGACGCGCTGCTGAAGCTCGCCGGCCGCCGTGGCGACTGCTACGCCGGGGGTCTCGCCCGCCATCAGCGGGGTCTGCTCCACCTCGCGGACGGCGAGGTCGAGGAGGCCCGTCGGCAGTGGACGGCCGCCCTCGCCGCGCTGGACGGCACGGACAGTCCGGTGGTGGGGGAGCTGCGGGAACGGCTGGGGGAGGGGTGAACCGGGCGGCCCGTCCGCCCCGGTCTCTCACTTGGCGTCCGCATAGCACCCCACGACCGCCGTGGTGAACGGAATGCGGACCGGTGTCTCGCCGAACGTCAGCCGCATCGCCAGGTCCGAGGCCTCCTGGATCGCGGCGGCCACCGTGTCCGCCTCCTCGGCCGGGCAGTGCACGATCACCTCGTCGTGCTGGAAGAACACCAGCTCGGCGGCGAGCCCCGCGCAGGAGCGGCGCAGGGCGGCGAGCATCACCAGGGCCCAGTCGGCGGCGCTGCCTTGCACCACGAAGTTGCGCGCGAAGCGGCCGCGGGCGCGGGAGTTCGTCGAGGCGTACCCCGGCATCCACTGCTGGGGCTCGCCCGCCGTGTCCTCCGGGGTGTCCTCCTGCGGGATGCCCGCTTCCTCGGTGGCGTCCTCCGAGGCGCCGGCCGCCGGCGGGGACGTGCGCCCGAGCCAGGTCCGCACTAGGCGTCCCTCCTCGCCCGCGCGCGCCGCGTCGTCCACGTACGCGACGGCTCTGGGGAAGCGGCGGCGCAGGGCGGCGAGGTTCTTCAGGCCGTCACCGGACGTCTGGCCGTAGATCGCGCCGAGGACCGCGATCTTGGCCTGGTCACGGTCGCCGGAGAACGCGCGGTCCGACACCGACTGGTAGAGGTCGGCCTCGCGGCCGGCCACCTCCATGAACGCCGGGTCGCGTGAGATTGCGGCCAGGATCCGCGGCTCCATCTGGGCGGCGTCGGCCACGACCAGCCGCCAGCCCGGGTCGGCGACGACGGCGCGCCGGATGACCTTGGGGATCTGCAGGGCGCCGCCGCCGTTGGTGACCCAGCGGCCGGTGACCGTGCCGCCCGGCAGATACTCCGGGCAGAAGCGGCCGTCGCGCACCCAGTCCTGGAGCCAGGACCAGCCGTGGGCGACCCAGATGCGGTACAGCCGCTTGTACTCCAGAAGGGGCTTCACGGCGGGGTGGTCGACGGACCTGATCTCCCAGCGGCGGGTGGACCGCACCCGGACCCCGGCCTGCGCGAACGCCTTGACGACATCGGCGGGCAGATCGGGTCTGACCCGGCGGCCGAAGGCGGCCGACACCTCGTCGGCCAGCTCGGCCAGCCTTCGGGGTTCACCGCCGCCCGCGTACCGCTCGCCGAGCAGTTCGTGGAGCACCTCGCGGTGGACGTCGGCGCTCCAGGGCAGCCCGGACCGGTTCATCTCGGAGGCCACGAGCATCCCGGCCGACTCGACGGCGGTGAGCAGCCGCATGCGGTCGGGATGCGTGGCGGCGTCGTGCCGGCGCTGCTGGTCCGCGTACACCTCGACCAGGTCCTTCAGCGGGACGCGGACGGGGCGCGGCTCGAACAGGGAGGACTGCGAGCCCGGCTCGGCGGAGCGGGACGGGGGATCCGGGGGCACGGGGCCGCCGCGCAGCCGGGCCAGCGCGGCGGCGGCCGACCGGGGCTCGCCGAGGCGGCCCTCGTGGCCGAGGAGGAGGGTCTCGGCGGCCTCGACGTCGTAGCACCGGTCGACTCGCACCCCCGTGGCGAGCAGACGGGGCTGGACCTCGGCGGTGGACCGCCACACCCATCGGGTGACCTCGGGCCGTGCCCGCACGGCCGCGGCGAGATCCTCCTCCCTGACCACGGGCCCGGAGGGCAGGCCGCCCGGGCCGAGGGCGGCGACCTCCACGCCACCGTCCTCGGCCGGAGCGAGAGCCCAGCGCCCGGTCATGTCTGCGAGTCTGGCAGGGGGGTCTGACAACGGGCCGGACGCGCCGCCCCGGCCGGCCCGGTCCCTCCTGGCCGGCCGGGTCCTCCTGGCCGGCTCAGTCCTGCTGACCGGTCGCTTCCTGTCCGGAGTTCTCCTGTCCGGTGGCCGTCTGTCCGGTGGCCGTCTGTCCCAGGGGCCCGCTGATCTCCTCCAGCGCCTTCGCGAGGTGTCCCTCGGTCGTGGTCTTGTCGAGTCCGAGCCCGGACAGCAGACCCTCGCCGTTCTCCAGTTCGAGGAGCGCGAGCAGGATGTGCTCGGTGCCGACGTAGTTGTGGCCCAGGCGGAGAGCCTCACGGAAGGTGAGTTCCAGGGCCTTCTTGGCGGCGGGGGCGTAGGGCACGAGTTCCGGGGCCTGCTCGGCGCGGGGCGGCAGTGCCGCGGTCGCCGCCTGGCGCACCGCGTCCAGGGAGACCCCGCTCGCGACGATCGCCTTGGCGGCGAGCCCCTCCGGTTCGGCGAGCAGGCCGAGGGCGACGTGCTCGGGCACGGTCTCGGCGTTGCCCGCCTGCTTCGCCGCGTTGTGCGCCGCCACGACCACGTTCCGCGCGCGTGGCGTGTAGCGGCTGAACCCCTGGTTGAGGTCGAGGTCGGCCGACTCCTTGGGGACGAAGCGCTTCTGGGCCGCCTGCCGGGTCACGCCCATGCTCTTGCCGATGTCGGTCCAGGACGCTCCGGAACGCCGGGCCTGGTCCACGAAGTGGCCGATCAGATGGTCGGCCACGTCGCCGAGGTGTTCCCCGGCGAGTACCGCGTCCTGGAGCTGCTCCAGGGCGTCGGTGTGCACCTTCTTGATGGCTTCGATGAGGTCGTCGAGACGCAGATTCGCTGCGATCTGAGGCTTGGCCGTCATGTGTCAACCGTAAGTTGACACCCAGGGGCTGTCAACCCGAAGTTGACGCTCGGCGACCGGCAGTCAGGAGTCGGCGGCCGGCAGTCGGGAGTCGGCGGCCGGCAGTCGGGAGTCGGCGGTCGGCGGTCGGCGGTCGGCGGTCGGCGGTCGGGAGTCGGCGGCCGGCGGTCGGGAGTCGGCGGCCGGGAGTCCGGAGTCGGCGGCCGGCAGTCGGGAGTCGGGAGTCGGCGGTCGGGAGTCCGGAGTCGGCGGCCGGCAGTCGGGAGAAGGCGGCCGGCAGCCGCAGGGCGGGTTCGGGCGGCGCTCATGTCACGATCGAACGCGTGAGTACGACGACCACCGTGGACCGCGCCTTCCGCGCCGCCCTCTACGACGACGCCGACACGGCCCTGGACACCGGCGCCTCGCTGCTCGCCGCCGATCCGGCGGCCGACGGCGAACTGGCCCTGCGCGGCGAGCAGTTCGTCGGCGCCGCCTGGCGGCGCGGCTGGCAGCCCGCCGACGTCGTACGCATGGTGCGGCGCGAACTGGACGATCTCCATGTACGCCTGGTGTCGGTGCTGATCCTCAAGGAGGCCGGACAGCGGCCGTCCCCCGGACCGCGCTGGACCTCCCAGCTCCAGGAGCTGGACCCGGAACCTCCGCGCGTACCCGACCGTTTCTCGCACGCCACCGCCGTGCTGGAGCTGTACCGCCTGCTGCTCCGCCTCCCCGCCCTCGAACCGCTCGACGCGCCCGGGCGGGCCGCCGCCCCGCAGCAGCCGGAGTCCCGGATGCTCACCCGTATCCGCGCGCTGCTGGCGAAGGCGGAGGCGACCGACTACCCGGATGAGGCGGAGGCGCTCAGCGCCAAGGCGCAGGAGCTGATGGCCCGGCACAGCATCGACGAGGCGCTGCTCGCCGCCCGGGCGCACACCGAGGACGCGCCGGGCGCGTGCCGCATAGGCGTGGATCCGCCGTACGAGACGGCCAAGGCGGTGCTCCTGGACGCGGTGGCGACCGCGAACCGCTGCCGGGCCGTGTGGCACGAGCGGTTCGGTTTCTCCACGGTCATCGGTTTCGAGCCCGACCTGGAGGCCGTCGAGCTGCTCTACACGTCGTTGCTCGTGCAGGCCACCGCCGCCATGACGAAGGCGGAGGCGGCGCAGCGCAAGGGCGGCCGGAAGCGTACGAAGACGTTCCGGCAGTCGTTCCTGGCCGCCTACGCGCACCGCATCGGCGACCGGCTCCGGGCCGTCGCCGAGGCTCAGGTGGACGGGTCCGAGGGGGATCGGGATCTGCTGCCGGTGCTGGCGGCCCGGGACGTGGCCGTGGTGGACCACATGGAGCGGATGTTCCCGGACACGGTCACCACCCGGCTGCGCGGGGTCGGCGACGCGGCCGGCTGGGAGCAGGGCGCCGCGGCCGCCGACCGGGCCCGGGTCGCGGAACGACCCCGGGCCGGGGAGCGGCCCCGGCTCCCCTGAGCGCGCCCGCTCTGGAGGCGGACGCGGGCCCGGCCCTGCGGAGCGGTCAGTCGCCGGCGACCTGGATCGGGCTCACCGAGGCGTCGGGGGTGTCCGGGGTTTTCAGCGCCACCTCGCCGTACGACCACGGGTAGGCCTTCGCGTCGCCGGCACCCGGGATGGTGATCTTCACGGTCCGCGTCGGCGCGCTGAGCGAGCCGCCGTCCCCGCGCACGTAGGTGATGGTGAAGGTCGCCGCCTCGCCCTTCTGCAGCGTCACCTTCGCAGGCTTGGCGTCCTGCTCCTTCGCGACGCTCCAGGAGGAACTGCCGCCGGTCATCTCGACGCCCGGGAAGCCCTGGAAGGTGCACTTGTCGCTGCCGCGGTTCGTGACGGTGACCGGGACGTTCCCCGTGTCGCCCGCGGAGGTGGCGGCGTTGCCGGGACCGACCTTGACGGTGACCGCGCAGTCGGCGGCCTTCGCCCCGTCGTCGCCGCTCTTGCTGTCGCAGGCGGTCAGGGTGAGGGCCGCGGCGAGCGCGGTGACAGCGAGGGGGACGCGGATCGTACGCATGAGGGTCCTCTGGGGTCGTGACGGTGTCCAAGGATCATCACGCAGGCGGCCCCTCACCCGTTGCGCGCCCCCTGGATCGCGCATGCGCCCCGGGGCACGACGAGGGCGGTTCATCCCCTGTGTCCTCATACGCCGCCGGAGATTCCTCCCGTACGCCGGCGGATGTACCCCCCTGCGCCGGTGGAACGAGCCGACCGCGAGGCACTCCGGATCCGGCACGCGCCCACGGGTCACAGGCGCGGGGCAGCGCCCAGGGTGACGACTGGGATCAGGCCCCCGGTGACGGGTGGCGCGTCACTGACCCAGGCTCGCCGTCGGCAGCCCGCTCGGCAGCTTGCCGCCCTCGGCCTTCGTGTAGGTCTCCGTGCCGACGCCGCCCGCCCACGTCACCTTCATGTTCGCGGAGTTCACGGAGTCGACCATGCCGCTCGCCCGGTGCTTGCTGCCGTCCGTGCACTTGAGGTGGATCATCTGCATACCCGCCTCCTCGCCCGCGGTCCCGCTGCACACGGTGCCGCCCGTAGAGAAGAGCGCGGCCTGCTTGCCCGTGATCACCAGGGCCACGGCCTTGCCGCCGGTGGTGGCCAGCCAGCTGCCCTCGAGCTTCCCGGCCTTGGCGCTCGGGGAGCCGCCGGTGTCCGCCGTGGACCCGGCCGCGCTCGGCGTCGAGGAGTCATCGGCCCCCGAGCCGCTGTCCCCGGAACCGCTGCTGCAGCCGGTCAGCAGAAGCGCGGCCGCCAGGGCTGCGGACGCGAGCGTGACATGGGCCTGCCGGCGGGTGACGTGGATCGCCGTCATCACTGAAGTCTCCCAAGGTTGCCGGATGAGGTCGGGAACGGCCGCAGCAAGCTACCAGGAGGACTTGTGTCCACACGGGGGGCGTCCGGCGTGCGTTTGCTCACGCGGATCGACCCAGGGCGGGGCGGGTCGGGGCTCGGACGGAGACACGGGACCCGCATCGAGCGGGGAGGCGAAGGCGAAGACGACGTGAGGCCGATGCGTAGGAATTCCCCTACGGTTGACGCGTAGGAAATGACCTACCTATCGTGTCGCGTATGACCATCACGCATGCCTCCTTCGTCACCCTCCCCGTCTCCGACCAGGACCGCGCCCTGCGCTTCTACACGGACCTCCTCGGCTTCGACATCACCGCCGACCGCGCCATGCCTCAGGGGCGCTGGCTCCAGGTCGCGCCCAAGGGCGCGCAGACCGTCTTCACGCTCTCCGGTCCGGACATGGGCGGTTTCCGGCCCGGCGAGGCCCGGGGGATCATGATGGTGACGACCGATGTCGACGCCGACTGTGCGCGGCTGACCGCGGCGGGTGTCTCCGTGCAGGGCCCGGACGACCTCCCCTGGGGCCGGATGGCCTCCTTCCAGGACCCCGACGGCAACGGTCTGATGCTGCTCACGGAGAAGGAAGGCTTCTGATCGCGCCATGACCGGGACGGGTACGGGGGGTACGGCGGCTGACGTCCGCGCGGCCGACGAGGACCGGGTGTTCGCCGCCCTCGCCAACGCCACACGCCGTGAGGTGCTGCGCCTGCTGCGCGACGAGGGGCCCCAGCCCGTCCAGGCCCTGGCCGATCACTTCGCCATGCGCCGGCCCAGCCTCTCGGAGCATCTGAAGGTGCTGCGGGAGGCCGGGCTGGTCGGCGAGCAGCGTTCCGGGCGTCAACGGATCTACCGCCTGGAGGCGGCTCCGCTCGCCGAGGTGCAGGACTGGCTCCACCCGTACGAGCGGTTCTGGCGCGAGCGGCTGAAGGGCCTCGGCGAACTGCTCGACCGTATGTCCGACGATGACCGACCATGAGCACCGCACCCGGTGACGACGACCTCACCACCGTCCGCGTCGACCAGTTCCTGCCGCATCCGCCGGCCAAGGTCTGGCGCGCCCTCACCGAACCCGCGCTGCTCGCGCAGTGGCTGATGCCCGGTGCGGAGAACTTCCGTCTCGAAGTCGGTCACCGCTACACGATGACCTCCGTCCCGAGGCCGAACGCCAACTTCTCCGGCACGGTTGACGTGCGGGTTCTCGCTTTCGAGCCCGAGCGGATGCTGCGCGTCCGGTGGGCCGACGCCGACCCCGCCCGTCCCGTGGACTGGACCATCACATGGACGTTGGAACAGGAAGGGCGCGGAACGCGTCTGTTCCTAGTACATGAAGGGTTCGATCCGGACGATCCGGCACAGCTGATGGCGCGGAAGATCATGGACGGGGGCTGGAGGTCGCATGTGTTGCGGGCTCTGGGGCAGACGCTTGACGAACTGTAGTCAGGCGGTAGTCACGCCGTAGTCAAGGCCTTGTAAAAGCTGTAATCGCAGGAACACCCCCCGTGCACGTGCATCTGCCCATGCACCTGCATGTGAACGGAGTTATGATCCGGGGCAGTTGACCACTGCATCGATGGCCATATCAGCCAATGCACCACCCGGGAGCGACCTGTGGACCACGACGTGTACGACGTGGATGACGTGTACAACGGCATGGCTGCGACGGAGCTGCACGGAGTGGCCTGGCAGAAGAGCCGGCACAGCAACTCCCAGGGGTCATGTGTGGAGTTCGCCCGGCTGCCGGGGGGAGAGGTGGCGGTACGCAACTCGCGCTTCCCCGACGGGCCCGCGCTCGTCTACACCCGTGCGGAGATCGAGGCGATGCTGCTCGGCATCAAGGACGGCGAGTTCGATCATCTGATCGTGTGACGGGCGCGGGCGGGCGGTAACACGTGTAGGCGTCCGCGCGACGCGCGTAGAGCGTCCAGGACGCAGGGGTGCGCTCGTCCGCTTCGGGATGCGCCCCGCGCTTGAGGAGGCGTGCCACCGGCCCGGGCGGCCAGTCCCCGGTCGGCCCATGACCGTGTTCCATCCTGCGGGGGTTATCGCGCCGCAGGATGCAACACGCGTAGATCCGTAGCCTCAGAAAACGCCGCGGGGCGTCACTCGGCGGATGCCGACGGGGACGGCAGCCGGAACAGGGCCCAGACCACCTTGCCGTTCAGCGTGCCCGCCAGCGGGTGCCAGCCCCAGCTGTCGGCGAACGAGTCGACCAGGAACAGCCCCCGGCCTGATTCGGCCGAGAAGTCCTCGGAGTCGCCCGCGACCGGACTGTCGTGACTGGGGTCGCGCACGGCGCATACCAGGCGCGTGGCCCAGCGCATCAGGTGCAGCCGCACCGGTGGGTGCTGGTCGCCCGGGTGCGGGGAGGGTGAGGGCAGGGCGTGCCGCAGTGCGTTGGTCACGAGTTCGGAGACCACGAGACAGACGTCGTCGAAGCGCTCGCCCACGTCCCACTGGTTGAGTGTTCTGCGGGTGAACTGCCGTGCTTCCCTGACCGCTTCCAGGCGGGCCGGCAGAGCGCAGGAGGCTGCGCTGGACACGGTCGCGAGGTCGAGCGGCGGAAGTCCCTGCCGTAAGGGCTCGAGCATGGTCGATCCATTCGTCCCCATGCGAGGCACTCCCGGGTGTTCGCGGTCGGTGCGATGCAGCGGTGGCGCGGGACCATGGTTTCGGATGAGCCAGGCAGATGCAAGGGCAGATGCACGTGCACGCGCCGGAATTGGCCGTTCCTGTACGGCTTTCTGCTTATTTCTTCGGCCACTTTCTTGCCTCTTGCCTGCCCTTCCTGATCTCTGTCGTGTCTCAGCTTTGGCTGCTTTCCATTTCTGTAACCGTACGAGTACTGCTCGAAGTGTTTTAGTGGCAGACTGCGCGATCTGAAGGACGTTGGGGAGGCTGACAAGTGAGCGCTGGGGACTCGAGCGGGTCGGTGGTGCGGCGCATTCTGCTGGGATCCCATCTCAGGCGCCTCCGCGAGACGCGCGGCATCACCAGAGAGGCGGCGGGCTACTCGATCCGGGCCTCGGAGTCGAAGATCAGCCGCATGGAGTTGGGACGGGTGAGCTTCAAGACACGTGACGTCGAGGACCTGTTGACGTTGTACGGGATCACCGACGAAGCCGAACGGACGTCCCTGCTCTCCCTCGCGAAAGAGGCCAATGTCGCCGGCTGGTGGCACAGCTACTCGGACGTGCTGCCGAGCTGGTTCCCCACCTATGTCGGCCTGGAGGGCGCGGCACATCTGATCCGTTCCTACGAGGTCCAGTTCGTGCACGGCCTGCTGCAGACCGAGGCGTACGCCCACGCGGTCGTGGCCCGGGGTATGAAGGGCGCGAGCGCGGCGGACATCGACCGGCGGGTGGCCCTGCGGCTCGAACGGCAGAAGTACCTCGTCTCGGAGAACGCCCCGCAGTTTCACGTCATTCTCGACGAGGCCGCCCTGCGCCGTCCCTACGGCGACCGCGAGGTGATGCGCGGCCAGCTGCAGCATCTGATCGACGTCTCGGAACGGCCCAACGTCCGTCTCCAGGTCATGCCGTTCAGCCTCGGCGGGCACGCCGGTGAGAGCGGTGCCTTCACCATCCTCAGCTTCCCCGAGTCCGATCTGTCCGATGTGGTCTATCTTGAGCAGCTCACCAGCGCCCTGTATCTGGACAAGCGCGAGGACGTGCTGCAGTACGAGACCGCGATGAAGCAGTTGCAGCAGGACAGCCCCGGACCGGACGAAAGCCGCGACTTGTTGCGGGGGCTGCTCCAGCTTTCCTGAGACTCTTCCCGGAGTATGCACAGCGGCCCCGCAACTCCCTTTAAACGCAAGTACGATGACACGTGATCAGGCCGTGACGCGATCGCGGGTGTGTGAACGGGTGTCTGCTTCGGCTGCGAGGGATTGAGGGTTCACATGTCGTCCTACTTCACCGATCTGGCTCAGCAGTACATCGGCGGTGAGTGGCGCCCGGGAACAGGCTCCTGGGACATCATCGACTTCAACCCCTATGACGGTGAGAAGCTCGCGTCGATCACGATCGCCACGGTCGACGAGGTCGACGACGCCTACAAGGCCGCCGAGGCCGCCCAGAAGCAGTGGGCGGCCGGCAACCCCTACATGCGTCGCGCGGTGTTCGAGAAGGCCCTCAGACTCGTCGAGGACCGCGAGGCGGAGATCACCGACCTGATCATCGCCGAGCTGGGCGGCACCCGGCTGAAGGCCGCCTTCGAGCTTCATCTCGCCAAGGAGTTCCTGCGGGAGTCGATCCAGCTGGCGCTGCGCCCCGAAGGCAAGATCCTCCCGTCCCCGATCGACGGCAAGGAGAACCGCCTCTATCGCGTGCCCGTCGGCGTGGTCGGCGTGATCAGCCCGTTCAACTTCCCCTTCCTGCTCGCGATCAAGTCCGTCGCCCCGGCGCTCGCCCTCGGCAACGGTGTGGTCCTCAAGCCGCACCAGAACACCCCCGTCGTCGGCGGCTCCCTGATCGCGAAGATCTTCGAGGAAGCGGGACTGCCGGGCGGTCTGCTGAACGTCGTGATCACGGACATAGCCGAGATAGGCGACGCCTTCATCGCGCACCCGATCCCGAAGGTCATCTCCTTCACCGGTTCCGAGAAGGTCGGCCGCCACGTCGCCACCGTCTGCGCGTCGCTCTTCAAGCGCGCCGTCCTCGAACTCGGCGGCAACAGCGCCCTGGTGGTCCTCGACGACGCGGATGTCGACTACGCGGTCGACGCGGCCGTCTTCAGCCGCTTCGTGCACCAGGGCCAGGTCTGCATGGCCGCCAACCGCATCCTGGTGGACCGCTCGCTCCAGGCCGAGTTCACCGACAAGTTCGTCGCCAAGGTGAAGTCCCTCAAGGCCGGCGATCCGCGCGACCCGGAGACCGTCCTCGGCCCGGTCATCAACTCCTCGCAGGCGGACGCGATCTCCGGCGCGGTGGAGCAGGCCATCGCGGAGGGCGCCACGGCGCTCGTGCACGGCACCACCACCGACAACCTGGTGCAGCCGACCGTCCTCACGGACGTCCCCGACGAGTCCTCGATCCTCCAGCAGGAGATCTTCGGCCCGGTCGCCCTCCTGATCCCCTTCGACGGCGAGGAGGCGGCCGTCCGCCTCGTCAACGACACCCCGTACGGCCTCAGCGGCGCCGTCCACACCGCCGACGTCGAGCGGGGTGTGGCCTTCGCCAAGCGGATCGACACGGGCATGTTCCACGTGAACGACGGCACGGTCCACGACGAGCCGCTCGTCCCCTTCGGCGGCGAGAAGCACTCGGGCATGGGCCGGCTCAACGGCGAGACCACCATCGACGCGTTCACCACGCAGAAGTGGATCTCGGTGCAGCACGGGCGGAGCGCGTTCCCGTTCTGAGTTCTCCGCCGAGTGCTCTCCGTTCTTCCAGATGATGTCGTCGCAGGGGCCCATGCGGACAGAAGCTGACCGCATGGGCCCCTAGCGTCGTCGGTGTCAGGCAGAGGGCGACCTCACCAGAACCGACGAAAGGCGGCCGTCATGGTCATGCATGTACGCGCTGAGGAGCGGGGCGACGAACGCGGTGCACTGCTCTCCTTCCTGGAGGAGCAGCGCGGCGGCATCCGCCGGGCCCTGCTCGGGTTGACGGACGAGCAGGCGCGGTCCCGCCCCAGCGCGAGCCAGTTGTCCCTGGGCGGGCTGCTCAAGCACGTCGCCGAGACCGAGCAGGGCTGGATCGCCCGGGCCAGGCAGGAGCCACCGGCCATGCGGCGGACCGAGGCGAACTGGCACGAGAGCTTCGAGCTCCTGGCTGACGAGACGGTCGCGTCGCAGCTCGCGTACTGGGAGAAGGTCGCCGCCGAGACGGAGGCGTTCATCCGCTCGGTGCCGAGCCTCGACGACACCTTCCCGCTTCCCAACGACCCCTGGTTCCCGCCGGACGAGCGCGTCTCGATGCGGTGGCTCACACTCCATCTGATCCGCGAGACGGCCCGGCACGCGGGCCACGCCGACATCGTCCGGGAGTCGCTGGACGGGCGTACGGCCTTCGAGTTGGTGGCCCTGGAGCGGGGCACGCCCCAGGGCTGACCGGCGGGCCGGGTGGTCCGGGTGGTCCTGCGGTGTCAGTGGTGGAAGCCCGTGGCGGCGTCCTTGTCTCGTGTCAGCGGATGGGGCTGGCGCCGCAGCTCGGGCAGGAGCCGGCTCAGATCCTCGATGAACAGATCGCACAGGTCCGTGGAGAAGCCGTTGCGGCATACGATCCGCAGCACGGACAGGTCCTGGCGGTTGGCCGGGAAGGTGTAGGCAGGCACCAGCCAGCCGTTCTCGCGCAGCCGCCGGGAGACATCGAAGACGTCGTACGCCGTCACGTCCGGCCCGGTCGTGAACGCGAGGACCGGCAACTCCTCGCCACGGGTGAGGAGCCGGAAGTCGCCCAGCGCCTCGATCCGGTCGGCCAGCCCCCGCGCCACGTCCCGTGTCGTCTGCTGGACCGCTCGGTAGCCCTCCTGGCCCAGCCTCAGAAACGTGTAGTACTGGGCCACGACCTGGGCTCCCGGGCGGGAGAAGTTGAGTGCGAAGGTCGGCATGTCGCCGCCCAGGTAGTTGACGCGGAAGACGAGTTCCTCCGGAAGGGCCTCCGCGTCGCGCCACAGGGCCCAACCCACGCCCGGATACACCAGCCCGTACTTGTGACCGGAGGTGTTGATCGACGCGACCCTCGGCAGCCGGAAGTCCCACACCAGGTCCTCGTCCAGGAAGGGCGCGATCATCGCCCCGGAGGCGCCGTCCACATGCACGGGGATGTCGAGGCCCGTGCGCTCCTGGAGGTCGTCCAGGGCGGCGCACAGCTCGGCGATCGGCTCGTAGGACCCGTCGAACGTGGAGCCGAGGATGCCGATCACCCCGATCGTGTTCTCGTCGCACAGTTCGGCCGCGGCCTGCGGGTCCAGATGGAACCGGTCGCCCTCCATGGGCACCTGGCGCGCCTCGACCTCCCAGAAGTTGCAGAACTTCTCCCAGCAGACCTGGACGTTGATCCCCATCACCAGGTTCGGGCGGGCCTCCTTGGAGGGGTAGCGGTCCGCGTTGCGCTGGGCCCAGCGGCGCTTGAGGGCCAGCCCGGCGAGCATGCACGCCTCGCTGGAGCCGGTCGTCGAACAGCCCACGGCGGACTGCGGGTCCGGCACGTTCCACAGATGGGCGAGCATGGCCACGCAGCGGCGCTCCAGCTCGGCCGTGCGGGGGTACTCGTCCTTGTCGATCATGTTCTTGTCGCGGCACTCGGCCATCAGCTGGCCGGCCTGGGGTTCCATCCAGGTGGTGACGAAGGTGGCCAGATTCAGCCGTGAGTTGCCGTCCAGCATCAGCTCGTCGTGGACCAGCTGGTAGGCGGTCGTGGGCAGTATCGGGCCCTCGGGCAGCCGGTGCCTGGGCGGCGCCTCGGTCATCTCGACGACCGGGTTGGCCTCCCCGTAGAAGGGATTCATCGACCTGGGGCGCTCGTCGGGTTTCCCCTGGCCCGTGTGCAGCGGCATGGTGTGTCGTCTCCCGTCGTGTCGTAACGGTCGTGCATCCAGCGGTTCTGCGTCCAGCGGTCCTACGTCCTGCGGTTGTGCGGTCGTGCGTCCTGCGGTTCCGCGGTCGTACGCGGCGGTGTGCTCGGTCTCTCGTTCATCGCACGGGCGGCGACCGCCGGTTCACCGGCCTGCGGCCCTCGCCCCTCGGTGATCCTCGCCCCTGCCCCATCATCGGTTCCCGGCCCCTCGCCGGTTCACCGGGTGAAACGTAAGGAAAGGAAACACCCGTTCCGCTCCCGCTCCGGCGTTCACCGGACCGCGGTTCCGTCCGCCCGGAGCTGCATCTGCGGGCGGCCCGTGACCAGGAGCCAGGCCGGCAGGGACGCGATGCAGAGCAGCGCCGGCATCGCGGGGGAGGGCGCCAGCACCGTGGCCGTGAACAGGCTCAACCAGCCGTGCCGGGTCACGGCGAGGAGCAGTCCGAGCACCCCGGCGGCCACCCCGACCGACGGATGCACGGCCGGGAAGAGCGCGTGCGCGCAGAGGCCGAGCGCGGCGCCGATGAACACGGACGGGAAGATGCGTCCGCCGCGGAACCCGCAGGACGCCGCGACGAGCAGGGCCGCGAGCTTCACCACGGCCAGCGTCGCGAACTGCCCGGCCGACCAGGCGTCGGGGGCGCGGGCCAGCACCGCCACCTCGTCGAGCCCCTTGAAGAGCGTCAGACGGCCTCCGAGGGCGCCGAGGAGCCCCAGTACGAGCCCGCCCACCGGAAGGGCCACCATCGGGTGCCGCAGCCGCCGGAAGGCGCCGTGGACGTAGGGGAAGGCGTACACGGCGGTCATCCCGAGCAGCGCGCCCGCGGAGGCCACCGCCATCGCGCTCAGCAGATCGCTCCAGCGGGGCCGGCGCAGGGCGGGCACATCCAGGTCGAAGCTCGGCCGGGCGAGCAGCGTGGTGGTCAGCGCGCCCGCGGCGGCCGCGACCAGCGGCCCGAAGACGTTGTCCCACAGCAGCCCCCTGAACGGCCGCCCGGCCAGCGCCTCGGAGAGCAGCAGCGCGGCCGCGAAGGGGGTGCCGAACAGCGCGCCGATGGTCGCCGCCTCGCCCAGCCCGGCCCACGCCTCCCCTGGCAGCCGGGGCACGGCCCTGCGGCCCAGCCGGAACGCCAGGGCGGCGTTGGCCAGCAGGATCGGGTTCTCCGGGCCGAGACTCGGACCGCCGGCCAGCATCAGCGTTGCGGCAAGCAGCAGCCCCGGGAGGACGGGGTACGGCAGCGGGGCCGTGCCGGCCAGCCCCAGGGTCGCCGGGTCGGGCCCCGCGTGCCCCGGGGCCTTCCAGACGACCAGGCCCACCAGGACGCCCGTCGCGGTGAGCACGACCAGCATCCAGAGCACCGAGTAGCGGCCCACGCCCAGCGCGTCGGGCAGGTCCTCCCACAGGGCGTGCTGGATCTCCGTGGCCGGCCCGCTCACCCCGAGGTAGAGGAGACTGGCTCCGACCCCGACGACGAGCGCCGGGAGAACCAGTGGCAGCAGTCCCCGCGCGGGGGTCGCCGGAGCGACGGGTGCCTGTCGCGCGGTGTCCTGGGCCACGGGCCCACCATAGGCGGGCAAAACCCCATGAATGCCTTGGCGCGCGGGCGTTCCGTGCACTCAGGGTGTTGGACACATCGGGTGCGTCCATAGGCATTCAAGGGGTTCCGGGCGTCCACGGCGTCCGGGGAAATGCGCCTTGCACCTCACGTGACGTGAGGCCCGAGCCTGACAGGCGTACCCAGAAGGGAGCGGAAGTGAGTTACTCGGTCGGACAGGTGGCCGATTTCGCCGGTGTGACGGTGCGCACTCTGCACCACTACGACGAGATCGGCCTGCTCGTACCCGGTGAGCGCACCCACGCCGGTCACCGGCGTTACGGTGACGCCGACCTCGACCGGTTGCAGCAGATCCTGTTCTACCGGGAACTGGGCTTTCCGCTCGAAGAGGTCGCCGCCCTGCTCGACGACCCGGACGCGGACCCGCGCGCGCATCTGCGCCGGCAGCACGAGCTGCTGACCGCCCGGATCGAGAGACTGCAGAAGATGGCGGCGGCCGTGGAGCACGCCATGGAGGCACGCGAGATGGGCATCAACCTCACGCCCGAGGAGAGGTTCGAGGTCTTCGGGGACAAGGACCCGGAGCAGTACGCGGAGGAGGCCGAGCGCCGCTGGGGCGGCACGTCCGAGTACGCCGAGTCGCAGCGGCGCACCGCGCGGTACACCAAGGACGACTGGAAGCGCGTCCAGGACGAGGTGGCCGCCTGGGCCGAGCGCTACGACGCCCTCATGGCCGCAGGGGAACCCGCGTCCGGGGAGCGGGCCATGGACATGGCCGAGGAACACCGGCAGCACATCTGCACCTGGTTCTACGACTGCTCTCACGAGCTGCACCGCTGTCTCGGCGAGACGTACGTCTCCGACGAGCGGTTCAAGGCGTTCTACGACGCCATGCGGCCGGGTCTCGCCGAGCACCTCAGGGACGCGATCGCGGCGAACGCGGACCGTCACGAGGGGTGAGCGCGAGACGGCTGCGGTAAAGGGCGCCGCCCCCACCGGTCAGGGGTCGGCGCCTCTTACCGTCGTACTGCACGCACAGTGCATCCTGGAGACACCGGTGGAACCCGCTGGGGACACCGTCCGTTGATAGCTTTGTCCGGCCATCGCCGTGGTGCCGGCCGCCTGCCGGGGCGCCGCACCTCCCCTCACCCCCTCAGGAGCCCGGAACCGTGATGACGCTTGCCCTCGGCCCGAGCTGGCTGGATCCGAACCACCTCCTGAACACCTTCGGGATCTGGGGCCTGCTCCTCGTCGTCTTCGCCGAGTCAGGACTGCTCATCGGCTTCTTCCTGCCGGGTGACTCGCTGCTGTTCACCTGCGGTCTGCTGATCACCTCGCATCAGATGGACTTCCCCCTGGCGGGAGCCATAGCGCTGATCTGCGTCGCCGCGATCCTGGGTGACCAGGCGGGTTTCATGTTCGGCAAGAAGGTCGGACCCTCGCTCTTCAACCGGCCGAACTCCCGCCTCTTCAAGCAGGAGAACGTCACCAAGGCCCACGAGTTCTTCGAGAAGTACGGCCCGAAGTCCCTGGTGCTGGCCCGCTTCGTGCCCGTCGTGCGCACGTTCACGCCGATCGTCGCCGGCGTCAGCGGCATGCGGTACCGCTCGTTCCTGGTCTTCAACGTCATCGGTGGCGTCCTGTGGGGCGCCGGCGTCACCCTGCTCGGCTCCTGGCTGGGCAACATCGGCCTCGTCAAGAACAACATCGAGGCGATCCTCATCCTGATCGTCCTCGTCTCGGTCGTCCCGATCGCCATCGAGTTCCTGCGGGCCCGCGCCAAGGCAAAGAAGGAGCCGGCGCAGACCCCGGCCGCGCAGCAGCCGCCCTTCCCGCAGTCGTCCTTCGGGCAGCAGCCGCCGGTCATGGACGACGCGACGACGCGGCTGCGCGCCGTGCCGCCGGCCCACCAGGACCAGAACCAGGCCTACGGCCGGCCGGACCAGGCGTACGAACACCAGGGCCAGACGTACGGCGACCAGCACCACCGCGGGCAGGCCCAGCAGCCGTACGGCACGAATCAGGGCGGCTACGACGAGTACTACGGCGGGCCTCAGCAGCAGCCCTACACCCAGCAGCACCCCCAGGGCTACCAGCAGCAGCAGCCGTACGGCTCCGACCAGAGCTATGCGCAGCCGCAGCACCCCCAGCAGCCGCAGCACCCCCAGCAGCCGCAGCACCCCCAGCAGCCGCAGCACCCCCAGCAGCCGCAGCACTCCCAGCAGCCGCAGCACTCCCAGCAGCCGCAGCACTCCCAGCAGCCGCAGCACCCCCAGCACCCGAACCCCTACGGCCAGGGCTACCCGCAGAACTGAAGCCCTGGGGCCAGGACCCCGGAGCGTACGTCAGAAGCCGCGCGTCCGTTTGGCCGCCCGGCGTCCCTCCGCGGAACCGCCCGGAATCCGCAGGAACAGCCGGGAGATCTCCGACCCGAGGTTCACACCGATGGCGATGGCCATGGCGAGGGAGGCGGCCTTCGCCAGGGACACCAGGCCCTTGTCGACATGGTTCTGGGCCATCGACAGCAGCCCGAAGTAGGTCGCCGAACCGGGCAGCAGGGGCCCGATGGCCGCGGTCGTGTACGGCAGCGCGGAGGCGAACCGGTAGCGCGACAGCAGCTGCCCGAACAGGCCCACCAGGCCGGCCGCGACGGCCGTGGAGGCGACCGGCGAGATACCGCCGGGGTAGTGCATGGCGCCGTACACGCACCAGGCGACCCCTCCGTTGAGGGCCACCAGCAGCACGGTTGATCGTTCCTGCTGGAGCAGGATCGCAAAGGTCATGGACAGCAGAATCGACGCGAAGATCTGCACGACCGGCCGCTCGGAGAGGCTCAGGGCGGCGTCCGGGTTCAGCTCGGCGCCCAGCTTCACCCCGAAGTAGAGGATCAGCAGCACACCGATGACGATGCCCACGAAGAAGTACATGACTTCCAGCAGGCGTGCCGCCGCGGTGATGTAGAAGCCGGTCAGGCCGTCCTGCACGCCCGCCACCAGGGCCCGTCCGGGCAGCAGCGCGAACAGACCACCGGTGATCACGGCGGACGCGTTCACATCGACATGGGCGACCGTGAGCGCGACGCCGATCGCGGCCGGGGGCATCGCGGCCACCGTGAACTGGTAGAACTCCGGCAGTCCCCGCCCGGCGCACAGCCATGCCAGCCGGTCGCCGAGCATCGCGCCGATCGCCGCGGCGACGAAGACCAGGAGGTCACCGCCGACGAGAACGGAGGCCGCACCGGCGAGCAGCCCGCTCGCCCCGGTCAGCACCCAGCCGGGGTAGGGGTGCCGGTTACGGCGTATCTCGGCGAGTCGGCGGTAGGCCTCCTCCAGGGAGATCGCGGTCCCCGGGTCGCTGAGGTCGTCCACGAGCCGGAAGACGGCGGCGAGTCGGGTGTAGTCCGTGCCGCGGCGACGGACCGTCCGCGACGCCGACACGGGGTCGTCCACCAGGGACGGCTGGTAGGAGACGGACAGCAGCGTGAAGGTGACGGTCGGCTCGCAGCGGTCCAGCCCGTAGGACCGGCAGACCGCGAACATCGCGGCCTCCACGTCCTCGGCACCCTCGCCGCCCGCCAGCAGCAGTTCGCCGATACGGAGGGTCAGGTCGAGCACGCGCGGCACGGCGGGGCTCGTCTCGCCGGTCTTGTGCACGGGCTCCAGCGCGGGCCGCTCGGCGACCGGCAGGCGCAGCATCGTGCGCATACGGTCCTGCCAGGGCGCCTCCTCGGCCAGCCGGACCGCGGGGATGCCGGACGGCGGGGTGAAGGCGGCCGGTGCGTGCCGGACGTTGTAGGTGCTCGGCGGGCTGAACGCAGATCCCTCCGGTTCGGCCGCGGGCAGCTGGGGGACCTCCAGGCCGTCCGGGACGGCGAACTCGGACGTCGTCTCCGACTCCGTGCCGACGGCCGGCACATCGAGACCCTCGGGGACGGCGAACTCGGAGGTCGTCGAGGAGTCGGCAACGCCGCCCGTGGGCTGCGGGACCCCCAGCGGGATCGTGAACTCCGACGTGACCACGGATTCGTCGTCCCGCCCAGGGGACGTGTACGTGCTCCTCGCCTCATCTGACCGCGGCTTGCGGTCCTCCGTGTCCGGCTCCGACACCTGCTTCCCTCTTGCCTTCCCTCAGCCCGTGTCCCCCGAGTCTGCGTCCCTCGCGTACTTCCCGTACGCCTCAGCCTGTCCCCGGCGCACTCCCCGTACGCCTCAGCCTGTCCCCTCCGTACCGCCCGTACGCCTCAGTATGCGCACCGGCGGTACGCCAACGGGCCGCGTCACCCTTTGGGGATCACGCGGCCCGTGGTCGACTGCGGGGGTCAGTGGCCGCCGTGCTCCTTGAAGCGCTTGTACGAGCGCTCGATCTCGGCCTCGGCGTCCGAGCGGCCCACCCAGTTGGCACCCTCGACGGACTTGCCGGGCTCCAGGTCCTTGTAGACCTCGAAGAAGTGCTGGATCTCCAGGCGGTCGAACTCGGAGACGTGGTGGATGTCCCGCAGGTGCTCCACGCGCGGGTCGGACGCCGGCACGCACAGCAGCTTGTCGTCGCCGCCGGCCTCGTCCGTCATCCGGAACATGCCGATGGTGCGGCACTTGATGAGGCAGCCCGGGAAGGTCGGCTCCTCAAGGATGACCAGCGCGTCCAGCGGGTCACCGTCCTCGCCGAGCGTGTTCTCGACGAAGCCGTAGTCGGCCGGGTAGCTGGTCGAGGTGAAAAGTCGACGGTCCAGGCGGATACGACCGGTCTCGTGGTCCACCTCGTACTTGTTCCGCGAACCCTTCGGGATCTCGATCGTGACGTCGAACTCCACCGGTGGCTCCTCCATGATCAGCACATAGTTCTGGTGGTTAAGTGTCCCTCACGCAGGTGTGTGATCGCGAAAGGGGCTGGTGGTCGTGCCGGAGCTGAGGGCCTGGCGGGCCGCGGGGCCGCGTCTGGCACGGGCCGCGCAGGCCGTGAGACCGCGCCTCGCGCGCCTGGCCCAGGCCGTGCGACCCCGTATGCGGCGGGTCGCCGAGACCGTGAGACCAGGCGTGGCACGGTTCACCGGAACGGTGAAACCGCACGTCACACGGGTCGCGCAGCTCGCGCGCCCGCGTGCCGGGAGGCTCACCACCCCGCAGCTGGCGACTGTCGCCGCCGTGATGGGCCTGGCGCTCGCGGTCGGGGCCGCGAGTGCTGCCGGTCCCTGGGACTCCTCCGGCCAGCGTACGGCCGAGCGTGACCGGGCCGCAGCGTGGGACCGCGAGGGTGGCGCAGATCACGGGCGGGGCGCCGGCGCGGTGGCGCAGGCACCGGCGCCCGCGCCGAGTGCCGCGCCCGTGCTGGCCGGCGTCGGCGCCGTCACCGCACTCCATTCGGCGCCGGGCGCACGCCCCCTGGCGGCCGCCCTCGACAAGCTGCTCCAGGATCCCTCCCTCGGCTCGCGGCGCTCCGCCGTCGTGGTCGACATCGCGACCGGCAAGCGCCTGTACGGCAAGAACGCCGACGACGCGCTGACCCCCGCCTCCACCACCAAGATCGCCACCGCGGTGGCGGTGCTCTCCGCGGCCGGCCCCGACCACCGTTTCACCACCCGCACGGTGCTGGAGCCCGGCACCGACAAGCTGGTGCTCGTCGGCGGGGGCGATCCGACGCTTACGGCCCGTGCCAAGGCCGACGGCTGGGCGAGCCTGCGCACCCTCGCGGACACGACCGCCGCCGCCCTGAAGAAGCGCCGTCTGGCCTCGGTCTCGCTCGCCTACGACGCCTCGCTGTTCACGGGCAGTGCGCTGCACCCCATCGGGGTCAACCCCAACCTGGCCCCGGTCATGGCTCTGACGGCGGACGAGGGCCGCCGGGACAACTCCACCGACGGGCCCGCCGACCGCAGCACGGACCCGGCCGGGGACGCGGCCCGCACCTTCGGCGGTCTGCTGCGCGAGCGCGGCATCAAGACCTCCGCCTCCGCCGTCCCGGCGGCGAAGGCCACACCCCGCGCCGAGACCGTCGCCTCGGTCCAGTCGCCGCCCCTGTCCGCCGTGGTCGAGCGGATGCTCACCAACAGCGACAACGACATCGCCGAGACCCTCGCCCGCCAGACCGCCCTGGCCACCGGTGGCCAGGCGAGCTTCGACGGGGGCGCCGCCGCGATCGCCGCCCAGCTCGGCAAGCTCCGGCTCCCGCTCGCGGGCGCGGCGTTCCACGACGGCAGCGGGCTGAACCGCGACGACCGGCTCACGGCGGACCTGCTGACGTCCCTGCTCGCCACCGCCGGCTCCGCGTCCCACCCCGAACTCCGTACGGTCCTGACCGGGCTGCCGGTGGCCGGCTTCACGGGCACCCTCAGCGACCGCTACGCCGATGCCGCGGAACGCTCGGGCACCGGACTCGTACGGGCCAAGACGGGCACGCTGACGGGCGTCAACACCCTCGCCGGGACGGTGGTCGACGCCGACGGCCGACTGCTGGCGTTCGCCTTCCTGACGGACGGTTCGATGGACCAGACGGCCGCCCGGACGGCCCTGGACCGCACGGCGGCGCAGCTGGCGGGCTGCGGCTGCCACTGACGCGCCACCCCCGCGGTGCGCGGCCCGACGGACGCGCCACCCCCTGCGGTGCACCGCCCCGCCGGCGCATCGTCCCGCGTTGCGCTGCCCTGCCCGGAGTGGCGGCGCTCACGTACCGTTGACGCATGACGAGCATCGGTGGTGCCGGATCTGCTGGGATGGTCGACTGGAATCTCGCGGTGGCGACCGCGACCCGGCTCGTGCGGCCGGGCCCCGAGGTGAGCCGCGACGAGGCCCGTGCCGTCGTCGCGGAGCTGCGCCGCCACGCGAAGGCCTCGGAGGAACATGTCCGGGGCTTTACTCGTATGGGGGAGGCGGGTGTCCACGAGACCCCCGTCCTCGTCGTCGACCGGCCCGGCTGGGTCCGGGCGAACGTCGCCGGGTTCCGGGAGATCCTCAAGCCCCTCCTCGACAAGATGGAGCAGCGGCGCGGGGGCACCCCCGGCGGAACCGTCCTCGGTGCCGTCGGCGGCAAGGTCACCGGTGTGGAACTGGGCATGCTGCTGTCGTTCCTGTCCTCCCGGGTGCTCGGCCAGTACGAGACCTTCGCCCCGGCCACGCGCGAACTGCCCGCGGCTGAGAACGGCGGCGGCCGTCTTCTGCTGGTCGCGCCGAACATCGTGCACGTGGAACGCGAGTTGGACGTCCAGCCCCACGACTTCCGCCTGTGGGTGTGCCTGCACGAGGAGACGCACCGCACGCAGTTCACGGCGGTGCCCTGGCTGCGCGATCACCTCGAGGGCGAAATCCAGTCTTTCCTGGGGGAGACCGATGTCGACCCCATGACGGTCCTGGAGCGCATCAGGGATGCGGTCCAGTCGCTCGCGGGGGGACGCACGGAGGGCGAGGAGGGCGACGACGGTCACTCGCTCGTGGAACTCGTGCAGACGCCCGCCCAGCGGGAGATCCTCGGGCGGCTGACCGCCGTGATGTCCCTCCTGGAGGGACACGCGGACTTCGTGATGGACGGCGTCGGCCCGGACATCGTGCCGTCCGTCGCCGAGATCCGCGAGAAGTTCCAGCAGCGCCGCGCCCGGGGCGCCTCGCGCCTGGACCTCGCCCTGCGCAAGCTGCTGGGCCTGGACGCCAAGCTCAGGCAGTACCGCGACGGCGAGCGGTTCGTGCGGGCGGTCGTCGAGCAGGTCGGCATGGACGGCTTCAACCGGGTGTGGACCTCTCCCAACACCCTCCCCACCAAGGCGGAGATCGCCAAACCGGCGGACTGGGTCGCGCGGGTGCATCGCAGGGCGGAGCCGTGAGCCGTGCGCGAGCGGGGTGAAACGAATCCGGCCGTCGGCAGGTGAACGCCCCGCCAATCACTCGTCCGAGGGACCGTGAGCCATGCGTAGGCGTGCAATGCTCGGGGAACGGCCCGTTTCTGTCACCATCTACACACTCTGAGTGACCAGCGATCGGGCTCACCCCCCGACAACTTCATGAAGGGAACCGGACATGGGTCCCCATCCTGCGGTCGCGGCGATACGCCTGGCGGTCCGCCGCGTCCTACACGACATCCTCACCGAGCAGACCTCGGCACAGACCACCGGGCGGATCGCACAACTGAGCGGTCGTCCCCCCTTCCACGAGCGCCCCGTCGAGCCGCTCGTGCTAGTGGCATGCTCGGGGGGCGCCGACTCGATGGCGCTCGCCTCCGCTCTCGCGTTCGAGGCCCCCAAACTCGGCATCCGCGCCGGCGGCATCACCATCGACCACGGACTGCAGGCCGGCTCCGACCTGCGCGCCGACGAGGTGGTCCTGCGCCTGCGCCAGCTGGGCCTCGACCCCGTCGACTCCGTCGCCGTGAGCGTCGGCCGCGCCGGAGGTCCCGAAGCCGCCGCCCGAGACGCGCGCTACGCCGCCCTGGACGCCACCGCCGAGCGCCACGGCGCCACCGCGGTCCTCCTCGGACACACCCGCGACGACCAGGCCGAAACCGTCCTGCTCGGCCTCGCCCGCGGCTCCGGCGTCCGCTCCCTGTCGGGCATGGCCGCGGTCTCGGGGGCCGGCGGCCGTTATCGCCGCCCTTTCCTGCACCTCGACCGGCAGACCGCCCGCAAGGCCTGCATGGCCCAGGCTCTGCCCGTCTGGGACGACCCCCACAACACGGACCCCGCCTTCACCCGCTCCCGGCTCCGCCACGAGGGCCTGCCCGCCCTGGAGAAGGCGCTCGGCAAGGGCGTCGTCGAAGCCCTCGCCCGTACGGCCCAGCTCTCCCGCGACGACGCCGACGCGCTCGACGCCTGGGCCAGTCAGGCCGAGACCGCCGTGCGCGACGCCGCCGGCCTCCTGGAGTGCGCGAAGCTCTACACCCTGCCCCCCGCCGTGCGCCGCAGGATCCTGCGCCGCGCCGCCATCGAGGCGGGCGCACCGGCCGGATCCCTCTTCGCCCGTCACATCGAGGAAGTGGACCGGCTGATCACCGGTTGGCGCGGCCAGGGAGCCATCAATCTCCCGGGCAAAGTCGTCGCCCAGCGTCAGGGTGGCAGACTGGTGATTCGGCACGGCTGAAAACCCGCCCCCTCGGGAGGCGCCCGGTCACCCCTTCGGGGTGGGACCGGTCAGCCGCGCGAGCGAGCCGAAGGGGCGTGCCGCTGTCGCGAGGGACAGTGGACACCGGCCGTGAGGGCTGCAGCCGGTGCGGCTGCCCCCGCGCGGGTGTCCGCGGACGGGTGACCGTCCACAGCGGCACAGGCGCCCCGGGGCGAGCGGGCAATTCAGAGCGGCGGGACGACCGAAAGTGATGCGGGTGGACGCGAAAGACATGGGTGCCGACCTCCAGCAGGTGCTCATCACCAAGGAAGAGATCGACGCGAAGCTGGCTGAGCTGGCCGCGAAGATCGACGCGGAGTACGCGGGCAAGGACCTGCTGATCGTCGGTGTGCTCAAGGGCGCGGTGATGGTCATGGCCGACCTCGCCCGGGCGCTGTCCACCCCGCTCACCATGGACTGGATGGCCGTGTCCTCCTACGGCGCGGGCACCCAGTCCTCCGGTGTCGTGCGGATCCTCAAGGACCTCGACACCGACATCAAGGGCAGGCACGTCCTGATCGTCGAGGACATCATCGACTCCGGTCTGACGCTGTCCTGGCTGATCTCCAACCTCGGCTCGCGCGAGCCCGCCTCCCTGAAGGTGTGCACGCTGCTGCGCAAGCCGGATGCGGCCAAGGTCGCCATCGACGTCGAGTGGGTCGGCTTCGACATCCCGAACGAGTTCGTCGTGGGCTACGGCCTCGACTACGCGGAGAAGTACCGCAATCTCCCGTTCGTCGGTACGCTCGCGCCCCACGTCTACGGCGGCTGAGCCTCAGCGGTCCGGCCGTCGGCGACGGCGGCCGAACCCGGGGTCCTGGCACTTTCAGGACGTTCGGGAACCCCAGCGGGTCTCGCGCCGTTGGAGCATGCGTGGACGGTATTGCCAGCGGTCCCCGCGGCTGCGGGTGACAATCCTGGGGTACCGTCAGAAGAACTGTCTTTATCAAACTCACTATGGCAGGAGGGACGGGGCGGCACCGCTCCGTATGGATGGACGTGAAGCGATACTTCCGTGGGCCGGTCATGTGGATCGTGCTGGCCGTCCTTGCCGTGGTCGTGTTGATGCAGGTCGTCGGCTCTTCCGGCGGCTACAAGACGGTGGACACCGGCCAGGTCGTGGCGGCGATCAATGAGAACAAGGTCCAGTCGGCCAAGCTGACCACCGGCGACGAGCAGATCATCAAGGTCTCCCTGAAGGACGGCCAGAAGGTCCAGGGCAGCTCGAAGATCCAGGCGAGCTACATCGGCAACCAGGGCGTGTCCCTGGCCAACATCCTTCAGGACAAGTACCAGACCAAGCAGATCCCGGACGGCTACACGGTCTCGCCGTCCAAGCAGAACCCGTTCGTCGGGATCCTGCTCTCTCTGCTGCCCTTCGTCCTGATCGTGGTCGTCTTCCTGTTCCTGATGAACCAGATGCAGGGCGGCGGCTCCCGGGTCATGAACTTCGGGAAGTCCAAGGCGAAGCTCATCACCAAGGACACCCCGAAGACGACCTTCGCGGACGTCGCGGGCGCGGACGAGGCGGTCGAGGAACTCCACGAGATCAAGGAGTTCCTCCAGGAGCCGGCCAAGTTCCAGGCCGTCGGCGCCAAGATCCCCAAGGGTGTTCTCCTCTACGGCCCTCCCGGTACGGGCAAGACGCTTCTCGCGCGTGCCGTCGCGGGCGAGGCGGGCGTCCCCTTCTACTCGATCTCGGGTTCCGACTTCGTCGAGATGTTCGTCGGTGTCGGTGCCTCCCGAGTCCGTGACCTGTTCGAGCAGGCCAAGGCGAACGCCCCGGCGATCGTCTTCGTCGACGAGATCGACGCGGTCGGCCGTCACCGCGGCGCCGGCCTCGGCGGCGGTCACGACGAGCGCGAGCAGACGCTGAACCAGCTGCTCGTCGAGATGGACGGCTTCGACGTGAAGGGCGGCGTGATCCTCATCGCCGCCACGAACCGCCCCGACATCCTCGACCCGGCCCTCCTGCGCCCCGGCCGCTTCGACCGTCAGATCGCGGTCGACCGCCCGGACATGCAGGGCCGTCTGGAGATCCTCAAGGTCCACCAGAAGGGCAAGCCGGTCGCCCCGGACGTCGACCTGTCGGCCGTCGCCCGCCGCACCCCCGGCTTCACCGGCGCCGACCTGTCGAACGTGCTGAACGAGGCGGCCCTGCTCACAGCCCGCAGCGACCGCAAGCTGATCGACAATCAGATGCTGGACGAGGCGATCGACCGCGTGGTCGCGGGCCCCCAGAAGCGGACCCGGATCATGTCGGACAAGGAGAAGAAGATCACCGCGTACCACGAGGGCGGTCACGCCCTGGTCGCGGCGGCCTCGCCGAACTCCGACCCGGTCCACAAGATCACGATCCTGTCCCGCGGCCGCGCGCTCGGCTACACGATGGTGCTCCCGGACGAGGACAAATACTCCACGACGCGCAACGAGATGCTGGACCAGCTCGCTTACATGCTGGGCGGCCGCGCGGCCGAGGAGCTCGTCTTCCACGACCCGACCACGGGTGCCGCGAACGACATCGAGAAGGCCACCTCCACGGCCCGCGCGATGGTCACGCAGTACGGCATGACCGAGCGACTCGGCGCGATCAAGTTCGGCGGCGACAACACCGAGCCGTTCCTCGGACGTGAGATGGCTCACCAGCGCGACTACTCGGAAGAGGTCGCCGCGCTCGTGGACGAGGAAGTCAAGAAGCTCATCGAGAACGCGCACAACGAGGCCTGGGAGATCCTGGTCGAGAACCGCGACGTCCTCGACAACCTGGTGCTCGCGCTGCTCGAGAAGGAGACGCTGGGCAAGGAGGAGATCGCCGAGATCTTCGCCCCGATCGTCAAGCGCCCGCCGCGGCCCGCCTGGACCGGCTCCTCGCGCCGCACGCCGTCCACCCGCCCGCCGGTGCTCTCCCCGAAGGAGCTGGCACTGACGAACGGAGCGAACGGCGCGACCCCGGCGATCGCCAACGCGACCGAGGCCCTCCCCGCCGACGCGGCTCCGGAGGACCGCCGGGAGAGCTGACCGATCCCTCCCCGTGGGCCCCGTAAGGCCCGGAATTTCTGCCGCGCCCCCCAGGGTTTTAGCCTGGGGGGCGCGGCCTTTCCTTCAGGCCGCCCATCAGACGCGCGGTGGGAGCGCGTCGCAGGCGCAGGAACGAGGCACCACATGACCGACCCGGTGACGCTGGACGGCGAGGGCACGATCGGCGAGTTCGACGAGAAGCGCGCGGAGAACGCCGTGCGGGAGCTGCTCATCGCCGTCGGAGAGGACCCGGACCGGGAGGGCCTGCGCGAGACCCCGGGACGGGTGGCCCGGGCGTACCGGGAGATATTCGCCGGCCTGTGGCAGAAGCCCGAGGACGTCCTCACGACGACCTTCGACATCGGCCATGACGAGATGGTGCTGGTGAAGGACATCGAGGTGTTCTCGACCTGTGAGCACCATCTCGTGCCGTTCAGGGGCGTCGCCCACGTCGGCTACATCCCCGCCACCAGCGGAAAGATCACGGGCCTGTCGAAGCTGGCCCGGCTCGTGGACGTCTTCGCGCGCCGCCCGCAGGTGCAGGAGCGCCTGACGACGCAGATCGCCGACTCGCTCATGGAGATCCTGGAGCCGCGCGGGGTGATCGTCGTCGTCGAGTGCGAGCACATGTGCATGTCGATGCGCGGCATCCGCAAACCCGGCGCGAAGACGATCACCTCGGCGGTGCGCGGTCAGCTGCGGGACGCGGCCACGCGCAACGAGGCGATGAGCCTCATCATGGCGCGCTGAGCCGTCGCCGGCCGCCGCGGCTCGGGACGACGGCGCCCCCTAGAAGGCTCATGAAGATCTTGGGGTTCTGGCCCCGTCGTGGGAGCGGCGGGGCCAGACTCGTTTTCGTGGTGATGGGGGAATGGGCCGGGG
>NZ_JBIAXT010000023.1:0-151406 GCF_042896945.1 Streptomyces sp. NPDC001222
TCCGAGTAGTCCTTCATCGCCATCGGCGGGGTTCTCGCTTCCTCCGGATCAAGCAGATCCAGTATCAGCGTGTCCACCACTCAGGGGGAGGCCCCCTCAGTTCACTGATCCCTCCCCCGCATACCCCTCCGCTGAGATCAGCCCACTGCGATCAATCCGCCGAGATCAGTCCGCCGAGAACCGATCGCCTCGCAGGTTCTCACCAGCTGCTCGGCACAGAATCAGGGCAGTGTGAGAATTCGGGGGCCCTCATCGGTGATGGCGACCGTGTGCTCGATGTGAGCGGCCCGGCTGCCGTCGGTGGTGCGCAGGGTCCAGCCGTCGGGATCGGTGCCGTAGGCGTCTTGTCCGCCGGCCATGAGCATGGGTTCGATGGCGAGGACCAGGCCGTGACGGAGAGGAAATCCGCGGCCGGGGCGACCCCGGTTGGGGACGGGGGGATCCTCGTGCATACGGCGGCCGATACCGTGGCCGCCGAAGTCGGTGGGCATTCCACAGCGGGCCTTGCGGGCGACGGTGCCGATGGCGTGCGAGATGTCGCCCATGCGGTTGCCCACCTGGGCGGCGGCGATGCCGGCGTCGAGAGCCTGCTGGGTGGCGTCGATCAGGTCGAGATCGGCGGGGCGCGGCGTTCCGACGGTGAAGGTGATGGCCGCGTCGCCGGTCCAGCCGTCGAGCTCGGCACCGCAGTCGATGCTCACGAGATCGGAGTCCCGCAGGCGATAGTCGGTAGGGATGCCGTGCACCACGGCATCGTTGACCGAGGCGCAGATCACGGCGGGGAAGGGGACCGGAGCAAAGGACGGGCGATATCCGAGGAAGGGTGAGCGGGCCCCGGCCTTGGTCAGAACGGTGCGGGCTACCTCGTCGAGCTCCTTCAGGGACACCCCCACGCCTGCCGCTTCCCGGGCCGCGGTCAGCGCCTGGGCCACCACCCGTCCGGCTTCCCGCATCGCGTCCAGCGCGGCATCGGTCTTGATCTCCACCATGTGCTGCGATTCCCTACCTCAAGAGACCCAATACTTATACCGGTATTAGTATCACGGTCATGGTGAGGACTCCACTGACTCCGTGGGAACGGGAACGCGGCGAGCGCTTCGGCGCGCTCCTGCGTCAGGCGCGCGGCGACCGGAGCATGACGGAGGTGGCCGCCGCGGCAGGGGTCTCGGCGGAGACGCTGCGCAAGATCGAGACAGGCAGAGCACCGACTCCTGCCTTCTTCACCGTCGCGGCTCTGGCCGCCGCGCTGCACGTGTCATTGGACGAACTGGCGGCCGCGTGCGCACACGATCCGGACTGGCAGGAGCCACCACTCACGGCATGAGAGACGAGACCGGCACTCGGCGTCGCCCGGTGCGAGCAGGCCGGCGAGCCCGGAAGCCGCGGGCACAGCCCCGGCGGAGCCGGCACGTGGAAGACGCCGTCAGGTTGTGCCGGTGATCAGCGTGCGCCGTGCTGTGCGCGCAGTAGGGCGAAGGCGAGCCGAGTGCGCCCGGTGGCGGTGAGGTGCGCGGTGGGCTCGGCGAGTTGTCGCCCCTGCGAGGTGAGAGTGAGCCCTGTACTTCGCGGGTCGTTGGATCGGTCGGGTCGAGTTGGCAACGGAACGGGATAGTTCCGGCCTCGAATCGGACACTGACCAGCATCGGTACGTCTTCGGTTCGACAACGGAAGCAACTCAAGTACGGGAACGGGCGTTGGTCGTCCGACGAACTACTCGCGATCACCGGTGAATCTGTCCGGAATTCAGCCAACCGGTACGCGTGTGACGCCGCCGCGGACCGCGTCTGCCGCATCGATGGAGAGCGCACCCGCTGAATTGACCAGTTCTCGTCAGCACCCTTACGTTCTGCGCCTGACTTGATCCATTCCGGATCGTCCAACCGTCGAGCCCTGGGGGGACACACAATGAGCTGGTTCATCGAGGCCCTGAAGAAGTACGCGGTGTTCAGCGGGCGTGCGCGCCGCAAGGAGTACTGGAACTTCGTGCTGTTCGTCGCGATCATCTACATCGTGCTGATCGGCATCGGTGTCGGGGCGAAGGTAACGGCCGTCCTGGCTCTCGCGGGCATCTTCTACCTCGCGATCCTGATCCCCAGCCTGGCCGTCGGCATCCGCCGACTGCACGACACGGGCCGCTCTGGCTGGTGGCTCCTGTTCGGGATCGTCCCGGTCGTCGGCCCCATCACCCTGTTGGTCTTCACGGTTTCGGACAGCCAGCCGGGCGTGAACCAGTACGGCCCGAACCCGAAGGAGACGGACGCGGCTCCGGGATACGCCGCCTGATCACTGCGCTCCGAGGCCGTTCGGTTTCATGACCGGGCGGCCTCTTCGCGTTCTGAAGGGCAGAGGCGTAATGCCACCGGGCGTGGGCATGGCTCATCGGCCGGGCCAGGCAGCAAGTCACCGGTTCAGGTCTGTGGCCGGCGGGTTTGGGCCGTGCCGAGCCCGAGCCCCACTTGGTCGGCCGGCAGGTGAACCGCGTGAGTGAAGTACAGCACCCCGGCGGTCCGATAGAGGCCGCTGCCGACGGTGCAGACGAAGTTCGAGACCACGAGGACGCGTTGCGGTCCGGTATCCGGCATCAGGCAGGGCATGACTGGGCTCCCCGTCACAGGCGAACAGTAGGGACCCGCCCAGCTTGTTGCACATACTCGCGATAGCAAGACGTAGGCGTTTCTGGTCGGATCCAACCGCGGTTGCCGTGGTGCGGCGTCGCATGATCGGATGGCGGCAGCATCGCGTGCCGATGACGGACTGCGTCAGGCATGGAGGTGCGGAACCGAAGGGGCCGCGACTCGTGGCATCCCACGACAGCGACCGTGTAGTCGCCTTGAGCTTGCAGCTCTCACAAGCACATCAAGAACTGCGTCGCCGGATCAACGAGATCAGGACAGGTCTCGGACGCCGACGGTCGAACGACGAGACGCTTCTCCCCCGTTGCCTGGCCTTCTGTGCCGCGTTGACGACGCACCACCGCGGCGAGGACGACGGTATGTTCTCCCAACTGCTTCGCGAGCGGCCCGATCTCGCAGTGACGGTCGCAAGTCTTCGCGAGGATCACCGAATGATCGCGTCCATCCTGGCCCGGGTGCGCGAACTCGCTGGCACGGCTGTCGAATCGCGTGGCCCAGTCCAGGTGGCGATCGAGCGCGAGCTCGAAGGGTTGGCCGCGATCATGGAATCCCATTTCCGCTATGAAGAGCGGGCGATCAGCGAGGCGCTCGACGGCGGCACACCCGACACCGGCTGGTCCCCTCAGGTGTTCCGGTTCGATATGACGTGACGTGAAACATCGGCGGCCCTCCTCAGAGGAGCCGCTCGTGGCCGTAGGAACGTCGGCCGGTTCACTCGGTGAAGCGGACATTGCTGAGGTCGATCGAGACCATGACCTGGTGCGGACGGGGGCGGCCGTCGGTACTACGACGATAGGCCCGGCGTCTGGTGGGCACCATGATGCCGTCGGCCTCGACATAGTCGCCGACGTACTGCGCGGCGGCGAATCCGCCGGCCACGTCCACGTGGTAGTCGTGCCGGCGCAGCAGCCCGTCGGAGCCGAAGTAGAAGTCCTGGTCGTCACTGTGGCTGGCGATCTCGGGTGGGAAGGTGGCGCGCACTCCTCGCCAGACCTCGTCTCCTTCCCGCCACGGTTCGATCTCGGTGACCGTGAAGCCGGGCATGGTCAGCAGGAACGGCGTCGTGAGGTAGGTCCACAGCGCATAGCCGTTGAAGTAGGCGCGGTCCAGCGCGTCCCAAGGGGTCTCCAGAGCGTGGCCGTCGAACGACGTCCGCGGGTCCATCCGTTCGGCCACGACTCGCCCGTCAATTTTCTCGATGCTCACGCGTTCGGGCGTGAAATCGGTCTTCTGGTCGGGGGCGCCGAAGGGCCTCACCGAGGCGCACTCCTCGTGCAGCCGTACGGTCATCTCCCGTGGCGCGGGATCCTGCGGCACGCCCTTGATGGTGAACAGATCACCGCCGCTGACGATGGTGGCATGCCCCTCGGTCAGTGCCCGCCAGCGTGCCATCCCGCCGTGGGCCTGGATGGCCTGTGCGAGCAGCTCGTTCATTCCTGTCTCCTTCAAGTGTCTCCGCGGTGAGTGCCACGCCGGGGTGCGACGTGAGGCGCGGACGCGGGAGTCCGGCGAAGATACGGGGCCGAGGTGCGTCAGTGACCCTTGAAATCGATGGCGGGGCGGGGCAGTCCTGCCTTGTAGGCCTTGACCGCCGAGGCCAGACCGGCCTTGACGTCGTCGGTCTCGAAGAGCGGCATGGCGATGTCGAACATCGCCTCGTCCGCCGCGGCGACTCCGCCGACGGCCCAGGCGCGCAGCAGGGCCTTGTGGGCGGCGTACGCACGGGTGGGGCCCTTGGCCACCTTGCGGGCGAAGGCCGTGGCCTCGGCCAGCAGGGCGTCGTCGGCGATGACACGGTTCACGACGCCGGCGTCTGCCATGACCGAGGCGGGTACCTGCTCGGAGGTGAGTGCCCACTCCGAGGCACGCGCCCGCCCGGCGCGTTCGGCCACTCGGTAGATGCCGCCGAGCAACGTGACGATGCCGAGGGTCTGTTCGGGGTGGCCGAAGCGGGCCGTCTCGGCGGCGAAGATGACGTCGGCACGCAGGGCGAGTTCCAGGCCGCCGCCGAAGCACAGGCCGTGAACCGCGGCGATGACCGGCAGGGGCAGCCGCTCGAGCTGGTTGAAGACCTGCATATAGCGCTCGAAGAGGCTCCGCAGCTCGCGTACGTCGGCGTCCGGCCAGTCGACGATGTCACCGCCGAAGCTGAAGTCGGGCCCCTCGGCGCGCACCAGGACGGCACGGGCACCGCTGTGGCCGATGGCCTCCAGGGCCTCGGCGAGATCGGTGGCCATCTGCGGATCGATACGGTTCTGCGGCGGGTTGTCCAGGACCAGCGTGGCGAGTCCGTCGTCGATGGAGTAGGTCAGGTGAGGCATGCTTCTTCCTTCGGTTCTGCCTTCGGTTCTGCCTTCGGCTCTTGCTTCGGTTCTTCCGTCAGGCGAGGTGCTCACGGAACCAGGCGAGAGCGGCGGCGCTCGCCTTGTCGAACTGGGCGGTGTACGGGTCGAAGTGGCCACCCGGGATGAGCTGCAGCCGCTTGGGTTCCAGGGCTTGTTCGTAGGCGGCCAGGGCCAGGTCGGTCACGGTGACCGTGTCGTTCCGGGCGACGATCATGAGCAGCGGGGTGGGGGACACTCGGGTGATCCAGGTCCCGGGCTCGTACATGCGGGCGGCGCGGGTGGACCGGACGGTGACGTGGTTGTCCCAGACGCCGTCGGGTTTGGGCTGGAGGTAGAAGTCGATGGCGTCCTGGGACCGGTAGGAGGCGGGCACGGCCGGATCGCTGCTGACGATGGCCTGGGTGCGCGGGGCCTCACCCCGGAACCGTGCGCGCTCGTCCTCGTTGAAGGCCTCTTCGAGTGCGGCCACGGCGTCGGGGGCGATGCGCCGCAGGCCCTGCTGGTAGCCGCTGATGGTGGGGACCTGGGAGACCACGGCCCTCAGTCGGCGATCGGTGGCGCCCAGCACGAGGGCGTGGCCGCCGGCGTAGCTGCTGCCCCACAGGCCGATCCGGCCGGGGTCGACCTCGGGGCGGCTCTCCAGGTAGGAGATGGCCCGTCGCCAGTCGGTGATCTGCTGCCAGGGGTCGACGTCCTGGCGCGGCAGGCCGTCGCTGGCGCCGAAGGTGCGGTGGTCGTGCACCAGGACGACGAACCCGTCCTCGGCGAATGCACGTGCGAAGCGCTCGAGACCGTGGTCCCGGACGCCCGCGTAGCCATGGGCCATCGTGACCGCCGGGTGCGGGCCCGGGCCGTCCGGCAGGAACAGCCAGCCACGCAGCGTGACTCCGCCGTCGGCCTCGAACTCGACATCCTTGCGCTCAACCATGAATATCCTCCTACTGAACTTCGGGCTCAGCCCTGGTGGAACAGATCGGCCGGGACCACACCGCGCAGCCGCTTCCCCAGTTCCGCGGAGAACCGGTGCAGAGCGCCCAGCGGACGGTGATGGATGGCGATCCGGGCGATCTGCCCGTTGTCGTCCTTGGTCAGAATGGTCACGCCCTCGATGGGCACGCCGCCGAACGCCGTGGCCCGCCACTCCAGGTAGCTCCGATGGCCGTCGACGGCCTCCTGGGTGAAGGCAAGCGACTCGTAGATGCCGCTCGCCGCCCCCATCACGCTCGTGACCTGGTCCCGGCCTTCGACCGGACGGGTGAGCGCACTCGCCTCCAGCACCACATCCGCAGCGAACGTCTCCCTGAACGCCTCGGCGGACTTCTCCTCGAACGCGTTGGTCCAGCCCTGCGGGCGTACGGCCGATGCCGCGGACTCGTCGCCCGAGGGGAGCACCCCGGTCAGAAAGCGGTCGAGATGACCGGCGACCTCGACCGGTCGCTCAAGATGCACCCAGTGCCCTCCCCCGCCGACCGACACCGACTCGACCGAGCCGAACCGCGGCGCGACCAGCCCGCCGACCAGTTCCTCGGTGACAAACCCGTCGCCCTCGCCGCGGATGATCAGTACCGGGCCTGTGAAGCGACTGGGCCGCTCGCCTGCCGGGTGACCGGCGTTCCAGCAGTCGGCCATGTCTCGGACGACCTCAGAACGCATGCGCACTCCGGTCACGATCAACCGGTCGAGTTCCGCCTCCGGCAGCGCGACCGACAGTTGCAGCCTGACCGCGCGCTGCGCTTCCGGGTCTCCGCCCAGCGAGCGGAACGGGTCGATCGCCTCGGCGGGCAGATGGGTGCCCGCCAGCGGCACCGGAGTCACCAGCACCAGGCCGACGGCCCGCTCCGGCCGCTCCGCGGCGACCAGTTCGGCCACCGCTGACCCCATGCTCTGTCCGACGATCACAAAGGGCTTGCCCAGCGCGTCGACCACGGCGCCCACCTCGTCGGCGAACCGGTCGTACCCGAACGGCCCGCCCGCCGCCGTACGGTCTCCGCAACCGGCCAGGTCGAGCGTGACGCACTCGACGCCGGACGTCGTCAGCTCGGGGATCAGCCTGTCCCAGACGTACTGGTCGTCGAGGAACCCGTGGACGAACACCACGGCGACATCGCCCTGGCCCTGTCGGCGGAACCGCACATCGGTGTTCCCAACCCGCTCTGTCCTCATCACTGTGCTCACTTTCCGGGAGATGACACCGCGCCGGAGGGGGACCATTCATCCGTGTCGATCGGGGACCAGTCGGCCGGGTGCGCGTCCAGGCGCCGCATCCGACGGCCGTCCCGGGCCGTGAGCAGGTCCTTGTCCAGAGGCGTGGTGAAGACGTTGTCGACCAGCGTGTACTCGGCCGCCAGTCGGCCGACGGCCGGCAGGGCGGTGGTGTCGATCCGTCCGCGCTCCAGATACAGGTCGTCCCGGACGTGGAAGCGCACCACCCTGCCCCACACCACATGGTCGACCCCGTCGTCCCCGACCGGCATGATGCGGTCCACGACACACTCGAACGAGATCGGCGCCCCCTTGACCCGGGGCACGCGCACCACCTCCGACGGTGCCTTCTCCAGCCCGAGCGCCTCGAACTCGTCCACCTCCGGGCCGAACTCGAATGCCGAACTGTGCATGGCGTCCGCCTGCGGCAGCGTCGCCAGGTTGGTGACGAACTCGCCGGTGTCACGGATGTTGACGAACGTGTCCTTGAGCGTGACCCCGTCCTCCTGCGGCTGCAGGGTGATCGAGACCATGGGCGGCTTGCGTCCGACCGCGGTGAAGAAGGAGATGGGCGCGAGGTTGGCCACGCCGTCCCGGGACAGCGTGCCGACCCAGGCCACAGCGCGCGGAATGATGCTTCCGATCAGCAGTTTGTACGCGGAGACAGCGTTCAGCTCCGCAGCGTCAATTATCACCGGAGACCCTCTATCCGTTGAGACTCGGCGTATGGACCAGTGCTGTCGCGGCACGTCCACGGCCAGAGGAGTGACTCGCGGGGCGGTGCCGAACCGGAGGCCCATGGCCAGCGCCTCTCATCGCGCCCTCGTTCAACGTAATCATAAGCATATTGCTTATGTCGAACAAGGATGGAGCGACGAGGACTCCTGTCACGCGTCGACGCGCAAAGCCACAGGGGCGTACCGCGGACACCTCTAACGGAACTGCGGCGGCGCGATACGCAATGCCCACTGAGGTCCAACGTGGAGGTCCAACGCGAAGCAAGTACCAGCACCGACACCGTCAGCTGCGATCCGCATGGCGACGCAAGCGTATGACTTTCACCTCTTAGTCGAGTATAGGCCTCACAGTACGCACCGCATATCGCTTGACGATCAAGGTCGAGGTCGGCCGATGGGGAGCGACGAGCAGGTGGTCGGCATATGCTGGACGATGACGGTTATGTCACCCCGAGGGTGGCGACCGGACAAGTTGGTTTAATCTTGCAACCAGCATTGAGGGCGGCGAACAGCTCCCCGTACGGCGCTCGGCCGCCTGACCAACGCACCCGGAACCCGAAACCCGAACCTCAACCGAAAGGTCCCGATGGAGTCGCTCGACACGCAACGGTTCATGGTGGACACGCCCACTGACGCGGGACAGGCTCCCCTCCCCGGCGCGTCCGGGCGGTCCACGGGGGCTCACGCGCGCAGGCGACAGTCGCCGGCTTTCCGCGGGGAGACCATCGGTCTGATGTCCATCTCACTGGGGACAGCCGGCCTGGGCGGCACGTGGCAGTCGGCGTCAGCGACCGTCTCCGCATCCTTCTCGGTGAGTGATGCGCTGTTCGCTCTCAGCGCCCTGATCTGGGTGATCCTGCTGGTGCGCTACCTCCGCCACGGCGGAGTGCGGTGGCGCAACATCCGGGACGACCTGCACCATCCCGGCCAAGGGTTCGCCCTCGCCTACGTCCCCATCGTCGGCATACTCTCGGCCGGGCACGTCTCCCACTACGACCTGGACCTTGCACGCGGGCTCTACGTCTTCTTCGGTGCGGCAGCGGCGATCATCGCCGCTGGTCTCGTGGCCCACTGGGTCACGGGAGGCCTCGACTCGGCACCGTTGCACCCCGGCTACCTGCTTCCGGTGGTATCGGCCCCGTTCATCTCCAGCGTCACGGCCTCGACCCTGCGCTACCCGGAACTCGCGGCGGCCACCTTCGCCGTCGGGATCCTGTACTGGCTCGCGTTCGGCACCGTGATCCTCGGCCACCTCGTCGCGAACGGCGGCAGCATGCCCGCCCCTGCCCGCCCGACGCTCACCGTTCTGATCATTCCGCCGGCCACCGGAGGTCTTGCCTGGACGGCCGCCCACCACGGCGTACTGGACCCGATCGCCTACGGCTTCGTGGGCCTGCTGCTCTTCACGCTCCTCATCATCGCCTTCCTGCTCCCGGACGTGCGCCAGCAGTCGTTCCACTACGGGTACTGGATCTTCTCCTTCCCCGTCGCCACCAGCACCAACTTCCTCATCCGCTGGCTGGCAGGCACCGGCACCTCCGGCTGGCGGGCCGCCACCTGGATCCTGCTGGCGATCGTGAGCGCGGTCTTCCTGCTCCTGTACGCGAGCACGCTCCGGCATGTGCTGCGCCGCCCGGCCAGGACGGTCACCCAGGAGCCCGCGCCCGCAGAGATCGCGGTAGTTTAGAGATGCAACCACCCCTAGACGATCACCACTCTCCGACCGAGGGGGCCACTGTGGTGCAGAGGACCAGATTCACCGACGACGCATGCCCAGTGGCACGTTCACTGGACCAGATCGGCGACTGGTGGTCGCTGCTCATCATCCGCGACGCACTGGACGGCGCACGCCGCTTCTCCGAGTTCCAAAAGCGCCTCGGCCTGGCCAAGAACATCCTCAGCGCACGGCTGAGCAAACTCGTCTCACATGGCATCCTCCGCCTGGAGCCCGCGTCCGACGGCAGCGCCTACCAGGAGTACGTGCTCACCGAGAAGGGCGAGTCGCTGCGCATTGTGCTCCAGGCCCTGCGGCAATGGGGCCAGGACTTTCTCTTCGCTCCGGACGAGGAGCCCCTGCCGCTCGTGGAGAAGCGGACCGGCACGCCGGTGGCCCGCCTCGAGCTCACCCTCCCGGACGGGCGCGTGCTGCGCCCCCAAGAGGTGGAAGTCCTCAGGGACTTGGACAACTGACATACCCCGCCCGGGGATTCAGCGGGCTTCGCGAAACGCCGCCGCTGAGGGGTACGGCTAATCCGAATCGATCGCCTTGCTGTTCTGCCTCCGGCGTCGGTCGGATACCGACACGCATGTCGCCTGGCGGGCCGTGCAGCGGCGGCTACCAGGGACGGACGAGGACGGTGCCGACCTTGCCGGGCCGTACCGCGAACTGCACCGCGTCGGCCAGCTCGCCGAGGCCGTAGGTGGCGGCGACATCGAACTGGTCCCCTAGCGCCAGCGCGATCTGCTTCGCGGTGGCGACATCCGATGCCCGCCTCTCGGCGGAAGCCTCCGACAGCCACCGGCCGATGTTCTTGCCCCGGATCGTCAGCGACTGGAAGAGCAGCGTCGACGCCTGCAACGGGATCGGCTCCTCGGCGAGTTGCCCGTAACTGACGAGCTTCCCGCCCGGCGTCAGCAGACCGAGAAGACTCTCCGCCAGTTCTCCGCCGATCGGGTCGAGGACCACAACCACCGGACGGCCGTCGGCTGCCCGGCGGACCTGGTCGGTCCAGTCCGGATGTCCGGTCGCCACGACCGGCACCTCCGGGAAACGTCTGCGCAGCTCGTCGGCACCGCGGTCACTGCGGACGACGTTGACGAGCGGCAGACTGTGGAACTGGCACACGCCCGTCACCAGCCGCCCGACCGACGAGCCGGCGGCGGTCTGCACCAGAAGACCGTTGTATCCGAAGGCCGGGTGTTCCTCCGCCTCGCGGCGCAGCATCACCGCGGTCAGCGGGTTCACGAGCATCTGCGCGGCGATCTCGTCGGGCAGTTCGTCCGGAACGGCTACGACCACCCCGGCATCCGCCGTGATCCACTGGGACCACGCCCCGGGATGGGGGAAGACCGATACGCGGCCGCCCACCTTCACCCCCGGCGCCACGCGCGCCCCGGGACCGATCGCCTCCACCACTCCGGTGGCCTCCACGCCGACCGGGACCGGTTCCGGGGCCTCCCCTGGGTAGGACTCGACAGCCAGAAGATCACCATGATGCACCGGGAAGACCGTGGTGCGGATGAGGACCTGGCCGTACCCGGGGGCTGCCGGCTCCGGCTCCTCGACGACGGTCAGGACGTCGGCGGGTGTCCCGCCACGGGTGTGGACGACACGACGGTTCACGGTTCTCCTCCTGCACACCGAGGGGTGGGGGCTGGCCGGAGCGTCAGCCGACGTCCTGTAGGAGCATGTGCTTCGCGCAGAGTGCCCCGTCCAGTTGCATCAGCCGCCCGCCTTCACGCAGACCGCCGAGGTCCAGGGCGGCGAACCCGAATTGGTCCAGCAGGCCGGCCACGACGGCCTTCGCGTCCGCGTCGTCGCCCGCGTAGAAGGCCACCTGCCGCCCCTCGGCATGCCGGGGGTCCGCGGCGATGAACGGGGCGAACAGGGTGTTGAGGGCCTTCACCACCCGGGCGCCGGGAAGGTGGCGGGCAACCCACTCGCTGCCCGTGAGGTCACCGATGTCGTACCGGCCCCGCCAGGGGTTGGCCGCCGCGAACTGATTCGCCGTGTCGACGACGATCTTCCCGGACCAGGTGGTGAGGCCGGTCAGGTCCGGCACGGCGAAGAACGGCACCGCGAGGAAGACGAGCTCCGGCTTCGCCGCCTCCTCGGCCGTCACCGCGCGGGCCTTCGGCCCCAGCCTGCCCACGAGGGCTTCAAGGGTCTCGGGACCTCGGCGGTTCCCGATGAGCACCTCATGGCCGTGGCGGACAGCCTTCTCGGCGACCGCCTGCCCCACCTCTCCTGCGCCGAGTACACCAATGGTTCGGTGTGTGCTCATGGTGCTCTTCCTTGACCGTGTAGGAGAGCCGCGCGGGCCGCCCGGCATCGGCGCCGCCCTCGAACCGACGGGAGGCTTCAGCGTTCCCGATCCCGGAAATGTCCATTTTAAGCCGGTTCTTTATCAAAGCGTAATCAACTCACGGCAGGGGCGCCGTATCGGCAGGACGAGCGTCCTGCACACCCGCCGAGAGTTCGACGCCTCAGGCACCAGCCGCTCAACGGGTGCGGGCGGGTGCCGGGGTCCGCACCAGTCCGGCCCGAAGTAGAGCTCCAGGACCACTGGGCGGGCCGGTTTCCAGTCACCCGATCAGGTGCGACGTCCGCGCCGGGCGCCGGTTGAATTTTGCCGCTCAGCAGTGCTGATTGGCCCCCGCGTGGCCCGCCGTCCCAGGCCCGGCGGGCCAGCGCCCCGAAGGGCGCCGTCGCGAGGTAAACGGAACGTACGCTTCCGCCAGCCAAACCGGAAGCCCCACGGCCGTGTGCTACAGCTCACATCACCCCGCCGGCGACCAGGGCGCAGACGGGGCTGCTGGGCCTATAGGGGGTGTCTGACAATTCCCGCCGGGCGCGCGACTCCCCCAGCACGGCACCTCGCCGCATTGCCGGATCACCCGAGTACGTCCGGTACGCGGATGATCCACCGCCTTGCGATGCTCCCCCGGCTACCGCTGGGAGGTGCCCCCCGCGCCGGACGCCGCGCGCTGATCCGGTGCGAATTGCCAGACACCACCTACCCCTCACGCAGCTCGGCAAGCAGCGAGGGATTGACGATCGAGAGGATGACCTCGATGTGCTTGCTGTCGGCGGCGGCCCAGAGCGTGTCGCGCACCTGCCGGTACTTCGCAGCCAGTCGATCGCGCTGCTCGGCCGGGAGCCGGGCGGCCCGGTCGGGGTGACTGTTGTGCGCGTTGTCGGCGATCTTCACCAGGGTTGCGTCTCGGTTGCTCGTGATGCGCTTGATCTTCTCGCCGTAGAGCACGCCGGGCTGATTGGTCACGGTCTCCACGACCGCGACCACACGCGCCGGCACACCGACCGCCTTCAACTGCTCGGCCGTCCAGTCGGTGTCCTCGATCACGTCGTGCGGCAGCCCGGCCATCACCAGCTCCGGCCCGAACGGCGTGAGTCCGGCAGCGACCGCGCGGACATGCTCGATGTACGGGACGCCGATCCTGTCGACCTGTCCGGCGTGCGCCTCCGCCGCGAAGTCGTCGACTTCCTCGACCGTCTGCATACCAACTCTTCTCGTTCGAGGGGCACTTCGCGCTTCGGGCAGGCCTGCCGATGTTTCTGGACGGTCAGGTGGCGAGGTGTCGAAGACGTCCACGGCGTTCGAGACGCTCCGTCAGTGGACGGCTGATGGGGCATCAACCATCGCTCCACGGTCGACAGAAAGCGACTGTCCATCAACGACTGACGCGGCGCCGGCCCGGACTCGCCACACGGCGCACCAGTCACATCCAGGCGTCGGGGCCCGGGTCGCCGCCGGCGGCGCGGGTGGCGAGGCGGTCGGTGTAGTGACGCCAGCCCTCCTCATGGGCTGCGCAGGCTTCGGCGGTGGGCAGGCCGCTGTGGATGAGGCGGAGGTGGGTGCCCTCGCCGTCAGGGGTCAGGTCGACGGTCACCGTGCTGGATCCGGGCGGGACGTCCGGCATGCCACCCTTGGCCCAGCCCCAGGTGAACACCACACGGTGGTAGGGGCTGATCTCCACGAAGGTGCCGGCGGCGTGGTTGTCGCCGGTCACGTTGGTGGCGTAGGCGCCCCCTGGTTCGAAACTGAAGGTGCCGTCCGCGCCCATCCAGGACAGCCACTTGGCCCGGTCGGTGAAGAAGCTGAAGACGGTCTCCGGGCGGGCGTTGATGCGTTTCTCCACGGTGACGGTCGAGGTCATGGCTCCTGGCTCCGTTCGGCTGCTTCGGCGAGCGCGGCAAGGGTGTCGAGCCTGGCCGCCCACATGGACTGCAGATAGTCGGCGAGCGGCCCCATGCCCTCGCGGTCCGCCTGGTAGATCCGCTGCCTGCCGTCCTTGCGCAGGCTGACCAGACCCGCCTCGCGCAGCACCTTCAGATGCTGCGAGACGGCACCGAAGGTCACGTCGAAGTGTGCGGCGATCTCGCCGGCACTCAGCTCCCGGTCCCAGATCAGCCGCAGGATCTCGCGCCGTCGGGGCTCGGCGATGGCCTGCGTCGCGTCCATGGGGACATGCTACCTGCACATTTTAGTGACTGCTCAAGTTTGACACGTCCGGGCGCCGATGTTTTAGTCATGACTGAAATGAGCGCCCGCGGCCGACCCGGCCGCCGAGCGCACGCTCACCGAAGGGACCCCACCCATGTCCGCCATCACCCCGCAGACCCCGATCGCGGCCCAGCCGGCCGCCGTCCACCACGCGGTGGCCACCGCCGAGGGCATCACCGGCTGGTTCACCGACCGTGCCCGTGTCGAGGGCGGTGTCCAGTACCTGATCTTCCCCGGCTACCCCGGGCCCGCATGGCAGTTCAAGATCACCGACGACCGTCCCGAGCGCGTCGCGATGACCGTGCTGGCGGGCCCGCCGAACTGGATCGACACCGAGATCGTCTACGCCGTCCAGGCCACCGCCCAGGGCTGCGAGCTGCACTTCGCGCACACCGGCCTGAACGGCGACGACCAGGACCACGCGATGATCGAGCGCACCTGGGCCGAACTGATGCAGATCCTCAAGGACTACGCCGAGACCGGCCAGGCCGCCCCGAAGTTCGTCGCCGAGACCCCGCTGACCGAGGTCGCCCGCGTCGTCGCCGACCTCCTGCGCACCCTGCCCGCCGACGCGATGGCCGCTCCGACCCCGTGCCCGGGGTTCACCGTGACCGAACTGCTCGCCCACATCGCCCCACTCCTGGTGAACTCGGCCCGCGCCGCCCGCAAGCTCCCGCTGTCGGAGGAGCCCGTCGCGGACGCCGCTCCGGCCACCGTGGCCGACCTCGCCGTCCAGACCGTCGCCGCGTGGGCCGAGCCGGGCGCCCTGGAAGGCATGACGACGTTCGGACCGGGTGAGATGCCCGCCACGCTCGCCTCCGCGATCACACTGCAGGAACTGGCCCTGCACGGCTGGGACCTGGCCCGTGGCGCGGGCCGCGAGGTGGTCCTGACCGAGGACACCGCGCAGGCCGTGCTGGCGGTCGTCGAGCAGATCGCCGACCAGGCCCGTGCCACCGGCGGCTACGGCCCGGCCCTCGACACACCGGCGCACGGGGGTCCGTTCGAGCGCGCCCTCGCCGCCAGCGGCCGCGACCCCCGGTGGACGGCCTGACCCCGACACCGCTCCCTGCGCCCGGTGTGCGCGGACCCCCGCGACCGCGCCCACCGGGCGACTGTGACGACGTACACCCGCCGACTGCCACCGCTGATGCACCGCGAGCTCACTCACCCGCGTCACAGCAGCCGGCCCTACGGCAAGGACACCCATGACCGCCGCACAGCACTTCGACCGACTCGTCACCGATCTCGCCGACCGCGGGGTCGCCCGCGCCGCGATGTTCGGCAAGACCACACTCAAGAACCGACACGGCAAGGCGTTCGCCGTTCAGCAACCCGGCGCCCTCGTGTTCCGTCTGCTCGCCGGCTCACCCGCGTTCGACCGGGCCCTCGCCCTGCCCGGCGCCGCGGTCTTCGAGCCCGCGCCCGGCCGCGCCATGAAGGACTGGATCGCCGTACCGGAGGCACACGCCGACCACTACCCGCGCCTCGCCGAAGCCGCTCTGGACGCACTCGGCTGAAGCGCACATCAAGCTCTCGGACGTGGTCCGTACGCCGCCCGGTCGCCTGGACCGGAGGTCAGCCGCGGGCGCGGAGGCTGGCCTCTTCGAGATCGAGTTCGCGCTGGATACGGCGCCGGGTCGCGTTGCTGATCTTGTTCGCTTCGTAGAGGCGCTGGAGTTCGGCCGCCTCGATGGCGATGAGTGTGCGGCGTACCTCGCGGTAGGCGTCGGCGGGACGGGCGTCCGGATCGCTGTAGTGGGCATCGTCGGCCTGCTGCACGCGCGCTTCCAGATGGCGACGGGCCTGCTTCAAGGCTGCCTCGGCCGCGGCGCCCAGATCGGCGAGCTGGTCCGGATCGCCGAGCTGTTTGAGCTCCTCGAGAGCGGCGTGGGCGATGTGCCGGCGGGTCCGGGCCTCTTCGCGTGCGGTGTGCTCCGGTTCCAGAGCGATGCCGGAGCGGCGCACGACAGGCGCGAGAGTGAACCCCTGGAAGATCAGGGTGAGCACGATGGTCCCGGTGGTGAGGGTGAGGATGAGTGCTCGGTGCGGCAGCGGCGCCCCGGTGGCCGTGGTCAGCGGGATGGAGAGCGCGGCGGCCAGCGGCATCACTCCCCGGGTGCCCGCCCAGGACAAGACGGCCGGAACGCGCCAGGAGAGCCGACCGTCGCTCCCCCCACGCCGGGCATGGATCAGGGCGGACAAAGGGAAGACCCACAGCAGTCTGATCGTCAGCACGGTGAAGGCGATCACCGGTACCCACAGCGGCCAGCCGTGCTCATCGCGCGCGAGCTGATGGACGGCGGAGGGGAGCTCGAGGCCGATGAGGGCGAAGACGACGCTCTCCAGCAGGAAGGCGACCGTGTCGTAGACGGCGTGGACCTGGATGCGGATAGGGGCGTTGCTGAGCTTGTGGCCGGTGCTGCCGAGGACGACCCCGGACACGATGACGGCGGTCACCCCGGAGGTGTGCGCTTGCTCCGCGATGACGTACGAGGCGTACGGAGTGATCAATGCGATGACGGTCTCCAGTATCGGGTCCTCGGTGCGTCTGCGAATGAGAGCCACGACGATGGCGACCGCCGCCCCGATGAGGGCTCCTCCCCCCGCGAGGATCAGGAACTGCTCGACGGTTCCGGCCACGCTGATGGCGCTGCCGGAGACCGCGGTGACCACCGCGACCTTGTACAGGACCAAGGACGTGGCGTCGTTGAACAGGCTTTCCGCCTGCACCATGGCCTGCACGCGCGGCGGTAGACACAGGCGTCGGCCGAGCGCGGTGACGGCCACCGGGTCGGTGCTGGCCAGAACGGAGCCGAGGATGAAGGCTGTCGCGGCGGTCAGCGGGGTGATCGCCCTGGCGACGTAGCCGACCGCGACGGCCGAGGCGAGAACCAGACCGAAGACCAGACCGGTCACAGGCCGCCACACGCTGCGTACGTCGCGCACGGAGATCTCCCCGGCCGCGGCGTAGAGCAGCGGCGGCAGCACCAACACGTTGATCACGTGCGGCGGCAGGCGAACCTCGGGGACCCAGGGCATCAGCCCGACGACCAGACCGGCGATGACGAGGAGCGAGGGGGCGGGCAGGCTCCAACGCCGGGCACCGGTCGCCACAGCGGTGGCCAGGACCACGAGGAGCAGAATGACGATCAGGCCGGTCATGGAGCGTCCCCGCTGGGTTACGGCTTGTTACCCCCCTCTGACCAGGTACTTTCCCAAAATAGCCGACCCCAGGCGCTGGTGCACCGCACAAGGCACCGGTGCTCCGGCTCCACTTGTCGCGGTGCCGTTTCTCAATTCACGTCCACGTCTTCGAACAGAGCGTGCATCGCACCGAGTACGCGAAGGCACGCGTCGATGTCCGGCATGGTCAGATCACCGTCCGCGCGACGCAGCAGTGCGTGTTCACGGGCTCGCACCGCGCCGATCACGTCCCGGCCCGGATCGGTGAGCCGGATGAGCGGCGACCGGCGGTGCGCGGGGTTGGCGACGCTCTCCACCAGACCGTGCCGCGCCGCGTCGTTCACCATGCGCTGCACGAACTGCCGGCTCAGCGCCTGCGCCCGTCCCATGTGCGGCACGGTCATCGGCCCCCGGGTGCGCAGGAGATCGAGCACCGCGCGCACCCCGACGGACAGGCCCTCGGTCGGCGCCGCATCCTCCACCCTGCGGTGGACCCGCCGGTAGAGCGGGCCGACCAGGTCGAAGACCTCCGTGAGGCGTTCGGCCAGTTCGTCCGGGGAGGGCGTGGCGAGGTCTGCGATGCGCTCGTCGGCCATACGCCCATCATGACACCTTGGTTGTCAAAGCGGTGCGGAGAAGACCTCGGTCGTCATGAGTGCCGATCTCGTATCCACCCCGATCCGCTCACTCGAGACCGCCGACGGCTGTCTCGCCCACCGCGAGGCGGGTTCCGGACCGCCCCCGGTGTTCCTGCACGGTGGCTTCCTCGACCACCGTAGGTGCGCCGGGTACGGGAGATGGCTCTCGGCCCTCTCGCCAAGCACACACCCGGTGAGCCCGACCATCGGGTGCCGCTCACAACCACCTGGGAGCGAGCGGCCGACATCGCCGTCCCAGCGAGCGCGATCAACGTGGACGCACCGGACCACCTCGCCATGGCCGACCGCCTGATGAAGCTTGTCCCTGGCGGCCGTACCGTCACCGTCCCGGATGCCGCGCACCACCCGAACAGGGAGAATCCGCCAGGGTTCAACGACGGACCCACCTCGTTCCTGGTGACGACATACGGGAACGGTGCGTCGATCGCCTGATACGCGCGGAGCTCCGACGCGAGGCGTGGCCCGCTGACGAGACGGTCCGGTTGCCCTGCTCTCAGCGGCGGGTCGGCCGGAGGCGCCTGATGCGGTCGAGGTCGCCGGCGAGGAGGTCATGGTGGCTGATCGTGAAGTCGCCGTTGCGCAGGGCCTGTTCTCGGCCGTAGTGCCGGCCCATGACCGCGTCAGGGAGGAAGGTGCGCAGGCTGTGCCGCATGTCCCTCGGGTAGTCGACAGGTTCGCCCCAGCCGGCGGGGGCCTGGTCCGTGGAGACAAGGACCCAGTGGTCGACGGGCACGACGGTGCCCAGGTCCGGCGCTGCTCCGGTGTGGCTGTCCAGGGCCGGCAGAGTCAGCCGGTCGGGGTCGAGCGGCTGATACCAGAGCAGCAAGGGTTTGGCGCGTTGCGCGTCGGCGTTGTCGAAGCAGCAGACTGCAACGGTGTGGTCGGGGAAATGGTCGGCGTAGAAGCGCAGGAGCTCGGGGTTGAGGTCAGGGCGGCGGTGCGGTGGCACCTGCCGCAGCGCGGCGGGGATCGCGGTGGGGTCGGCGGCCAGGAGCACCGTGTAGACGTCGTGGTCGAAGATCTGGACGGGCTCCGGTTCCGCGCTCATCCACGCGATGCCGTCCGCTCCGGCGGCGGCGGATTCGACTGCGGCGACCATGCGGTGCAGGACGTCGCCGGTGCGTCCGGCGGAGAGGAAGTGCCTGGGGGTGAGTTGCCTGGTGGGCAGGTGCAGCAGCATGGCGTTCGGGCCGGCCGCCAGGTTGACGGCGGTGTTCTGGTAGCCCAGGACATGGATGAGGCCGTGGACGGGATGGTGCTGCCGCCCGCAGTACACGATCGTGCCGGAGAATGCGGCCTCACCTGTCGAGATACACATGGGGGCAAGCTACCGTCCCGGTCCGGCGGGGCCGAGGAATTTACGGTACGGGCAAGGCAGACGGCAGTTGCTGAGGTACCGACGAGCCGGGCTGAGCGGCACCGACGAGCGGGCCTGGGGGAACGTAGTTGCGTACCATCGCTCCCCCAGGCCCGTGCGATCACACGCCTGTCTTCTCGGAGTCCTTGGTTCGGGCGACCGGGCCGGAGGCGATGGGGGCGGTGTGAGCATGATGCTTCGTCAGACCCACTGTGGCCACGAACAGGGTCAACACCATGGCGCCGAGGGCGATCACGAAGCTCAGCGTGAACTGCGATTCCTGTGGCAGCTCAAGTCCGGCCGGCAGGCCGGGGATCGTCTTCGACGCCAGCAGAGAGGTGACCACCGCCGAGGCGACCGCCGAACCCACCGATCGGGAGATGGAGTTGATGCCGTTGGCGATGCCGGTCTGCTGCAGTGGCACGCTCGCCGCGATCAGCGCGGGCATGGCAGCGGAGCCGAGGCGATCGCGATGCCGGTGAACAGGCCGGCGCAGATGACGCTTGCGCTGTGCCCGTGGCCGAGAGCCAGCCAGGCGAAGCCGCCCGCGCCGACCAGAGCGCCTACGGCGAGCGTGGCGCGTGCGCTGATGCGGCGCACGAGTATGCCGCCGACCGGCGCGGCGACGAGCGCGATCAGTGAGCCCGGAAGCAGGTATTCGACACTCGCCCGCAGCACGGAGGCGGTGAAGCCGTAGCCGGCGATCCGCTCGGGCATCTGCACGAGGTAGGAGATACCGATGAACTGGGCGAATGCGGCGAATCCCACGAACAGGCCGGCCAGATTGGTCATGGCCACCTGCCGGTGTGCGAACATCCGCATGTCGACCAGCGGGGCAGCCACCTTCAGCTCCACGAGCACCCAGACGGCCGTCATGACCGCCGCGCCGACGAAGCAGCCGATGACCGAGACCGAGCCCCACCCCCAGGTGTGGCCCTGGGAGATGCCGAGGAGCAACAGCCCCAGGGTGGCCGCCAGAGTCAGTGAGCCGAGCACGTCCACACGTCCGCCGACACGGTGGCCGCCTTCAGGGACCAGCAGCGCGACCCCGAGCAGGGCCAGCACCGAGACGCCGGTGGAGAACCAGAAGACGGAGTGGTAGTCGGGGTTGCCGCCCTGGGTGAGCAGTCCGGTGACCACCAGGGAGAGACCCGAGCCGACGGCCAGAGCCGAGCTGACCAGGGCCATCGCACCGTGCAGCTTCTCGTGGGGGACCTGGTCCCGCACGATCGACAGTGCCAGCGGGAAGATGGCGGTCGCGGAACCCTGCATCACGCGGCCGACGAGAAGCAGGCCCAGCGATGTGGTGGTGGCGGCGAGCAGCGAGCCCAGGACCATCACCACGAGTACGGCGACCAGGGTGCGGCGTTTCCCGTAGAGGTCGCCGACGCGGCCGAGCAGCGGGGTGAAGACGGCGGCGGACACCAAGGTGACGGTGGTGACCCAGCTGACGCCGGCCGCGCCTGCGTGCAACTTGGCGCCGAGCAGGGACAGGATCGGCACGACCTGGGTCTGGGCCATGGCAACGACCATGGCGGCCAGGCCGAGGGCGAATATCAGAGGTCTGCTGCCACGCTCGGCTCTAAGAGCTCCGGACAAAACGGGAGTCCGGCTCGCGGCGTCTGGCACGCACGCTCGCGGCGTTGCCGAAAGGCCCTGGTAGCTCCGCTACAAGGACCTTCCGGTGCCTTGCGATCGCACGCACCAGACGCCGCGAGCTGATCGGACTCCCGTTTTGTCCGGAGCTCTAAGCCGTCGGCGGAGGAGGCGCTCATAGGGGAGAAGGTTCCTTCGAGTTGTACATGTTCACGGGGGCCTCATGGCCTCACGTCGTGATGAGGCTCGAGGACAGCTTTGGAAGACGCGGTACAGCGTTGGAAGAGGCGGTGTCGTTCCCGAGTGCCGGGTGGGCCGCCCTGTCGGCCGTGAGGCTCAGTCGTCGAGCAGATGGGCCAAGTGCGCGCCGAATCGGTTCTCCAGGTCGCCTTCCTGCTGCATCCCGCGCTCGAACAGGGCAGCGACCCGCTGTCGGGTCTCGGGCCACTTGAGGGTGGTCGCGAAGGTGGCCTGACCGTCGAGGAGTTGCTCTACGGGCGGCAGGGAGACCTGGTTGACGAGGTTCTTGGCCGCCTCGATCGGACCCCGGTCGAATGAGGCGAGACGCCGTGCCAACGCATCGACGAAGTCGTCGAGTTCGCTGTCCGGAAGCGACCGGTTGACCCAGCCGTAGCGTTCGGCGGTGTCGGCGTCGAAGTCGTCCGCACCAAGGATGACCTCCAGGGCGCGCCCGCGACCGGTCAGCAGGGGCAGACGCTCGGTGCCACCGCCCCCGGGGATGACTCCCGCACCGACCTCGGGCTGGCCGAGGACGGCGTTCTCGCGGGACGCGAAGCGCATGTCACAGGCCAGCGCGAACTCGCTGCCCACACCGCGGGCACGGCCCCGGATCTTCGCGATGCTCACCACCGGGTGCCGGGAGAGCCGGACGAACGTGTCCATGGGCAGGGCCAGGCCGGTGGGTCCGACCTTCTGAGTGATGCTTCCGGAGTTGCCGGACATGTCGAAGTGAGCGAGGTAGAAGTCAAGGTTCGCGCTGTCGAACACGACGACACGAAGTTCCGGGCTCGCGTCCATCCGGGCGAGCAGGTCGTGCAGACCCTGGAGCAGAGCGCCGTCCACCACGTTGAGGGGCGGGTTGTCGAACAGGACCCTCCAGTAGGCGGGCGACTCCTCGACTATGCGCACAGGCGCCGCCGAATCGTTCTGGCTCTCGTTCATCGCTGCTCTCCTGTTCATCGAGCGAGGTCGGCTCTCCACGGACGGGCCCACAGGTCCTACGCACCGTGGGCAGCGTCATGGACGCCGCCGGGGAGGTCGGCCGGTTCACTTGATCGTCAGATTACACACATCATCCTGATTCTGGAAGTTCCGGATCATCCAGAACGGAGGGCGCCGCACGCAGAGAGCCCTCCCGGACCATCCGCCCGGACAGCCCGCAGGAACGCCGCACCCATCTGTATGATGGAAATCATCTTGATACGCGGGGCGGCCTGCCCCGCTCCTTGAAGGGAGCCGGAATGGGACATTCGCAGGCCGAGAAGGCAGCGACCCGTGAGCGCGTACTGGGCATCGCGTCCCGCAAAGTCCGCCAGGACGGCATGGCAAACCCCGGCGTCGCCGAGATCATGAGGGAGGCGGGGCTGACGCACGGCGGCTTCTACAAGCACTTCGCCTCCCGCGACGAGCTCATCGCGCAGGCCGCAGCCGCAGCCCTGGCCGAGGAGCCGGAGACGACGCAGGGGCGCGGCGACAGGGACAAGCAGGACGAGCAGGACAGGCACACGAGAGTCATCGACGCCTACCTCTCGAAGGAGCACCGCGACTCCCCCGCCACCGGCTGCGCTCTGGTCACACTCGGTGCTGCCGCCGGACGCGGCGATCAGCCCCTCAAAGAGGCCTACGAAAAGCGGGTCCGTGCCTACCTCGACCGGTTCGGCGGCAACGACTCCGAGGAATCACGCGCCGAGGCCATGCTGACCCTCAGCGCCCTGGTCGGCGCGACGCTCATCTCCAGGGCCGTCGCCGACGCCTCCCTCTCCGACGAACTCCTGGAAACCGTCGCGCAGCAACTCAAGGAGCTCTGACGGGACAGGGTTGCAGCAGCCGGACCCGTCGTCCCCGTGGTCGTCGTCGGTTGGTGACCGAAATTCGGCCGCCTACGAGCCCGGCCCCGCACGTACGTCGACCGCATCTCGCGGTGCCCGGCCCGCCCAGCCCTGACGGCGCGAACCGGGTCGGGCCTCCGACTGACGCTTGGTTTCACACATCCCTTTCAGCGACGGCGAGTCCGACGATGATGCCCTCGGGGCCGCGGACGTAACAGAGCCGATGCATGTCTTCGTACTGCTCCAGCGCGCCGACGAGTTCGGCGCCGTAGGTGCGCAAGCGAGCAAGGACCGCCGGTGGTCGGCGTGTTGGCGGCGTCGGCCTACGGCATCACTCGGCGGGGACGGCGAGTGCCAGCTTGCCCGTGACGCGGCCGTCGAGAAGGTGTCGGATGGCTGCGGCGGTCTCGGCGAGCGGGTGGACCCGGGCCACCACAGGGCGGAGCGCGCCCGCGTCGATGAGAGCGGTCAGGTCGCGCAGCCCGTCGGCGTGCTCGGAGGCAATGAAGGTGCCCAGGTGCTGGCCGACGAACGGAGACAGCATCTGTGCGCGGAGCTGCCGGTCGGTGCCTCCGAGCCAGGGGCCGTTTGTCTCGCCACCGGTGATGACCAGCCTGCCGCGGGGCGTGAGGGCGCGGCGCAGGTCTCGCAGACCGCGGTTGCCCGCGATGTCGATGATGGCGTCGTAGCGTTGCGGACCGGCGAGGAAGTCCTCGCTGGTGTAGTCGATCACGCGGTCGGCGCCCAGCGCGCGTACGGCGTCGAGCTTGGGAGTGCTTGCGACGGCCGTGACCCGGGCACCGAAGGCGTGGGCGAGTTGGACGGCGAAGGTGCCCACGCCGCCGGCGGCTCCCGTGATCAGGACCTGCTGACCCTCCTGGACCTTGCTCCTGTCGCGGACCGCCTGGAGTGCGGTGAGCGCGCTGACGGGTACCGTCGCCGCCTCCTCGAAGGTGAGTCCGGCCGGTTTGGCAGCGATCCTGTCGGGACGGGTGGCCGCGTATTCGGCGAACGCGGCGACTGCCGTGCCGTAGATCTCGTCGCCGGGCGCGTAGCCGGTCACGTCGGAGCCGACGGCCTCGACGACACCGGCGATGCTGCGGCCGGGGTTGGGGAGCTTCGGCCCGCGGAGCCCACTGACGGCCCGGACCGCGTACGGCAGACCGGCCATCATGTGCCAGGTGCCCCGGTCCACGCTGGAGGCGCGCACCCGCACCAGCACCTCACCCGGCCCGACGGTGGGCCGGGCGAGCCGCGCCGTGCGCAGTACGGCTTCCGGCTCGGCGCCGTAGTGCTCCTGTAGGACGGCCACCATCGTTCTGGTCCCACCGGTGGTTGAGATCGGCCGGCTCATGTTCCGCATCGTCACTGCTCCCGGTTCCACTTACTTACAGCGTAAGTACACTTACGCCGTAAGTAGAGCACTTACGGCGTAAGCTCGTCAACGCTGGGAGACCCCGAGAGAAAGTGACCGTCCACCGTGACCCGACGTACGACCCCGCAGCCGACCCGCGAGACGCTCACCCGGCAGCGGGTGCTGCATGCAGCCGTCGAACTCGCCGACACCGGCGGCCTGGAGACGCTCAGCATGCGCAGGCTCGGCGAGGCCCTCGGAGTCGAGGCGATGTCCCTGTACAACCACGTGACCAACAAGGAGGACCTGCTCGACGGCATGGTCGACCTGGTCTTCGGCGAGGTCGAACTGCCCACGCCGGGTGACGACTGGCGACAGGCGATGCGGCAGCGGGCCGTCTCCATGCGCCTCGCGCTGTCCCGCCACCGTTGGGCGATCGGCCTGATGGAGTCGCGGTCCACTCCGGGTCCGGCCACCCTGCGGCACCACGACGCCGTTCTCGGCTGCCTGCGTCAGGGCGGATTCTCCCTCGCCCTGACCGCCCACGCCGTCTCGGTTCTCGACAGCTACATCTACGGGTTCGCCCTGCAGGAGAAGGCCTTGCCCTTCGACACCCCGGAGGAGACCGCCGAACTGGCGGAGTCCATCATGAGCGGTTTCGGCGACGGCGAGTACCCGTACCTGGCCGAGATCGCGACCGCCCACGTCATGCGTCCCGGGTACGCCTACAGCGACGAGTTCGCATTCGGACTGGACCTCATCCTCGACGGCCTCCAGCAAGCGGCGGACTGACGAGGCGACGGCGTGGCCCCCGGTGACCGGCCCGACCGGAGTCTGAAGGCGATCATGTGATGGCCGACTGCAGCGCTCAAACGGCCGACTGTTGGTGTGCCAGGCCCCTCCAAGGCGCGCACTCGGCGTTCCAAGTCGGCACGGGCCCAGGGAGGCAACTACCGCAAGACCTCCCCGAGCACGTCGCGAGCGTGCCGCACGTCGTCGAAGGAACAGCCACGGCACGAACACTCCGCATCCTGCGGATACAGGGGCCGTCGCCCCGGCGGTTGCGGAAACGCTCGATACCGCCGCAAGTGCCCGGTCACCTCCTCGATGATCCGCCCGGCCACCCGGTACGCGAAGGAGCTGTACCGCTGCGCCGTGCCGGGCGCGAATACCGGCCCCGGCCAGGGGCGATCGGCGGGCCGCAGGGTCTGCTGGATGATCTGGTCGAAGGTCCGGTACTGGAGACGGCCCGCGATCTGCTGATCCACCGTCATGGGCGGTGCGCCGGCGTCCACGTCCGGCAGGCCGCTGGTGTGGTTGAGCAGCTCACGGATCGTGATCGGCTGGAAGGTGTCCGGCAGCACCCCAGGCAGGTACTGCTGGACCGTGCCATCCAGGTCGACCCGGCGCTCGGCGGCGAGCTGGAGCATGACGGTGGCCAGGAAGGTCTTGCTGATGCTGCCGACGTGGAACTCCGCGTCCGGCGACACCCGCTGCCCGGTGACCTCGTCGGGGTCGGCTCCGCGCCAGCTCCAGCCATCGGGCGACACCCGGCCGACGCCGCCCACGGCGGGTTCGCCCGGGCGAATCGAGAAGGCGGAGCTCAGCGCGGCGCGGCTAAAGTGCTGGGTGCCATAGGCACCTTCCGCGCTCGCGGCCAGCGCGGTGCCGGGCGTGGCGGCCAGTAGCAGCGTGACGCAGGTCAGGATTAGCGGCTTCTTCTTCGGTCCTCCGGAGCGTGCGACAGGTCGTACCCGGATCTTGACCCACCCCGCTGGTACCGGACCTCAGGGCAGCACCCGGAGATCTCCCGAAGAGATCCCTGAGGGCCAGTCAGGGTTCTCCTGCCTTGCCCATGCATCACGGCTTGTCGTGGGCCCGTGAGCGATCGGTGCGCCTCGCACCGATCGCCGTCTCGCAGTGGCCGCACCTTCAGCCCAGCCAAATGATCACCATGCACGAAGACCAATCCGTGACCGGAGCGGCGGTAGTCCGTGAAATTCAGCGCCCGGCGGCCCTGGTACGACCTCCCGGAGCGGCGGTGACGAGCCGCGTCAGACGTCCTGCGTCGCCTCCGCCTGGATGAGACGTTCCGCGATGTCGTCCGCCCACTGCTCGGTGCAGCGGTGCAGTTCGGTGATCGCGTGCTCGTCGAGGCCCAAGGTGGACTCCCTGTTGTCGATCCAGTCGATCCACCCCACTCCCGTCAGAGCCGCTCCGCCATGCCCAGTTCCTTGAACAGCCGCACGTAGCGGTCCGTGAGCGTGGGCCACGCGTACCGTTCCACGGCGGTGTGACGGCCCGTCGCGGCGAGGTGGTCGGCGAGGTGGCCGTCGCCGAGAACTGACTGCAGGGCCTCGGCGAGGGCGGCCGGGTCGCCGGGCGGGACGAGGAGGCCGTTTGCGCCGGGGTCGATGACGTGGGGGATGCCGCCGACCTCCGAGCCCACGACCGGAGTGCCGCACGCCATGGCCTCGATCAGGACCATGCCGAAGGACTCGGCTTCGCTGCGGGAGGGGAGGACGACGACGGCGGCCTGTTGCAGGGCCGTCACCAGGTCATCGCCGGTCAGCAGGCCGGGGGTGTGCACGCGGTCGGTGATGCCGAGCCGTTCGGCGTGGGCGCGGTGGTCGGGGACGGCGTCGCCGCTGCCGACGAGGGCGACGGTGACGTCGTCGGGGAGTTTGGCGGCCGCGTCAAGGAGGACGTCGACGCCCTTCCACGACGAGGTGCGGTCCATGCGACCGAGGTACACGACTGTGCGGGGGCGCCGGGACGGCGGCAACGGTCCGGGCGTGAAGCGGTCGGTGTCCACGCCGGGAGTGATCTGAACGGCGCCGGGGTGGCGGGCAGCCAGGGAGACCGGGGACACGGCGATCAGGGCCTGGGCCCGAGCGAACACCCAGGGCAGCACGTGACGTTCGTAGCAGCGGATGATCCGGTCGGCTGCGGGCTCGCCCTTCAGCATCGAACCGGAGTGATAGGTGACCACGGTGGGCCGCCGACCGCGCAGCGCGACGGCCAGGTCGGCGAGGCCGGGCACGGGCGCGTGGGTATTGATCACGTCGACCTGCATCCGCCGCAGCCAGACGCGCAACTGGAACGGCCACAGCGGGCTGAGCGGGGAGTTGGACAGGCGCGCCCAGGTGCCGAGCCGGACGACAGGCACGCCGTCCTCCACGGTTACGCCGGTGCGCCGGTCCGCCGGATTGGTGGTGATCACCACGGACCGCAGCGCGGGGTCTCGTGCGATCGCTGAGGCGATCTGCGCGGCGTAGTTCTCCACGCCGCCGACCTTGGGCGGGTAGTACGGGGCGACGACCGCGACCGTGCGGGGCCTGCGGCCCTCGAGGACCCGGGCGAACACGTCGGCGGTGCGGACGGCCTGCCGCTCCCAGCCCAGCTCACGACGGACGTGTGCCAGTCCTGCCGCGGCAAGCCGGTCGGCGAGTGCGTCGTCGGTGAGCACCCGGGCCAGCGCGGTGCGCAGTCCGGCGCGGTCGCCCGGCGTCAGGAGCAGGCCGTTGTCCTCGTGCCGGACAAGGCTAGGGATGCCGCCGACGCGGGTGGTGACGACGGGCCGCCGGGTAGCCATCGCCTCTACCAGGACGCTGGGGAAGCTGTCGTATGACGTGGGCAGGGCCAGGACTCGTGCGCGCCGGTAGGCGGCGGCCAGGTCCGGGCCGTGCAACCGCCCGCTGAAGGTGACCGAGCCGCCGAGTCCGAGCCCGTACGCCTCGCGCTGGTAGGCGCTGGCCGCCGTGCCGTCTCCGACGACCTCCAGCCGTACGGGACCGCCCTGCTCCTTCAACTCGGCCACCGTGGCGATCAGCTGGGAGAGACCCTTGTAGGCAGTGTGCTTTTCGAGGGAGCCGACGAACAGCACCCGGGGCTCGGCCGGTACCGGGTCCGGCGTGAAGAGGTCCAGGTCCACGCCGGGCGGGATCGTCGTCGCGCGGCCCGCGAAGAGGCGGGCGAGGTCGGCCACCACGTAGTCGGAGGAGCAGATGACCTCACAGGCCCGCCGCACGGTGCCGGCCAGCACAGTCCGTTCGTACGCAGCCAGCGCGGCGTCGGTCGTGGGTCTGCCCTTGCGCATGCGCCCGGTGTGGTATGTGAGGACGAACGGACGGCCGGTGTCGCCGGCGGCGCGGGCCGCGGCGTCCGCGAACAGCGGCACCGGTGCGTGCCCGTTGACGAGGTCCACGTCCTCCCGTTCGATGATCTGCCGCAGCTGCCGTCGCCAGCCCGCGCCGAAGGGCGTGCGCGACAGCAGCACAGGTGCCGCCAGCCGGTACACGACGCAGCCGCCGGGTCCGTCCTCGTACCGGCCTGGCAGGCCGCCCGTCGGCCCACCTGTGGCCGTCGTCGCGATGACGACCCGGTATCCGTGGTGCGCGCCCAGTTCGCGGGCGAGGTTCCAGACGTACTGCTCCACGCCACCCACGGACGGTGGCAGGTACGGCGTCGCCAGCAGCACTGTCGGCGCGGCGGGCCCGGTCATCGGTGCACCGCCGTGCGCAGGACGCCGACGAAGTCGCCGGCCTGCTCGGTGTAGGCGGGCAGGACGGACCGCAGCCGTTTGCGGTAGTCGTCGCCGGACAGCAGGAGCCGGTCGAGGAGTTCCGCGGCGGCGGCAACCATGCCGGCGCGTGCAGGGAGGCTGTTCACGCCGCCTCCTGGAGCCGCCGAGGCAGTGAGCGGGCGCGCGCAACGTAGCCGGGCAGGTTTCGGTCGAGGACCGCACGGTACGGGGCCTGGTCCTTCAACAGCGGCTCGACCAGCGCCCATAGCCGGTCGTGGGTCACCTCGGCGATGGGCAGAACCCACTCGTCGAGTTCCAGGTCGGCCATGATGCCCCGGGTCTTGTGCTCATATTCGATGGCCACGCAGGGAACGCCACTGGTGAGAGAGAAGATCACCGAGTGGAAACGGGTGCCGATGAGCAACGAGCACTCGTCGTACAGGCCCTTCAGGTCGCGGTAGTCGACGACCTCGTCGATCATCAGTGGCTTGCTCGTACAGTGCGCGGCGATACGGCGTTCGCAAACCCGGTCGTCGTCGCCCAGGTAGTCGGTGCTGACCTGGGGGATGAGTACCACGCGGGCGCCGGTGGCCTGCACGGCGTCGATCGTGCGGGCCAGTTCCCTCTCATATCGGTCTTGGGCTGCCGGGGCCAGCCAGCGGCGGGCGGTGACACCGACGAGGCTCTCGCCCGGACCCACACTGAGCCGGTCGCGCCAGTCAGTCATAGGCTCGGCTGCGAAGGCGAATCCCGCGTCCACGGCTCGCTCGATGCGATCTACCGGTATTCCGCACGTCAGGAGCTCGCCGACGCTGACATCCTCGCGTGCGAGAACCGCGGCGGAGCGGGACATCACCCTGCCGACCAGCCTGCGTTGCGCGGCGGCCGGGAACGGGCCGAAGGACTGCGGAGCCCAGACCACCGGCACGCCCGCCTTCTGTGCCAGCAGCGCCGGCAGCAGCACGAAGAAGATGTTCTGGTAGCCGTCGAGCCCGGGCCGAGCCAGGACGTATCCGCCGCCCATGGACACCACCAGGTCTGCACGCGACACGGCCTCAGCCTCCCGCCGGACCTCGGCCGGCAACACCTGGACCACCGACCGGGCGAGCGTCCGCGGCAGGGTGACGGCGGCGGTGCCCGCGAGGCCCAGCAGCGCCTTGCGCAGCAGGCGACGGGGGAACGATACCGTGCCGTCGGCGGCGTAGCGCCGGATCGATCCGATGTTGCGTACGCCTTCGAACTCGGCGTGCACGGCCGCGTCCTCCATGCCCGCGATGATCAGATCTGCGTCGGGGAATGCTTCGCGGATCTGGCTCAGACACACCGAGAGCAAGGCGGCGTCGCCGGCGTTCTCGCGGACGTAGGCGTTGATCACCACGATGTTCAAGGAGCGGGCCTCTCGTAACTGGGCTAGGCGTGGGACGGGGTTGAGTTGCAGGGCGGGTTGAGATGGGCGGGACCGACCTCGTACGGATTCGTGTGGGGACCTGCGGAGGGATCCGCGTGGTGGTGCGCGAGGGTATTGCAGCAAGGGTTTGGGAAGGCGGTTACCACCGTGGAGACGAGCAGGAAGAGGGAGCTGCGGTGGATACGGCCGCCGGCTGTCTTCATGCGCTCTCCTGCACCTTCCCGGTGCGCCGGTTCCGTCCGCCGCGCGCCGCGCGCACACCCCCGGCCAGCAGCGCGACGCCTGCCGCCGCTCCAGAGGCGAGGTTGCCGGTGCTCCAGGCGATTCCGGCCCACTCCAGGCCGTCGTGCAGCCGGGTCAGCGCGACCCCGAGGACGACGGCGACCAGGACCACGTTGGAGACGACCATCGCCACGAGCTGCCGGGTCACCTTCAGCAAGAAGCTGACCCAGGTGTTGAAGGCCACGGCGAGGGAGCCAAGAGTGAAGACGGTCAGCGTGGTGGTGCCGTGGGCCGCGTACTCGGGCCCGAAGACGGACAGGACGGGCCGGGCCAGGACGATCACCAGCGCCACGGCCGGGACGGTGACCAGAACGATCGCCTTGCCCGAGCGGACGGCGATGGAACGGCGGGCGGCGCCGTCCTGGGAACCCTCGGCGAACAGTGCCTCGCCGATGGCGTAGGAGGCGGAGTTGACCAGGTTGGCGATCTGGAAGGCGACGAAGTACGTGGCGGCGGGGACCGGCCCAAGGACCTGCAGGATGACGATCGGCAGCACGATCTGCGGGATCAGGTTGAGGCTGGCGGACAGATAGCTGCTGAGCGAGTAGCCCAGCGTGCCGCGGAAGGTACGCCAGGAAAAGGCCGCCCGGACCTTGAGACGCAGGCCGCGGCGGATGGCCAGGACGCTGGCCGCGGCGGCGACCGTGGAGGCGGCGGCGCTGGCGGTGAAGATCCCGAAGGGCCCCGCGGAGACGAACACCACCGGCAGCGCGAGCTTGACCAGGCTCATCAGCACACCGTTGACGGCCAGGTTGACGCGGGCCGCGCGAAAGGCGACGAAGACGGAGTCGGTGAGCACATTGACGGCTGCACCGGCGGCGAACACGACGAAACCTGCCGCCTGCCAGAACGAGGCGTGCAGGAAGCCGAGTTCGGGCGCGAACCAGGGCACCAGCAGCACAAAACCGCTGGAGATGGCGCAGGAGCAGACGACGACGGTGCTGAGCGCGGTGCTGACCTCCTCCGCGGGCCGGTCGCTGGTCGGCAGGTGCCGCACCAGGGTCGAGCTGAGCCCGAACAGGCTGAAGTACGACAGCAGGGACAGGCTCGACAGCAGCGACGAGGCGCGGCCCACGTCTGCGGCCGGGTAGAGGCGGGCCACCAGGATCCAGAAGACGAAACCGGCGCCGGCGCCCAGCGCCGTCGTGGCGATGAGGAAGAGGGAGTTGGCGATCAGCGGGTCACGCGCCATGGCCCGGGCGCGGGCGAGACGCGCCGTGACCTGCCGGGGTGGGGCCTGCTGGGGCGGGGCCGGGCGGTCGGTCAGGCTCATATGCGCTCTCCTGCCTGGCGGTCGGGCCGGGCCTGCGCCCGGGCGAGCAGCAGGGTCACTGCCGTCACGGCGAACGCCCACGACGCGGTCTGCCCCTCCCGGGGCACGTCGGCGAAGTGGGTGAGTGGGCGAGCGAGGGTCTCTGGGTGGGTGAGGGAGTTGATGCACAGGTACGCCCACATGAGCAGGCCGTAGACCGTGCCGGTGCGCAGCAGCGCCGGCACGACGCCGCGCCGGGGGTCGGTCCGCGGCCGCCAGCGTCCGGTGGTTGCGTGCAGCAGCGTCGCCGCCAGCGCGGACAGCGCGAAGCAGACGGCGCCGAACGTGTCGCGCCGCACAGGCAGCAGGGAACTGATAGGCACAGTCAGCTCGGCCGGGCGTACGGCGGCGACGGCGGCGACGTACAGCCAGCCCAGTAGCCCGTGGACGAACGCCGTCTCCAGCGCCGCCCGGAACACCCGCCTCATGCCACCGCCTCCTGGGTGACCGGGTCGGCGTCGGTGCCCGTGTAGTGGGCGCGTAGCCGTGCGGTGTGCTCCGGCCAGGCGAAGCCCTCGGTGGCGCAGACGTGGGAGTAGCGGCCCATGGCGGCGCGCAGCTCCTCGTCCCCCGTCAGTTCCGTCAGGGTGGCGCGCAATGCGGGCACCTCGCGGGGCAGTAGCCGGACCAGGGTGCGGTCCAGGCCGTAGGGGGCGTATCCGGGGTCGTCGGTGGTGACGACGGGCAGGCCGGAGGCCATCGCCTCCTGGACGGTGAGTGGGAAGCCCTCGGCGGCCGACGGCAGGGCGAAGACGTCCGCTGCGCGGTACAGCTCGGCAAGCTGTTCCGGGGGCAGGGCGCCGAGGTGGTGCACGCCGGGCCGGTCGCTGGTGGAGACGCTGCCGTCACCGGCGAAGACCAGGTCATAGGCGGGGTCGGCGGCGGCCAGCAGCAGGTCGTAGCCCTTCTTGGGCACCAACCGTCCGACGAACAGCACCAGGGCGCGGTCCTGGGGCAGGCCGAAGCGCAGCCGGGCGTCCATGCGTTCCTGCTCCGAGGCGGGCGGGCGGAACGCCTCGGTGTCGACGCCGTTGGCGAGGAGGCGGACGGTCGCGGGGCGGGCACCGTGGGCGGTGACGAAGTCGGCGACGCGGCCGTTGACGACCAGCACGCGCCGCGCCCGCCGCAGCAGGCTCCGCCCGGCCAGTCGGTACACGGCGCGCTGCACCGCGCGCACGGCGCGGGAGGGGTGCTCGACCACGGCGACGTGCTGGGTGAGCACGTGCGGGGTGCGAGTCAGCGCCGCCGCCAGACCAGCCGCCCACGATGTCACGTACAGGCAGTCGTGGATGTGGACGACGTCGGCCCAGCGGGCCCAGCGCACCGCGGTCGGCCACACCCGCGGCGACAGCAGCGGGAACGGCACGCCGGCCCGCTTCTCCAGGAGGTTCCAGGCGGCGACGCGCACCACCCGCACTCCGTCGTCGTCCTCGGTGACGGTCCTGGCGCCGCTGGTCAGCACCGTCACCTCGACGCCGGCCCGGCAAAGGTGGCGGGCCTCGTGGCGGACGACGTTCTCGATGCCGCCGATGTGCGGCGGGTAGTAGTGACTGACCAGCAGCACCCGCTTCATCGGTAGATCTCCGCTCCCCCGTTGCTGTACAGCTTGTTCTTGGTGACGTCCAGCAGAGCGACCGGGTAGCGGTACGTCACCAGATCCCCACGGTAGAACGTGGTGGCTTGGTCCTTGGTCACCGTGGTGGTGCCGAGGAAGACATACGTGTGCGAGCCCACCAGCGGCGGGAAGATGTCGTTCTGCGCGCGGCCCCGGATGAGCGACTGGAGCCGGCTGAAGGTGTAGCGGTCGGTCTGCACCTCGGACTGGACGTCGGCCCGCTGTGTCTCGGTGGCCCGTGTCTGCACCCAGCGGATCGCGGTGCGCTCCTCGGGGTGGACATAGTAGATGTGGTAGTACTGGCCGGAGTTGGCCAGGTGCAGCTGCGCCGGATAGCCGCCGAGCACCTTGGGTACGACGCCGGTGAGGTCCAGCAGCAGGCCGAGAGCGAGCGCGCAAGCCGCCGGCACCGCCCACCGGCCGGCCCAGCGGAACAGCCACAGCGAGGCCCCGGCCACGAAGGGGGCGTAGAAGAACAGACCCTGCTGGAAGGCGCGCAGCACCCCGTAGTCGACGGACAGCTGGGGCAGTACCGTCAGCAGCGCGATGACGCCGAGCATGCCCAGGGACAGCGTGACCTGGTCACGGCTCGGCCGGAAGCCGGGCCGGGCGCGCCAGCGTCCGGAGCGGCGGGGCCACAGGACCAGGACGAGGCCGACCAGCAGCAGCACCTGGAGCAGGGCGGCGGCACAGGCGCGCAGCAGGCCGTTGGCCGCGGGCACGTCGACGCCGACGTCCCGCAGAGGGCGGCCGACCGCGGTCAGGGGGAGATTCGCCTGCTCGGAGACGACAGGGGTGGCGTACCGGTCGACGGTCTTCAGGGGCAGGTAGTCGCCCTGGTCCCGGCCGCGCTCGGTCTGCCGCACGACATCGGCCCGGTAGTCGACGAGCCGCTGCTCGGCGCTGACCGAGGCGCCGCTGAACAGGCTGTAGGACACGTCCGAGGACGCGGTGTCGGAGCTTTGCCCGGTCAGTTCCCGCGCGGTCAGCGACACGGTGCTGTACAGCTGCCCGGTGGTGTGCGTGACCGGCCCCGACCACACGAATGCCGCTGCCGCGGCGGCGGCCACCATCCACCACGTCAGGAAGCCGCGCCCGGCCCGCGGCCGGCGGCGCAGCCGTGCGAGCAGCCGCCAGGCCAGGTCGGCGGTGAGTGCCAGGGCCAGGACGGCGACGAGGACATAGGTGGTGGAGTAGTGCGACAGCACGATCCCGGCGACGAGCACAGTGAACAGCAGGCGCCGCCGCGCGAGCGGCCGGCCGGTGTCGGTGATGACGACCATCGCGCATCCCATGAGGAAGAACGCGACCTCCTGCCGGCCCAGGAAGGTCATGTCCGTGAAGAAGGTCGGGAACATCATCAGGTACACCGCGGACAGCAGCGCGATGATCTGCGGCGCCGTGTTTCGCACGGACCGGTACACCAGCACCGGCGTCAGCGCGAACAGCAGCGGCAGCATCACCTTGAAGACGTACGTTCCCTCGATGCCGGTCAGCCTCGTGAGCGCGGCCGGCAGCAGGGTGACGCTCAGGCAGGCGTTGTACGGGTCGCGGAAGGCGTTGATGTCCCAGCGCCCGGCATCGGCGGCCAGCCGGAACACCTCGTACTCGCGCTGGATGTCGTGCCCGGTGATGTACCAGCCGCGCAGACTGGTCAGCAGCAGGATCCCGGCGGCCGCGCACCACAGGCCCAGCTCCAGCACGCCGGTCGCGTACCGGCCGCGCCGCACGATGAGCAGCGCCAGCAGCGCGGTCACCGTGATCAGAGCGGTGACGGCGACGCCGCCGCCCAGGCCGTTGTTGAGACGGACGGGACCCGCGACGCACAGCGTCAGGACCAGCGCGCCGAGGGCGCTGACGGGGGCGAGCCCCGCCGGGCGGGCGGCCCGCGGGCGGCTCCCCGGCAGGGGTGACCGGGGCAGCAACGAGCGCCAACCGGCGGACGCGCGCCACGCCGATACTCCCGCGAGCGCCACGACGTACAACGCCGACGTCAGGGCCAGCGGCACCCGTTCCAGGGGCCGGTCCACGCCCAGCGCGGGCAGCAGTGTGTTGAGCGTCAGCAGGAGCGCGAGGGCTCCGACGACGCTCAGGCCCAGCCCGATGAGCGCCCGCCCGTCCCGCGCGGACAGCGCGCGCCCGGTGAACCCGGTGAACAGCAGCGCCGGCGCGCCCAGCAGCAGCCACAGTCCCGCCGGGACCAGCAGCACGGCCGGGGTGCCCGGAACGCACTCCAACAGCGCCGCTGCCAGGGCGGTGGTGGCGGCCCAGCCCCGTACGTTTACGTTCACGACAGCACCTCGGTGTAGATGTCCTCGACCTGCCGGACGACCGCGTCCCACCGGTGGCGCCGGGCAGCCTCGGCGCTGCGCCGTCCGAGGTCGACGCGGAGCCGGGCGTCCGCGGCGACCGCGTCGATGGCCTCGGCAAGCCGCGCTGGTTCGGGGTCTGCCAGCAGGCCGACGCCGTCGAGGAGTTCGGTGTTGCCGGGCACTCGGGTGGCGACCACCGGCAGAGCTGCGGCCATGGCCTCCAGGGCGACGAGCGGCATGCCCTCCTTGTCGGAGGGCAGCACGAACGCCTCCGCGTCGGCGTAGGCGCGCACCAGGTCCGCGCCGAGCGCCGGTCCGTCGAAGCGGACGTTCTTCAGGCCCAACCGGTCCGCCTGGGCGGTGAGTTCGGCCCGGTCCTCGCCGTCGCCGACGATACGCAGCCGGACCGGCCGGGTCACCAGGGCCATGGCCTCCAGCAGCCGGTCGACGCGCTTCTGGGAGCTGAGCCGGCCGACGTAGAGCAGGTCGAGCGTGCCCTCGGCGGGCTCGCGCACGGGCATGAAGTACTGGGCGCCGACCCCGTTGGGCACGACGAACACCCGCTCGGCGGGCACCCCGTAGGTGGTCATGACGAAGTCGGCCTGCGCCGGGGTGAGCACCAGTACCGCGGCGGCGGCGCGCAGCACCCGGCCGAAGACGTGTCGCTTGTAGGCGGGCAGCAACCAGCCCAACCGCCCGGAGGCGTCGACGTCCAGGTGGAAGTGGAGCACGAAGCGCTGGCCGCGCAGCCGGGCCAGCAGCGCGACCATCTCGGGCAGCAGCGCGTGCGCGGAGTGCAGGTGCAGCACCGCACGGCGCGGGCTGCGCAGCAGCGTCCGGGCGATGCCGGGCGCGATCGGGGTGTGGGCGACCTCGAGCGACCGGTGGCGTACGACGCTGACCGCGCCGTCGCGGGTCACGCGCGGGGCGCCGTCGGAGCCGATGGTGGTGGTGACCACGCGCACGTCGTGCCGCTCGGCGAGGCCGGCGGCGAGACTCTCCACGACGCGTTCCAGGCCGCCCAGGTGGGGCGGGTAGTAGGGCGTGATCTGGACGACCGTGCTCATGCGACACCTGCCCCGGCCAGCGCTCCGTTGGTGACGTAGTGAACGTCCGACCGGCCGCCGATGTACGCCAGCACCCGCTCGAGCCGAGCCCAGTCGCCGCGCGCGTCGACCTCCCAGCTGTGTCCCCACAGATGGTAGACCCCGCCCTGCTCCAGGCACAGATCGAACCAGCGGATCGCCAGCTCGTCCCAGTGCAGGTACAGCCGGGCCGCGCGGTCGGGTCTTCCGCCGGCCAGCCGCAGGACCAGCGGGATGTCGACCCGGTGGGCGTAGGCGTTGACCGTCGTGGTCATCTCCAACAGCGGCCCGGTGGCAAGGGAGCTGCGCCGCACGGTGCGGGCGAGGTGGAAGTCTGCGTCGGCGACCTGCTGTACGTGCACCGGCCGGTACTCGCCACGCGGATAGCAGAAGCTCACGACGGGCACGCCGAGGATGTCCTCCAACTCGGCCTTTCCAGCGACGATCTCCTCCCCCGCCGCCGCGTCGCCGATCAGCGGCAGCCTCAGGTGGCTGAGGGTGTGCCCGCCGATCTCGACGCCGTCACGGGCGGCCAGCTCCCGTATGCCCTCGGCCGGCAGCCGATCGGCGGGAGCGAACTCGACGTTGCGGGGCGCGATGTAGAACGTGCCTGGCACGTCGTACCGAGCCAGCAGGTCCGCCAACCGAGGGTCGAGCCGGTGCCCGTCGTCCCAGCTGGTGGTGACCACCGTCCGACGCTGCGTCATGAGGTCCCTCCTGGGTTGTAGTTCAAGGCGTAGTGGAGTGTCTGGGGATGACCCAGGAGAGCGACGTGCACCACCGTGCCCGCCGCCGCACCGTGCCGGGCACGGGGGTACGCCAGCCGGACCGTCGTCCGCTGAGGGACCTCGGTGCCGCGCACGGCGAGACCGACCGTGCGGGAGACCTCGGTACGGCCAGACGCCGTGGCCAGCCAGACGCGCAGCCGGTACGTGTGCGGGGCGGCGCCGTGCGCGATGACCGTGACCGATACCACGGCGGCACCCTGAGCGACAGCCGGCGTGCCTTCGAAGTACAGCTCCGTGTAGGTGCTGGGCAGGCGGGTGAACGAAGAACGCAACTCGTGCCGCACCCACGGCACGGTGCACGCGACCGTCACCAGCACGAGCAGCACCGCCACGACGGCGATGGCGCGCCCCCGCCGCCCTCCCGCGGCACGCGACCGCCGGCGGCGGCGGAGCCCCGAGGGGGAAGCCGCCGGCCGCCGGACGGACGCGTCGAGCAGTCGACTCATGCGGTGGTCCCGAACTCCTCGGCACCGGAGGGCTGTGCGGGCACGGCAACTCCCGTCGACGCGACGAGGGGTCTGCGGAAGCGGTGATGGAGGAGCTGGCGCAGATTGGCCATGCCGTCCGGGAGAGCGTTGAGCTTCACCTCGCCGCCCCGCTTGCGGTACTCGATCGGCATCTCCAGGGTGCGGTAACCGGCAAGCGTCGCGGCGTTCTTTATCTCCTGCGAGAAGGCCATGCCGGTGGACCGTACATCGATGCCGTGCCAGACGTGACGCCGGAAGACCCACATACCCGACTGTGAATCGCGCAGACCGTTGCGGAACAGCATGCGGCTCACCCCGCTGAGCACGTGGTTGGCGACGGTGTGCGACCGCTTCATGGCCGCGGCGTTCTCCCGGCCCAGCCGGTTGGTCGTCATGAACTCGATGTTCTGCTCCTCGAGCGTCGACAGCAGCTTCGGCAGGGCGTCGAACGGATACGTTCGGTCAGCGTCGCCGGTGGCGATCACGTCGCCGGCCGCGGCGGTGAACCCGGCGCGGTAGGCGTTTCCGTAACCCCGCGCCGGCTGGTGCACCACCCGGGCGCCGAGTTCACGCGCCACGTCCCCGGTGCCGTCGGTCGAGGCGTTGTCGACCACGACGACCTCGGTCCTCCAACCGCTGGCAGCGAGTTCGGCGACCGGGACGGTCTCCATCACGGCCGGCAGATTGGCCGCTTCGTTGAGCGCGGGAATGACGATGGACAACGCCTTCATGAAAGCCCCCCAAGGCCTAGAAGAACGGAGTCTGCAGGCACCCTGAATAAGCCCGCCGCTGCATGCGGAATGCCGTTTCCGGGCAGCCGGAAAATGGCATCACCGAGCAGGCAGGACTGTGCCGCGCAGACATGGGTGCCCCCAGCACCCGGAAATGTCAGACAGAAATCGAGGGGGTCGCCTGAATCGACCCACTTGACGAGAACGCCGTCTCAGCTGAGCAGCGTCGAGAGCGAACGGAATGCCAGTAACACGATGTCTCCCCCTCCTCGCTCCGGCGTCGTGCTGATCACCGAAACGGAGGATGACCATATCAACGTGACGGAAGAAGTGAAGAGTGTGTCCAAGATGTGAAGACGACGCCCGGCGGCTGGCCGCATCGCACAGGCCATGCCGGCAACCTTCGAGGCTCCATCCGTACAGCCGAACCGAACGTGTCGCGCGAGCGAGCACATGCCGCGTTTCTGCAGGTCAGGAGTACACTCCGGGGTGCATTAGGGACGTTTCCGGCTCGCGGTCCAAGCCGCGTCGACGGACACACGAGTGTCCGGCCCTGCCGGCCGGACGTGTCGGACAGCCTTCGCGATTTGCTTGAATTTTACACAGTTCTGGCCAACGATCCCGCTGCCATGAAGGGGCGCAACGACACACCTCGGCCCGCTCGCAGGCGGAGACCGCCAGGGTCTTGCGGGCATCCACGACTGGCGACGCACGCACGCGAACCCGTTGCGCTGACTGGCGCCGCCGACTCGGACGATCCATCAACCGCAAGCACCCATCGCCTCGTTGCACCCCTCTCCTGTGTCCAACCTCAGACCGTGGTGGCCAGCCCGCCGACGACACGGCGGACGTCGACCATCTGGTGGTGGAACGCTACTGAGCCGGCAACAGCCCGTGCACGCCCGCCGTTCTGGACTACGCCGCCGCCCACGCCGCGCCGGCCGTCGACCACGGGCACTTCCACACCCAGCCAGCGGTGGAGGACATCAAGGAGGGCCGCGTCCGGACCGTCCTGTCCGGGCGGGCCCTCATCGCCCTGCTGATCGAACTGTGGAACACCCGCTCCACCGCCACCCCGAGGTCCGGCATCACAGGATGCCGGAAGGTCGGCCACCGAGGGGGACACCAATGCTGTACACCGAAACGACCCGGGCGCTGATGAGAGACCGCATGCGCGAGGCTGAGCAAGAACGCCTCGTCCGCGCGGTCCGACTCCAGCGCCGTGCCGAGCACGCCACTCAGTGCGCCCGCCGCGCCCTGAACGCCGTCACCGTATAACCGCCCATCCCGCGCCCAGCCCTCCTACGGGCCGTCACCGAATGACTGGTGGCGGCCTGCTCCCCAGTTGTGATGGTGAGTTCGTCGAAGTGCTTGTCGCCGTCGGTGATGATGAGACGGCTGACCTTGCGGGGTACGGTGCGGCCGGTGAGCGGGTCAGTGGCCAGGACGGTGTCACCAGGCTGAACGGTCTCGATGTCCTTGGTATGGCTGTTGGCCATGAGGACCTCGGTGCCGGCGGGGAAGCACTGGGTGCACCCCTTCACGTGGCGGGCGGACCGCAGGTCCTGCAGCGCTTCCATCCCTCGCTCGAGAAACTTGAACTTCGAGCTGAGGAGGAGGTCTTCACCGAGTTGGGTGCAGGCGAGGACGTTGCCGCCCTTGCAGGCGTCGAGTTGTCCGAGACCGAGGAGGTCCTTCTCCACGTCCCACAGCTGTTTGCCTGCGGCTTCGGCGCCGGGGCCCATGGAGAGGAGGTCGCACAGGGTCTCGTTGTGCTGGCACCAGTTCGCCGGGTGTTCGATGGCGTCGCAGCCGAGGATGCCGCAGCGGTAGCGTGCCTCAGCCTGGCTCCCGGTGTCCTTCTCGGCGGCCTTGCGCTCGGCTTCCTTCTTCTCCACGGCCGCCTGGAAGGCATCCTTGAAGGCCTGGTCTGCCGCCTTGGAGTCCTTGCCGGCCGCGAGGGCGGAAGCGCGGGCCTGGTCTCCGGCGCTGTAGGCGGCGGTGGCGGATGCCTGTGCCCACTGGGCGGAGCCTGCGGCGTCGACGGCGGAGACGGCTGCGTCGCTTGCCGCCTGGTTGGCGGAGGCGGCGGCCTTGGCGGCTGTGCGGGCGGAGGCGGCTGCCTGGTCGGCGGAAGCCTGAGCGTCCTTGGCCGATGCGGCCGCCTGGTCGGCGTAGCCCTTGGCCTGCTTCGCGGAAGCGTCGGCCTTCTTGCCCAGTCGGCTGCCTGCTGTGCGGCCTTGGCGGCGGTGGCGGCGGCCTTGTGGGCTTCGGCGGCGTTCTCCTGGGCGGTGGCCGCGACACCGGCCGCGTCCGCGATCAGCTGCTGGATCTGCGCGGTGCGGGTGGCGCCGAGGAAGTCCTGGCGCTGCGCCTTGTACTGCCCGACCTGAATGAACTGGTCCAGCAGATCATCGGGGCCTTCCAAGGCGATCCGCCCCGATGATTTGATCTGGGGTCCGCCGCTGTCGATCAGCTGGGCCGCGCGGACACGTTCGTCCTGGGTACGCGCCTGGTACTGACCCGTGGTGAGGAACTCGCGGTACTTCTGCGGGTCGTCGGAGTCCAGTGCGGTCCGGCCGGTCTGCTGGACCACCGGTCCGCCGGCGTTGATGATCTGGGCGATGGCTACCCGGAAGTCCTGCGCCCCGGCCTGGTACTGGCCCATGGTCCAGAACTCGAACGCGCCGGCCTTGATGAGGGGCGTTGCCTCATCCGGCCTTGCTGGGGCCGGCTGTGGGCGGGCGGCGCGGCAGTCGGAGGGTGAATGTGGCTCCGGATTCCGGGTTTTCGTTGTGGCCTTGGTTGGTCGGCCGGATGGTGAGGGAGCCGCCGTGGGCGCCGGCGATGTCCCGGGCGATCGGCAGCCCCAGTCCGGTGCCCGTGGCCTCGCCGGCGTTGCGGGTGCGGGCGGCCTGCAGGCGGACGAAGCGGTCGAAGATCCGTTCCCGGTCCTCGGGCGGGATGCCGGGGCCGTCGTCGGCCACCTCCAGGACGGCGGTGTCCGGGCCTTCAGTGGTGGCGGTGACCTGGACTCGTTGGTGGGCGTGGCGGTCGGCGTTGTCGAGGAGGTTGCGGATCAGACGGGTGAGCTGGTCGGAGTCGCCGAGGACGTGCACGTCCTGGTCATGGCGAAGGGTGACGGGGACTCGTGCGGGGGCAGCGTCGATCGCGGTCCGGGCGAGGGCTGCGAGGTCGAGGGTTTCCCGGTGCGTGAGGAGGGTGTCGTCGTCGGAGCGGGCGAGAAGCAGGAGGTGGTCGACCATACGTTGCAGTCGGGTGGTCTCGGTGACTGCACGGTCGGCGAGTTCGGGCCAGGGGGCCCGGTCGGGGTGGGCGAGACCGACTTCCAGGGAGGTGCGCATCGCGGCGAGGGGGGTGCGTAGTTCGTGGGAGGCGTCCGCGACGAAGCGTCGCTGCCGGGCGGCGGAGGTCTCCAAGCGGTCGAGCATGGTGTTGAGGGTGCGGGCGAGGCGCCCGATCTCGTCGTCGCCGGCGGGTTCGGGGATGCGGCGGTGCAGGTCGCTGCCGGTGATCTCGGCGGCCTCGGCGCGGATGCGTTCGACGGGGCGCAGGGTTCGTCCGATCAGGAGCCAGGAGACAGCGACGGCGCCGATCAGGACCAGCGGGAGCATGTACAGCAGGTGGCCTTGGAGGTCGCTGGTCAGCAGGGACAGCAGGTGGGTGGAGCCGCCGACGTAGACGACGACGGGCGTGGCGCCGGAGATGTAGCGCTGGGCGATGACGCGTTCGTCGGCGTCGCGGGCGGGGGATGAGGGGGCGGGCCGGGGAGTGGTGCTGTGGGCAGGCAGGGCGTATAGCGCTGGGTCGCCCGCGACATCGGCGGTCGAGGCGATCACGTGGCCGGAGCCGTCGACGACTTGCGCCCAGGCTCCCAGTCCGCCGGGGGCAGGCGGCAGCGGCTTGGGCCAGGTGCCCCCTGTGCCGGTACGGGAAATGCTCTCGGCGTAGGCGTTGAGCGTGGTCGTGACGTTGCTGCGCGCGGCCTGTACGACGCTGAAGAGCAGTACGGCCGTGGCCAGGGCGACGGTCACGGTGATGGCCACGGTGGCCAGCGCCGTCAGGCGCAGGCGCAGGGAGCGGCTAGGGCCGATGCGGGTCAATGCGGTACCCCGATCCTCGTACCGTCTCGATGATTCGGCGGGTGAAGGGCTGGTCGATCTTGCGTCGCAGGTGGTGAATGCGGACCTCGACCACGCCGGGGGCGGTTTCCAGGGCGGTGTCCCAGCAGTGCTCCAGCAGTTCGCTCTTGGAGACTGCGCGGCCGTCGGCGCGCAGCAGGTATTCCAGGACGGCGAGTTCTCCGGGGGTGAGGGCGATGGTGCGTCCGGCGCGCTGGACGGTGCGGGTGGCCGGGTCCAGCGTCAGGTCGCGGGCCTTGAGCAGGGGTGGGCGCGGTGACGCGGTGCGGCGCAGCAGGGAGCGGATGTGGGCGAGCAGGACCGGGTAGGCGAAGGGCTTCGTCAGGTAGTCGTCCGCGCCGAGGTCCAGGCCTTCGGCCTGGTCGAGATCGGCGTCCATGGCGGTGAGCATGAGGATCGGGGTCCAGTTCGCTGCTTCTCTCAGGCGTGAGCAGACCTGGTATCCGTCCAGGCCGGGGAGCATGACGTCGAGGAGGATCAGGTCGAAGGCATGCTCGGTTGCCTGCCACAGCCCCTCGTTGCCGTCGGTGGCGAGGTGGACGGTGTAGCCCTCGGCTCGCAGTCCCCAGGTGAGGGAGGCGCCGAGGGCTTCGTCGTCTTCGATCACGAGGATGCGCATGGTGCCGGCCCGATCTGTGAGTGAGCGGTCCGCGGCTGTCGTTGCGCCCGCCGGGAGACGAGGTGGTGGGTGGCGGGGATGGCGAGTTGGAGGGCGAGTCCGCCCTGGTCGGGGCGGGCGGCGGTCAGCCGGGCTCCGGCGGGCAGCCTGCCCAAGGTGATGGTGTTGGGTTTGAGGCTCGCCGCCAGGCCTGTGCTGCCGGGTGTCTTGGCGAGTGCGCTGACGGAACGGGTCTGACCGAGGAAGGAGACCGTGGTGGGGGTGAGGGTGATGCTCGTGGCAGTGGTGGTGAGGGTGGTGGTCACGGTCATGAGGAGGCCGAGGCCCCCGACGGGGACGGTCAGGGTCAGGCCGGTGCCGTCCGTGCCGATGCTCGGGTCGGCGGCCGCGGTGCCCAGATGCCGGCGCAGGGCACTGTAGGGGACGGTCGCGGTCGCGGTTCCGCCGCTGGTGGAGCCGTGGGTGGTGACGCCGTGCAGGACGGCGTCCACGTTCAGCCGGGTGCCGGCGCGTGGGACGCCGTCGGCGGTGACGTGCACGGTGCCCAGGCTTCCGGAGAGGGTGTGCAGGCCTGCCAGGGTGTCGGTGAGGTGGGCGGTGACCGCCCCGGTGGGGTGGAGGTTGCAGCGGACGGCGTGGACGACGCGCTGCTGTGCGGTGGAGGCGGCCGCGGTGTCGGTGATGGCGGCGGCCGTGACGCCGACCGCGGCGAGGGCGGCGGTGATGACCAAGGGGGCGCGGCGTCTCATCTTGGGGGTCCGATCTGAAGCGGGTCGTCCTGGCTCACTGCGCTGCCGGGACGGGTGCGGCCCCGGCACAGGCGCCGCGTCGCGCCTGTGCCGAGAGAAGGGGCGGCCGCAGCCGATGTCGGGGTGGAGCCGGGGGCCCCGATCACGACGCGGTGCCTGTCTCAGGCGCGCAGCGGCTGGTGGGCGGCCGCTGGGGCGAGCGGGTCGTCGTCGTGGTCGTCATGGTCCGTCTTCTCTACGGCGCCGGTGGGCTTGATGAGCAGTACCTTCGCCGCCCAGCGGGGCAGGTACCAGTTGGCCCTGCCGAAGAGCACCACCAGTGCGGGCGTGAGCAGGGTACGTACCACCACGGCGTCGATGAGGACACCCGCGGCCATGCCGGTGGCCATCATCTTGATGGTGACGTCCGGGGCGGAGGAGAGGGAGAGCAGGGCCAGGAAGAGGATGAGGGCGGCGCTGGTGACCAGTCGGCCGGTGCGCGAAATGCCCTCGACGACCGCGTCGTTGGTGTTGCCGGTGCGGTCGAAGGCTTCGCGGACACGAGCCAGGATGAACACCTCGTAGTCCATGGAGACACCGAAGAGGAAGCCGAACAGCAGCATGGGGACCAGTGGGTTGATCGACCCGGTGGCGGGGATGCCCCACAGGGTGTTGGAGCCGTAGCCGAGCTGCCAGATCAGCACCAGCACGCCGTAGGCGGCGCCGACCGAGAGCACGTTCAGTGCCACCGCCTTGGCGGGCAGCAGCAGCGAGCGCATACCGCGGGCCAGCAGCACGAAGGTGACCAGGGCGACCAGGGCCAGCAGCAGCGGGAACCACTGGGTCATGATGTGCGTGACGTCGGTGTTCTGGACCTGCTCGCCGCCGATCATGGCGTTGTGCGGGGCGGCCGTGCGCAGGTCTGCCACCGTGGAACCGGCGTGCGCGGTGGCGACCTGGACCTTGGGGAGGCCCATGATCACCGAGCCGCCGCCGTGGTGCCAGGCGGCGCTGTCCGAGACCAGGACGCCGTGCATCGACTCCAGGGAGCGCAGGCTGGTGGCGGTCGCCGCGGGGTCGGTGCCGGCCGGGAGCTCGATCGGGACCGAGGTCAGCACTCCGTTGGGGAATCCGTCGTGCTGCAGCGTGGTCAGGGCTTGCTGTGCCGGACCGCCGGCCGCGAGCGAGGTGACGGAGGGCTGGTTCATGTTGATGGTGAGCCCGAACGCGCACAGTGCGCCCAGGACCACGGCGCCCAGCGCGGCGGCCGCCTTGGGGCGCCTGACGATGGTCCGCGCGGTCCTGGTCCAGCCGGTGTCGTGGCTGGTGGTCCTGCGCCTGCGCAGCCGGATCCTGTCCAGACGCGGGCCGACGGTGGCCAGCAGCAGCGGGACGGTGGTCAGCGCGACCAGGGCCGCTATGGAGGGGATGAACAGGCCGGACAGGCCCACGCCCTGGAGGAACGAGACCGGGATCACGATGAGGGCGAACAGGCCGAGGGAGGCGATCAGGGCACTGAAGGCGACGGAGTGGCCGGCCTTGCGCAGCGCGCGCAGCACGGCCTCCTTGTTCTCGGCGCCGTTGTCGCGCTCCTCGCGCCACCGTTTGAACAGCAGCAGCGCGTAGTCGACGGACAGGCCGAGGCCCAGCAGGGCGACGATGAACTGGACGGAGGGATTGATGGCGATGCTGGTCGCGTAGGTGAGGCACCAGATCGCCAGCTGCATGGTCAGCACCGAGACGATGGCCGAGATCAGCGGCAGCACGGCCAGCGCGGAGCCGAAGACCCAGGCCAGCACGATCAGGGCGAGCCCGATACCGACGAGGATCTCGCTCATCACGCTGGCGCCGGAGCTCGGGCCGCCGGAGCTGAGCTGCTCGATGCCGGTCGCCTGGACCTCGGCGCCGGGCACGGCGTGGGTGAGGGCGGCGCCCATGGCGTCGGTGACCTGCTGCGGAACGGGGTCGCCCATGCGCGGCGGATAGACCATCACCAGGGTGGACGTCCCGCCGGTGCCGACCAGCGCGCGGTCACCGGTGTTGGCGTAGGACAGGTCGCGCACCTGAGGAACTGAGGCGGCGACCTTGTCGGCTGCCTGCAAGCCCGCCTTCACCCGGGGGCTGTCCACGGTGGTGCCGTGCGGCAGATCCACCACCAGGATGCTGGGGTTGGCGGCGACCCCGCCGTACTCCTTCGCCAGGGCCTGGTTGGCCGTGTAGCTGGCCGCGCTGATCGTCGTGCCGCTCTTGAGGCGGTCGGACACGTGCGGCGCCATCATCACCCCGATCACGGTGACGGCGACCCAGGCGATGGCCACCCAGATCCGGTGCCGCATCACGAATGCGGCGAAGCGTTGCATGACTCTCTACATCCAGGAACGGCCGGTGGTCGGCAGCTGCGGACCACTCACGCCGGACGACGGTAGGAACGCCAACCTTTCGATTCGCTTAACCGACCGCCCTCGCGCGAGCCCGCCGTTTCGGGCACGTTGGTGGCTGGTGACCGGCAGGTTTCCGCCGCCTTGACATCCGTGTCCCGCAATGGTCCTCCGCCATAGCAAACACCACACTGCACACATCCGCCAGATACCTTCAAACGTCATGCTATAGCAAATAGCGACAGAGAGAGGCCGCCTCATGCCCTCCAAGCCCTCCCGCTCCGCCGTCCGGCTGGCGCTGGCCCTCCTCATGGCCGGCGCGGCTCTCGCAGGCTGTTCGACCGGTTCGACCGGTGGTTCCTCCGGGACCGCCTCCTCCTCGTCCGCCCCTGCCGCCTCGCCGGCAGCGGTGGCGGACCTGGCGGCCAAGTCCCACGGCGAGTCCGGACTGATCGTCTACGGCAACACGCCGGCCTCGGTCATGAAGCCGCTGCTGGATGCCTTCACCAAGGCCTATCCATGGATCAAGCCCGCGTACTCGCAGCTCTCGGACAACCAGGTCTTCAGCAAGTACCAGTCCGAGCACGCCCAGGGAGCGCGCAGCGCCGACCTGGTCATCACCGACTCCATCCGCCAGGTCGTGCAGGGAGAGCAGAACGGCCTGTTCGCGGCCGTCACCCCACAGGGCCTGGACAAGTTCCCCGCGTTCACCGACCAGGGCCACGGGGTGTACGTGATGTCACCCGACCCGGTGCTGGTCACCTGGAACACCGAGCTGGTCAACGGCGGCAAGGTCCCCACCAGCTACGCCGCCCTGGCCAAGAACGTGAAGGCCAACCCCTCCCACAATTCGCTGGTCAGCTACTCGCCGAACAATCCGCTGGGCTACGAGGCCGTCTACGGCCTGATCCACGTCCTGGGCGCCGACACCGTATACGGCCAACTCGACACCTTGGGACCGCACACCAAGACCTTCGACGAGGGCCTGGACGGCCTGCAGTACCTGGTCCAGGGCGGCGCCTCGACGGGCTGGCTGTCCAGCGGCATCGCCCAGGCGGTCGTCCCGCAGTACAAGGGCCTGCTCGCCTACGGATACATGAAGGATGCCACCCCGCTCACGCCCCGAGTGATCGCCCAGACCGCCGGGGCGGCCTCCCCCGCCTCCGCGCAGCTCTTCATGGACTTCGTCTTCAGCGAGGCGGGCCAGCAGGTCATGTGCGCGTCCGGGATGGAGGCGTCCATGAACGGCTTCAAGCCCGCCACCGGCTGCACCGCGAACCTGACCGACCTGGCCAAGCACGTCCCGGCGGCCGGCACCTACCTGGTTCCTGTGTCCCAGGACGTGGTCGACCAGCAGAAGACGATCACCGACCGCTGGAACAAGGCCCTCGGCCACTGATCCGCCATGACACCCGACACGCTCGCACCGCCGGTCGCCTCCCAGCGACGCGACCGGCGCCGCCCCGCCCCCGCCGCTCCTGGCCAGTACCTGGTCTGGGCCCTGGTCGCCGTGCTGGCCCTGGCGCCGCTGGCACCGCTGCTCATCACCTCGCTGCTGTCCAAGCCCTACTACCTGCCCGGCGGCGTGTTCAGCACGGACGCCTACCGGCAGCTGTTCACCGACCCCGCCTTCCGCACCGCGGCACTCAACACCGTCCTCTTCGCCCTGTGCGCCACCGCGGCCGCCGTGGTCCTCGGAGCCTCCTTCGCGGTGCTGCTCACCCGCACCAACCTGCCCGGCCGCCGTGTACTGGGCCCTGCCCTGCTCGCCCCGATGCTCATCCCGCCGCTCGGCCTGATCGTCGGATGGGAATCGCTGTACGGGCCGTCGGGCTATCTCACCCAGCTGTGGCACAAGAACCTGCACCTGCCGGTGTGGAACCTCACCTCGCTGCCCGGTATGTCGGCGCTCGGCGCGGTGGTCACTCTGCCCATCGCCCACCTGACCTGCAAGGCGGTCCTGGAAGGCGCCGACGGCACCCTGGAGGACGCCGTACGCGCCAGCGGCGGCGGCACCGCACGGGTGCTGCGCACGGTGACCGTGCCGATGCTGCGCTCCGCGCTCCTCGACAGCGGCATGCTGATCTTCACCCTCAGCCTGGAGGTGCTGGGCATCCCGCTGTTTCTGGGACGCCCCGCCCGTATCCAGTTCATCGCCAGCTACCTCTACGACAGCTGGTCCAACAGTCCCGTACCCGACCCGCCGATCGTCTCCGCCGGAGCGATCCTCCTGCTGGCGGTGGCCTCCGGCATCCTGCTGCTGCGCGGACGGCTGCTGCGCAACGCCGCCCGGTACACCTCCGGAACCCGCGCCACTCCTCCCGCCCGCCTCATCGACCTGAGCCGCTGGCGTCTGCCCCTCGCCGCGGCCTGTGGCGCCTTCGTCGCCCTCACCTCGGTGATCCCGCTGCTGGGTCTGGCGCTGATGTCCGATGTCACCAGTCTGACCACCCTGGTCGCCCCCTGGCACCTGTGGACGGCGGAGAACTGGCGCCAGATCTGGACCGACCCCACCCTGCACCGCGCCATCACCGACAGTCTCACCGTCGCCGCCATCGGCTCCGTCGCCACCGTGGCACTGGTCGCCGTGGCGACCGTGATCGCCCACCGTTCAGCGTTCCGGCTGCGCCGCACCCTGCCCGCCCTGCTCGTCTATCCCCGCGCCACTCCCGGCATCGTGTTCGGCGTCGGCTTCTTCTGGCTCTTCCTCATCGTGGACTGGCCCGGAGCCATGCTCCGCAACAGCCTGTGGGGCGAACTGCTCGCGCTGAGCGTGCGCAACATGACGCTCGCCTACATCGTCCTCGCCCCCGCCCTGGCCCGGCTCAGCCCGGAGCTGGCCAAGGCGTCCGCGGCCTCGGGTGCCGGCTGGTGGACCACCACCCGGCGCATCACGCTCCCCCTGCTGCGCCCCGCGCTGACAAGCGCCCTGGTGCTGATGTTCGTGACCCTGGTCAGCGACTACGACCCGGTGGTCTTCCTGGCCAAGCCCGGCACCGAACTGATGGGCACCACCATGCTCCAGACCTGGGCCAAGGGCCTGCCGGGACCGGTCGCCGCCCTCGCTCTGGTCCAAGTCGTCCTGGTCGCCCTCGCCCTGGCCGCCGGCCTGGGCTGGACCCTGCGCAAGAAAGCCCGCCGCCATGCCTGAGATCACCGTCCGCCGGCTCACCCAGTCCTTCGGCGCCACCCGGGTCCTCGACCAGGTCGGCTTCACCGTCCCCGACGGCCGCTTCGTGACCCTGCTCGGCCCCAGCGGCTGCGGCAAGACCACCACGCTCATGTCGATCGCCGGATTCCACACCCCCGAGGCGGGCACCATCGTCCACGGCGACCGGGTGCTGTTCGATGCCGGAGGGCGCAACCTCCCCGCCGAACAGCGCGACCTCGGCGTGGTCTTCCAGTCCTACGCGCTGTGGCCACACCTGACCGTCGCCGAGAACGTCGCCTTCCCTCTCAAGATCCGCAAGGCCGGGCGCCTCGAGATGCAACACCGTGTCAACGACGTCCTCGAACTGGTCGAGCTCGTCCCCCGCGCCGGCGCCTACCCCCATGAGCTCTCCGGCGGGCAGCAGCAGCGGGTCGCCCTCGCCCGGGCCTTGGCCCACGGCCCCAGCGCACTGCTGCTGGACGAGCCCTTCTCCAACCTCGACGCCAAGCTGCGCGAGCGCGCCCGCGAATGGCTCGGCGAGCTCCAGCGCGACCTGGGCGTCACCACCGTCTTCGTCACCCACGACCAAACCGAGGCACTCGCCATGAGCGACCACATCCTCGTCATGAACAAAGGCCGCATCGTTCGCGCCGGCACACCCGAGAACGTCTACCAACGCCCGGGCAGCCGCTTCGTCGCCGAGTTCCTCGGCCGCTGCAACTTCCTCACCGGCACCGCCCGCAGCGTCGACGCCACCACCTGGCTCCTGGAAGCACCCGACCTGCCCGGCGGCCTGCCCTTCCGCACCACCGCCCCGCCGCCGCCCGGACCGGTCACCGTCGCCGTCCGCCCCGAAGCCCTCGTCCTCGGCCGGCCCCCCACCGCGCCCGGCGCTCCCGACTGGCAGGCCCGGGTCACCCACGTCACCTTCCTCGGCGACCACTACCTCTACACCCTGGCTGTCGGCCCCCACCAACTGCAGGCCCTCAGCCCCCGCCGCCTGCCCGAGGCCACTGTCCAGATCACCATCGCCCCGGACAGCGTCAGCCTCGTGGCCGACGACCCCGAGCCCGTCCACCTCGAGGACCCCGCCACCACCCGCCCCTGCACCACTTTTTGACAATGTGCTGTAGCAGATATCGAATACCCTCATGGCGCTTCCCGAACTCAGCTCCCAGTCCCTGTCCGACCAGGCCTACCAGGCCCTGCGGGCAGCGATCGTCCAGGGCGACCTGGCATGGGGCGAGAAGATCACCGAACGCGGACTCGCCGAACGCCTCGGCGTCAGCCCCACACCGGTCCGCGAAGCCCTGCGCCGCCTGGAACAAGAGCAGCTCGTCGAGCGCACCGGCCCCCGCTCCCTGCGCGTGGCCACCGTCTCCCCCCTCGTCCGCAGCGAGAGCGCCACGATCGAGGCGGCCCTGGAAGCCGTCGCCGCCCGCCTGGCCGCGCACAAGGCCACCGACGAGCAACTGGACCGCATGCAACACCTTCTGGACCAGGCCGACGCCGCCGCCGAGGTGCTGCGGGCAGACCGCGACGCCGGGCGCGAGCTCACCCCCGACCTGATCGAGCGCATCTTCAACGCCGTTCGCGACTTCCACCGCGAGGTCGAGACCGCCGCCGACAACGCCCAACTGATGCGCACCCTTGAGCAGGTTCGGGCCTTCAGCCGGTCCGAACGGCTGGAGATCGCCACCGCGCAGGTGACCGCCGGCCGTACCGAGGGTCCGGAACAGCGCTACCGCCAGCACCACGAGATCCTCGACGCACTGCGGGCGCGCGACGCCGACCGGGCCGAGCACCTGGCGCGCACCCACGCGACGTCCGCCATCGGCGAGCTCACGGGCTGGGACCGCGCCTGACCAAGGCCCTCCCGGCAGGCACGGCGGGTTACAAGGCCGGCCCCGGCAAGCAGGGCGGGTTACCCGGGTCCGCCCATCCACTACTTGCTATAGCATATAGAATATGACCTCGTGGAGAGGGACGCATAGATGGAGATCAGGATTCTGGCGCCCACCGGCGCCCTCGGCGCGGGCTTCCGTACCGAGTCGCTGGAGCGGGGGGTCGCGCTCGCGCCCCACGTCATCGCCTGCGACGCGGGTTCCACGGACAGCGGCCCGTACTACCTGGGCAGCGGAGCGCCGAAACTGTCCCGCGAGGCCGTGGGCCGCGACCTGCGCCTACTGCTGAAGGCCCGCGATCGCCTGGACATACCGCTGATCATCGGGTCGTGCGGGACCAGCGGCCGCAAGGAGGGCGTCGATCTCGTCTCCGGCCTCGCCCGCGAGATCGCGCAGGAGGAGGGCCTGTCGTTCAAGCTGGCCCGCATCTACGCCGACCAGGCTCCCGCCTACCTCACCGAGCGGTACGCGCAGGGCCGCATCCGCCCGCTCGATCCCGCGCCTTCCATCGACCTGGAGACGCTGACAGCAAGTCACGTGGTCGGCATGATGGGCGTCGAGCCGATCCAGCAGGCACTGCGTGAGGGCGCTCAGGTCGTACTCGCGGGCCGGGCCAGCGACACGGCCCTGTACGCGGCGCTGCCCCACGCCATGGGCGCGGACCCCGGCCTGACCTGGCACGCCGCCAAGACCATCGAATGCGGGGCCGCGTGCGCGATTCCGCCCAGCGCCGACGGCCTGTTCGTGCACCTGCGCGACGACCACTTCGATGTCGAACCCCTGGACCCCGCCTCCCGGCTGACCCCCCACTCGGTGGCCGCCCACACCCTGTACGAGAACGCCAACCCCTACCTGATCACCGAACCGTCCGGGGTGCTGGACACCACCGACGCGACCTACACCGCACTGGACGAACGCCGGGTGCGCGTCGCCGGCGCCGTCTACCGCCCCGCCCGCACCTACACCGTGAAGCTGGAGGGCTCCTGTCTGATCGGCTACCAGACCATCGCCATCGGCGGCATCCGCGACCGCGTCGTCATCGAGAAGCTCCCCGACCTCCTGCCCATGGCCCAGGACTACTTCCGCGCAAAGATCCGTGACGTCTTCAACGGCCGGGTCGACCCCGACGGCATCGAGATCGACTACCGCCTCTACGGCAAGGACGCCGTCCTTGGCATCCGGGACCCCGACCGCGAGCAGCCGGTCCACGAGCTAGGGGTGCTGATCACCGTCACCGCGCCGACCCAGGAAGTGGCCCACGCGGTCACCACCTTCGTCGCGCACACCAGCTCCCACCTGCCGATCCCCGAGTACGAGGGCCTCGCCAGCACGGTCGCGTTCCCCTTCTCCCCGCCCGAGACCGATCGAGGCCCGGTGTACCGGTTCACGCTCAATCATGTGGTCGAACCGGCCACCCCCCACGAGATGTTCGCGATCATCCACGAAGAGGTGACCGGGTGATCCGCCTGCTCGACCTGTGCTCCCTGATCCGCTCGAAGAACGCCGGACCGTTCGTGCTGACCTTCGACTTCATGTGCCACGACCAGGACAGCTACGACCGCCTGCGCACCTCAGCCCTGCTGACCCCCGCCCTGTTCGCCGATCTGTACGGCACCGACCCCGCACAGGTCCTGGTCGTCCACCACGACCGCGCCCAGGCCGTCAAGGTGTCCATGCCCCGCCCCGTCCGCCAGGGCGACATCCACGACTCCGACAGCTACGGCGGCCAGCAGTACGCCCCCCTGGTTGACCTGCAAGTCCCGGGCCCCTAAAGGCTCGCTCTGCTGGGTCGGCTTATGGGGATGCCTCTGGCCTTGGAAGAGGGGCCACGGATGCCTCACCACCATTCGGGGCCCTTAACAGGCATGCTGCCCCAAGTCACCAGTCGGGCCAGCCCTGCTGCTGCGTCGCTGTCGGGCCCCAGACGGATGTGTCGTATCGCGCCGGCCACGTGATCCTGGACGGAACGCTCCTGCCCATCGACCGAATCGCCGCCGATCGCCCGTTCTACTCAGGCAAACACAAGAAGCACGGCATGAACGTGCAGGTCATAGCTGATCCGAAGGGGCGTCTGATGTGGGCTTCACCAGCCTTGGCCGGCGCCGTCCACGACGTCCGGGCCGCGCGCGAGCACGGCATCATCGAGGCACTCGCCGAGGCCGGCATCACCTGCTGGGCAGACAAGGGCTACCAGGGTGCAGGCGGCACGGTCCGTCTCCCTCACCGCGGCCGATGGGACAGCCTCTCCACCGGCCAGCAGGCCGTCAACCGGTCCCACGCAAAGATCCGTGCACTGGTCGAGCAGGCCATCGCCACCCTCAAGTCCTGGCGCCTCCTACGCAAACTCCGCTGCTCGACGACCCGGATCACGAGCCTCGTCCAAGCCGTCCTGGTCCTCCAGCTCGCTGCCACGGGCTGAGATCAACCCGCAGCATTCACCAGGTCCGTCAATTCGGCCTCGGTCGCCCAGCCCGCAGACGAGCGTCGAAGGTGTAACCCTCATCGCAGAACACCAGGTCAAGGTCCATGGGTGTCAGCCTGCGGAAGACGATCGCCAACCAGATCGAGTCTTCCTCCCAGACGTCCATGCGCACCTGGCTCCAGATGGTCCGCGAGGCTCCGCCCTCCGTCCTCGCGGACACCCTGGGCATCAGCGCTTCCACCGCGATGCGCTACGCGGAACGCGCCGGCACCGACTTCCTCGTCTACGCGTCACTTCCGTCGAAAGAACAATGCACCATCTGAGAGGGACCCTCGGCAACCCGACTCGCGCATCGGCTGAAGAACGGAGACCGCCCAAAGGAGACGCCTCCGACCGGCCAGTGGCGACCGGGTTTCGAAACGCTGCTCTGCCCAGGAAGGTGACCATGCAAGGCCGGTCAGGCAGAGTGCAACTTATGCCGGACTCAGCAGACTTGACGTTTGCCCACCATCTCGCCGATCAGGCAGCCAGCATCGGCCGCCAGCATTGGAAAGCGGGCGAGAGAGCAGTACAGATCAAGGGTGATGGAAGCCCCGTCAGCGCCGCTGACCTGGAAATCGAAGAAGCGCTGCTCCGCCGCATCCACGAGCAGTACCCCGACGACGCAATCGTCGGTGAGGAGTCCGGCGCCCACGGCCAGGGCCGTCGCCGCTGGATCATCGACGCCATCGACGGCACGGCCAGCTTCTTGGCCGGGGATCCCGAATGGAGCACCTTGATCGCGTTGGAGGACGACGGCCGCATCACCCTCGGCATGGTCTCCGCTCCCGCGCTGGGCCGCCGCTGGTGGGCACTGCCGGGCCACGGTGCGTGGACCAGACCACTTCCAGCCCACCCGTCCGACTCGACCCACCTGCTGAGAATCAGCGCGGGTGGCAACGCTGCCGAGTCCGCCCTCGGGATCTGGCCGCCCCCGACCAGGCTGAACAAGGCCCACCGCGCTGTTGCCGCGGCACTGGCCGCCCGCACCGCGCGCACCACCCCGACACTGGACTGGTCCAAGGCGGATTCCACTGCACGTCTCCCCAAGAAGCCGTCCACAGGATCCGGCACCTGCCACGGCGCCCTCCTCGTGGCAAGAGGTCAGCTCGACGCCTTCCTGCTGCTAGGAGCCGGTCCGTGGGACATCGCGGCCCTGATTCCGATCGTCCAGGAGGCCGGGGGTGTCTTCAGCGACCTCTCAGGCCAGCAACGCACCGACACCGGAGCCGCACTGTTCGCCCGCCCTGGACTTCACGAACAACTGCTCGACATCGCCGCATCAGCGGGGTGACCTGAGAACTCATCGATGTTGATCGATACACGAGCAGGAGAACTCACCCCTCTCGAATAGCCGTCCTTACCACCAAGACCTCGGACCAGTCCAGCCGCCGACACCCCGCCAGCCACCACCAGGGCCGACGAGGGCTTAGCGCACGATCTGACATGGATGTTCCTCAACCCCCAGGACCCGGACGCTGAACACTCAGGGCTGGTTGTCTCCGCCTGCCGTAGCATGCGGCCGTGCAGATTCCCAGCCGAGAACTGACAGATGATGACCATGAACTGATCGAGTTCGCCCGCCAAATCGTCGACGCCAACACCGACGGCGACGATGGCGTGCACACCATGGGTGCTGCCGTCAGCGGGGCCGACGGCAAGATGTACGGCGGAATCAACGTCTACCACTTCCTCGGTGGACCCTGTGCAGAGCTCGTAGCCCTGGGCCACGCACGAGCCTCTGGTGCCCGAGAGCTCTCTACGATCGTCGCTGTGGGGAACCTCGGCCGAGGGCCGGTTGGCCCATGCGGCCGGGACCGCCAGGTGCTCTTCGACTACCACCCAAGCATCCGGGTCATCCTGCCCACTCCAGAGGGCATCAAGAGCGTCCGGATCAAGGACCTCATGCCGCTTGCTGCCGTATGGACCCCTGAGAGCGGAACACAACCGTTCGATCAGTCGATCTTCGATCAGCCCTGAGAGGCCCATCCTGGACGCGTACGAGGTACGTCGGCGGCCAGGAGCTCGGTGAGATGCGCGTCGGGCTGGCTGCACATGACCGAGAAGTGAGCAAGACCGTTGACGACAACGCTCCCCTGGTCGGGGCGAACAGCCCGTTCTTCTGCATCATCAAGGAGGGGCTGGACGGCCTGGTCGACGGAGAGGACTACTACGAACTCCTGGCCGAAGACGTGGTCTTCGAGTACGTGATCATCGTGCCGGGGTACCCCCGGCGGGTCGAGGGACGCCAGGGAATCATCAACCTGTACAGCAACTACGGCGACTACGGCGACTACGGCGACTACGTGAAGCTACACAGCGCGGACAACCTCCACGTCCACCGGGACCCCGCGACCTCGGTGGTCGTCTTGGAATACGAAGTGCACGGCTCGTCGGTCCAGACGGGAGGGCCCTACGACAACCGCTTCGTCTCCGTCGTGACCATCAAGGGCCGCAAGGTGACGCACTGGCGCGACTACCTGGACCCCATCGCCGTATTCGACGCACAAGGATGGCCGCAAGACCGCCGCTCGTAACAGCCAGCGCATCCGCCGAGGCCGCCATCACCAAGACGACCAGCTTCCTCGCCAAGGCGCTCAACGCCCGAGCCCCGTCGCACGCCCGCGTCGGCTAGCAGCAGACGCGGGCGTGCCGTGGGTGCAGGGAGCAGAAGTACGCGTGGGTCCGCTCCGCCCGGGGGCTGGGCGCACATGAGCGCTGTTATCTGCGACGCCAGCTTCCAGGCGCGAAGTAGGTACGAGTCGACGATCCGGCCGCGGATTCTCCAGCTCCAGGTGGCGTGGCCCGATGCCGCCATAGTTCGCGGTTTCCAGGCGCGTCTCGCCACGGAGGACCTCGCCGTGGCTATGGACTTCAAAAGTGCCCGCAAGGTCGCAACGGCTCATGACATCACTCATTTGCTGGCTGCCAGTGGCGTCGAAACCCGGGAGGACTTCCCCAGGTGGCTGGATCACGGTCAATGACGCCGGGCATAGAGGCAGTTCACTCGGCCTCGAGCTGGTGGTCGGCCCAGACATAGCTTGCGGACAGCAAGTCGGTGATCTGCACGGTTCGGATGCGGTCGTCTTTGCCGACGATGACCTTGAGGGCGGGGAAGTAGTCAAGAAGGACCTGCCGGCACCGGCCGCACGGGGGAACAACCCCTCGGTCGCGGTCGCCCACGGCGACGATCGTGTCCAGCTCATAGGCGCCCTGGGCGGCTGCGGCACCGATGACCACCAGCTCGGCGCAAGGCCCTCCCGTGAAGTGGTAGGCGTTCACCGCGGTGACGATCCGACCGTCCCGGGCACGGGCCGCTGCTGCCATGGTGTGGTTGTCGCCCCGGCAGCGAGTGCGCGCCATGTGCGCTGCGGCCTCGATGAGTTCGTGGTCGACGGGGTCGGTCTGCGCGGTCATGTTCCCTGCCTTCGTCCGGTATCAGGCAACATTGGCCCGCGTGACATGAGTGTGCAAGCGGATATCGGCGGTCTTTCTGTACCGCCGGATGATGCAGCGGGGGCGAAACCACGCCGCCTGGACCAGCATCCGAAAGGTGTGTCAGTCACCAGGACGACCGGCGGGGGCTACGTGCGCAGGTGGCGGCTCACATCGCCCACCAGGTGGATACGAACCCGACGTTCGACGAACCGCCAGTCCCCCTCGTGGCGTTCGAATCGATCGCTGTACCGGCCCGCGGCGATGGCCTGCAACGGGAAGTCGGGCAGGGCTTGAAAGACGGTGACGTAGGAACGCGCGGTGGCCGTGCCCGCCTTCTCGTCGACCGTGACGGCGATGTTCGTCGTGGCGTGGTGGGTGCGCGGGGTGCCGTCCTCGTAGAGGATCACGGTGTCCCGGAGCATCCGCTCCACGGCCTCGCGCCCCTCGGCGGGTGCCCCGCTTCCCACGAACACCGCGTCGGCGAACAACCCGCCCACGCCGGCGAAGTCGCCGGTGTCGACCAGCTCCGCGTAACTGGCGATCAGGCTCGTCACGGCCAGCGTATCCGTGGCTCCGTTCATGGCACGTGAGGATATGAGACCGAGCCAGGCGACGCACTGACGCCTATCGCCTTGCCTTCGGCCTGGCGGCCGGTCTGCACCGACTTGCGCGCCTTGGCGACGGTCGGCGCCTTGGCGACGGTCAGCGCCTTGGCGACGGTCAGCCCTTCGCGGACCTGGCCGAGCCCCACAGTGCGCCCTGGTTGACCCGGTCAGGATGCAGTTCCAGCATGGCGCGGTAGAGGTCGAGAGTCGTCGTGGTGCGCTCTTCGATCGCCTGGAAGTCGTGGATGTAGCGCCGCGTCTCGTCGATCGTCTTCGGGTCGTCGGGACGGTCGGGGTTCTTGTGTCCCGCGACCACCGCTTCAGGGTCCAGTGCGGCGATGGTGTCGAGCGCGTGCAGCCAGGCTCGACGCCCCTCGGCGGGCGATTCGGCGAGGTAGAGGTGCACATCGTTGTAGACGGCGTCCCCGGCTACGACCAAGCCGATCGACGGCACGTGCAGGCAGGTGGTGTCGTCGGTGTCCGTGTGTCCCAGTCCCACGACGACGAGGTCGTGCCCCTCCAGTTGCAGCCGATCTCCGGCCAGCGGCTCTGCGGCCACGAGGGTGTCCGGGATCTGGCCGGGGAAGCGCGTGTTCCAGAACGACGCGACGAACTCCGGCGCCATCTGCTTCTTCATCTGCGCCACCACAGCCGGAGTCGCGACCGCGCGCGCCCCCGGGAAGCGCTCGAGGAGCGTGCCCAGCCCGAACCAGTGGTCGCCGTGCCCGTGGGTCACGTAGATAGTGGTGAGGTTCTTGCCGCTGGCCGCGACCCAGTCGGCCAGCCGGCCGGCCTGCTCGACGGTCATGAGCGCGTCGACCAGAACCGCATCGCGCTCGCCTGTGATCAGCGTGGCCGTGATGGGCGACCACATGCGCTTGGGGAGATCCGGCGGCAGGTCCGCGATCTCGGTGGCGATCGACGGCGCCACATGGACACTCCAGCTCAGCTGCGCTCCAGGCATGAGTGCTCCTTCGGGACTGTGAGGCAGCCTCGAGATCTGTGACCGATCAACCACGCGCGTGCGCATGACCGCTGCCTGGCTTGTCTGCTTCTCCTGCCGAAGGTACGCCCGTCGGGCAACATAGTCAAATCCGAAACGCTTATGTCGCACATAAGGGAATGCCCTTAAGTTCCAGCAGCTTGGAGATGCCAGCTGGCACGATGCCTGTAGGCCGACAAAATAATCAAAAATAGAACGTGTACTTCATCAGGCACGCGCCTGGGCAACGGTCCACCGCCAGAACGTGGACAGACGAACGTGTGGACCATGTCGCCCTTCCAGGAGGCTCCACCATGACCGCAGCAGCCGCGCCCGGCTCTCTGGCGTACGAGACCTTCGTCTCGGACGGAACACCCCGAGCAGGCGACCAGCGGGTGCCGAACGGCGACCGGCTCGTCTCCTCGCCGCTGACCTCGACACTGATCTTCGGAGAGGAAGAGGCCCTACTGGTCGATCCGCCTTTCACGCGTGAGCACACCGAGAAGGTCGGCGACTGGGTGGCAGGGTCCGGCAAGCGCCTGACCCACATCTACTCCACCCACGGGCACGGCGATCACTGGTTCGGTACCGCAGAGCTCGTCGAGCGATTCCCCGGCGTCACGGTCTACGCCACCCGCGGCACCATCGAGGTCATGCACCAGCAGGCCACCGAGGGGCGCCGGACGATGTGGGATCCGAGCTTCCCCGGCCAGATCCCTGACAGCCCGGTTCTGGCCCAGCCCATTCCCGCCGAGGGCTTCCCGCTGGAAGGCGACGTCATTCGTGCCGTCGAGGTCGGACACTCGGACACCGACGAGACGTCCGTCCTGTACGTACCGTCCCTCGGCCTGGTAGTGGCCGGCGATGTCGCCTACAACGGGGTGCACCAGTACATCCTCGAAGGCGGCGACGGCGGCCTGCGGGAGTGGCTCGCGGCCGTCGATCGCGTCGCCGCGCTCGAGCCGCGCTTCGTCGTGGCAGGCCACAAGAACAAGGACCTCCCCGACGATCCCGCCGTCCTCGACCAGACCCGGCAGTACCTGCTGGAGGTCATCCGGCTGCTCAACGGAAAGCCGACCGCCCGCGAGTTCTTCGACCGGATGACAGGGCTCTACCCGGATCTGCTCAACCCGGGTCCCGTGTGGTACGGAGCGGGCGGGCTGCTGGGAGGCTGACCAGTAGGCGCAGCAGGGAAAGCCGACTTGACTGGACGAGCCACCGTTGCGCGGGGTCGTTCGGCAGCGGCGACGGCCCGTCAGTTCATCCGTCGACGGGCCTGCCTCACCTCGCGGTCGACGGCCCACACGTCGGCGACGGGCCCGAGGTGGCCGAGCTTGTCGGGATTGATCACCGCGCGGATGGTCTGGATCTGCCCGTCGAGCACCTCGAGGGCCAGGATGTGGAGCACCTTGCCGTCCCGGTCGCGGAAGATCGCGCCAGGCTGGCCGTTGACGTCGTGCGGCTCGAACGTCACGTCGATCCGGGCCATCAGGGGGCAGACGGAGGCCAGCAGGCGGGCCACGTTCTCGGCGCCGACGACGGCCTTGGCCAGTTGCGGGGTCTTGCCGCCGCCGTCCCCGGCCATCGACACGTCGGCGGCGAGCAGATCCCGCAGGCCGACGACATCGCCTTCGCGGAGGGCGTCGAGGAACCGCGTCGCCAGTTCCTGCCGCTCCTGCCGGTCCGCCTCGAACCGTGGTCGCCCGGCCTGCATGTGCCGCCGTGCCCGCACCAGCAGTTGCCGGCACGCCGCCTCCGACCGCCCCACGGCGGAGGCGACGTCGTCGAATCCGAAGCCGAACACCTCCCGCAGTACGAACACCGATCGCTCCAGCGGGCTGAGCCGCTCCAGGAGCAGCAGCGCCGCCATCGACACCGAGTCGGCCAGTTCCGCCGAGCGAGCCGGGTCCTCGTAGGGGTCGGCGAGCAGCGGTTCGGGGAACCAGGGCCCGACGTACTCCTCCCGCCTCACCCTCGCGGAGCGCAGCACATCGATCGCGATCCGCGTCACAGTGGCGGACAGAAACGCCTTGGTCGACGTGGCCCGGGTCGCCGAGCCGTCGAAGCGCAGCCATGTCTCCTGCACCGCGTCCTCGGCCTCACCCACGCTGCCCAGAATCCGGTAGGCGATGGAGAACAGCAGCGGCCTCAGTTCCTCGAACTCCTCGACCTTGCTCACGCCGAGCCCCCTAGCCGGTGAAGGACCCGGGGCCGAAGCGGCCCCATGCCACGAATGCTGCAAGTAGGAGATAGATCAGGTTCAGCGTCACATACGTGGATTCCCCGCGTCGGCCATGGGTGATCATCGCGCCGGCCGTCAGCAGGACCCAGCACACGGCGATCACCGGTACCAGAGCCGTTGCGATGTCCACCACAGCGGGCAGGATCAGGCCCGCCGCGGCCAGAAGTTCGAGGACGCCGAGGGTCTTGACGAAGCCCTCCACCCTGGACCGCGGCCAGTTTCTCCTTGCGGACGAATGTCTTGCCGATGCCGCCGGTGAGGGCTACCACGGCCAGCAGTCCGGCACCGATCCACAGTGCAAGGCTCATGAGGTCACACTCCTGTCGCCCGGCGTCTCCCCTCCACCGCTCAGTGGAACTGACCCACTTGGTAGTTGCCGGCCGGCTGCCGGGTGATGATGTTCAGCCGGTTCACCGAGTTCATGAGGGAGACCAGGATGACCAGGGCAGCGAGCTGCTCCTCGTCGTAGTGCTGGGCAGCGTTCGCCCACACCTCGTCGCCGACCCCGCCGACGGCGTCCGCAACCCGGCTTCCCTGCTCCGCCAGCTCCAGCGCGGCACGCTCGGCGTCGGTGAAGACCGTGGCCTCCCGCCACGCCGCGACCAGGTTCAGCCGCACCGAGGTCTCGCCGGCAGCGGCGGCCTCCTTGGTGTGCATGTCGATGCAGACGGCACATCCGTTGATCTGGCTCACGCGCAGCGCGACCAGCTCCTGCGTCGCGGCCGGCAGCGGCGATTCCTTGAGCGCCTTGCCCACCGACATGAAGTGCTTGAGGACCTTGCCGGCGGTCGGGGTGGCGAAGTAGTTCAGTCGCGCGTCCATGGTGTGCTCCTGTGCGGTCGTGTATTGCTACACCCCCGAGACGAGGTAGCCCGGCCGCCTGTGACATGGACGGAAGTGACCCGCGTCTCCCCGCCGTCGGCGCCCGCCGGCCGGCGAAGCACTCGCCACCCACCGGTCGGTCAGGGACTCGAGCGACTGAAGCGCCTCGACCGTGGCGGCGTCCTCCGGCACAGTGGGCGCCCCGAGTGTGAGGCCGGTCGCCGTGCCGGAGACGCAAAGTGGTCGGTCAGGGCCGCATCGACAGGTCGATGGCCCGGTCGACGTCCTGCGGTTGCAGCACGCGCAGGATGCCTTCCAGCAGGTAGTAGTCGGCGTAGGGCAGGGAGACCTCGATTCCGTCCTCGGCAGGCCGGTTGCGGGTGCAGCGGGCGACTATCGCCTCGGCGCGGGCCGACTTCCTGGTGAGGCAGGTCTCCGACAGCGCGGTGAGGATCCGCACCGCCACCTGCCGGTACTCGCGTCTGCCGGTGGCGGCGGACAGGTCGAGCAGCCCGCACGCCATGACGGCGCCCGCTGATGCGTCCTTGATGTCGTGGGGTTGTTGCGGTGCACGGTAGTCCCAGACGGGCACGTGGTCCTCGCCGAGCGTTCCCACCGCGTAGTCGGCGAGCTTGCGCGCCGTGGACAGGAACTGCTTGTCGCCGGTACGGCGGTACATGGTGGTGAATCCGTAGATCCCCCAGGCCTGCCCGCGTGACCAGCAGGAGGTGGGGCTGTAGCCCTGGACCGTGTCCGGGCCGATCGGTGCGCCGCTGTCGGGGTCGAAGTCGTAGACGTGGGGGGTCGATCCGTCCTGGCGGGGAAAGGTCCTTTGCACCGTCCTGGCATGTTCCACGGCGACGCCGAGGTATTTCTCGTCGTCTGTCTGCCGGCTCGCGAAGGCCAGCAGATCGAGGTTCATCATCGTGTCGATGATGACCCGGCCCGCGTTGTTCGGGTCGCCGAGTGCTCCCCATGCCCGGATGAAGCGTCCTCGCGGGTTGTATCGCCGGATCAGCGACTCGGCCGCCTGCACGGCACCCGCGCGCCAACTGTCCTCGCCGGTCAGCCGCCAGGCGGTGACCCACGACGGATAGAAGAGGAAACCGAGGTCGTGGGTGGTGGTGTCATGCTGACGCGGGGCAAGTCTGCGGGCCGAGTCGAGAGCCAGCGTTCGAAACACATCGTCCTTGCTGTGGAGGTATGCCATCCACAGCGTCCCCGGCCAGAACCCTCCCACCCAGTCGCCGTCCTGGGAGTAGACCCACTTCTCGAACTTCGTCGCGACGGGAAAGGCGGTGACGCGCGGTGCGACGGCACGCAACTTCTCCACCGCATAGTCGGCTGCCGCACGCAGCGTGGGTGCCGTCGAGGCCGGGTCCTGGTGACCGGACGCCTCCGCGGCCCATGCCGGTGAGGTGGCGGTTGCCGTGGCACCGGCTGCCGCGGCGAGGACAGTACGCCGGGAAACGCTCATGGAGCTCATGGGAGTCCTCCAACTAGGCAGTTCCGCAGGGGACGTTGAGCGAGTTTGGCATGGCAGACACCTCTTCGTACACCCACATGTGTGAGGTTCGTGTATGTGAACCCGCGGCGGTCGCCGCCGACCCGCACCAGGGTGCCGTCGGACGGGTTCAGCTCGTCCGGCGTCCTTGGGGGTTGGTCCGCACCCTGGCCGCGGCAGCCGATGTGGCGATCGACAACGCCCGGCTGTACGACGACGCGCATCGTCGGCGCGAGCGAGGCCCGGGGACGCCCCTGGGCCGGGCCATGGCCCACCCGGAACCGAGCTGCACCGCAAGGAACACCATCCCCGTCAACTGCCCGAACCGGCGTCCCACTTCGGTCGCGAGGCCCTCCCCGGCCTCCGCCGCAGCGTCTGCCGGGCCGGCGGAAGCACCACCAGGCTCAGAGCGACCTGCCCGCCCACCCCCTGCACGGCCCCGGTGTCGTACAGAAACCGGACCAACGACCGGAGGCTGACAGTGTCCACGGCCTGCTCACCTCCACCATGCCCACCGCTCCGGCCTCGGCGCAGGACGGGTACGCGTCACGCGTCCGACCGCCCGGGGGTCAGGGCAGACGTGGCGGGCGGCCGGACGGTGACCGATCCGGCCCGTGCGCGGCGCCCGCCACGGGGGATGGCGATGGAGACAGCCACACGGGCGCTCTGCGCGGTCGTACACGGGATTTCTCCGGATCGGTCGGCAGTCGGTCTCCGGCATCGGGCTGCCTCGGCGCGACGGCCGATGAGCCCGTCGTCAGGGACCGGAGGTCCCCCTTCCGGCCGGCGCGAGAGGGCCTGATGGCCCGCCAGGACGTCGATCCGTCCCGGATGCGCTGAGGCCGCGGTCACTGGCGGAGTTGAGGGGCGGCCGCCGCCATGGTCGACGCCGATGGCGGCGGCCGCCCGTATGAACACCTCGGGCAGGCCCGGTACGAGATCCTCGCGCCGGTCGTCTTTCGGTACCGCCCATCCGACCCGAGGGGGCCGGCGGGGCCTGGCACCTCAGGCAGCGCGGCTCGGCTTGGCACCGACGACGTTCGCCGTGGCCACCAGCGCCGCGCCGAGGCCGGTCAGCGCGCCTCCCAGGCCCGTGACCAGCGTGGTGAGATGCCAGGCCTGGTAGGCGGACAGCAGCGAGCCGCGCAGCGTCTCACCCATGAAGGCGGTCTGGCGGAGCTGGGCGAGTTTCTCGTCGTCGTTCCCGGTGGCGTGCAGTTCCTCGGTGATCTCGGAGTAGGTGCGGCCGCCGGTCGCCTTGACGACATGATCCTTGATCAGTTCGGCGTATGCGTGGGCCTGGGGGCCGGTCTCCACACTCTGCCCGGCGAAAGGGGTGAGGTGGTCCGGCAGCCCGTGGCCGGGGAACCTGATCTTCTGTGCGGCCAGTTCGCTACGGATCTCCTTCCGGCCCTTGCGGCCCTGCACAAGCATGACGGGGCCGGCGGCCATCAGGGCCGCGCCGACTGCGCCGACCAGCGCGCCGGTCCAGCGGTGCGCTCTGTCCATGAGGTGCTCCTTGTTCCTTCGTTGTGATTGCGGATACGACGGGTGGCGTGGGCGCGGGGTGTGTCGGCGTCCGAAGACCGCGCGGGCGCCCGCGGGGGAACCCGGTCGGCGTTGGCTGAGGCGCAGCCGCCAGGCATCGAAGCCCGCAGCACGTACGCCCCATCGGAGAGGCCGGGGGTGCGCAGTTCGGTCTGTGCCGGCAGGTGGCTGGGCGCCCTGCGGAGCGAGCAGCAGCATGGCGCGGCCGACCGCGTCGAAGACCATGGCACTGTGCGCGGCGTGGAAGACGGACCGGAAATCCAGTTCAAGCGCGGCCTGCTCCGTCGCACCGCCGTAGCCACGGCTCTCTCCTCCGCGTCGCCGCCCGATATGTCCCCGAGTGTGTCAGGCCTACGGCTTACGGGAGTGGCGTCAGCGGGCGTGTCCCCGCGCAAGCCGGTTGTACGAACTGCCGGTGCCACCGGAGCCCGATTCCCGACCTCGGACACGGGGCGTCCCCGTACCGGCAGCCGGTCGGGATGACGACGTGGACGGACGCCGCCGCCCGCGAGAAGTGGATCGCAAGCCTGGACGCCGTCGCCACCCTAAACTCCATCCGCGCCCTGCCCGCGGCCCAGGAGGAGCACCACTGGGCGGCAGTTCTGGGCGACTTCAAGGATGACTTCCATCCACTGGCCTGTCCCCACTGCGCGGCAAAAGTCGCAAAGTTCGCCGACAGCGCGCGGCGTCCCGTGCGGTACATCGCAAGGCGGAGCATCGCCCGCGTACCGGATGTACTCAGGCAGCGCGACAACACGACGAGTGTCGTGCCGGGCGACGCGAGCCGGTGGACCTTTCCGGTCGCAGCACACATCCACGACGCAGATCGTGTCACGATGCTCGGCATGGCTGATCGCGCACTGAGCTTCGGAGCGATGGCGCAAGCGTACGAACGGTTCCGGCCGGGGTATCCGGTGGAGCTTTTCGACATGGTACTGGCGTACGCGGATCAGCCGGTTCGGACCGCCCTCGAGATCGGCGCCGGGACGGGCAAAGCAACCCGACTGTTCGCTCGACGGGGGATCAGGGTCACTGCGACCGAGCCTGACGAGGCCATGCTCGCCGAGCTGCGCAAGCACGTACCGGCAAGCGTCAGGACAGTGCAAGCCGCGTTCGAGGACCTGGAACCGGGTGAGCGGTACGGACTGGTTTATGCGGCGGCAGCACTGCATTGGACGAAGCCGGACGAGCGGTGGTCACGTATGGCCGCGCTGCTGGAGCCGGGCGCCGCGTTCGCCTCGTGCGGCGGGCCCATCCGGCTGGCTGATCCGGCGGTGGATGAGGCCGTTCGCGCGGCACGAGCGCCGTTCTTGGAGAGCGACGAGATTCCGTCCCCGGACGGAACGCCTCCAGGACATGCCATGCAGTGGCCCGGTACGGAGCTCCAACGGTCCGAGTGGTTCACCGATGTTCAACAGTGCCTGATCGAACGGAACTTGACTATGAGCGCTCGCGACTACATCGGCCAACTCTCAACCGTCTCGGCCTATCTCATGTTGCCGAACTCCGAGCGAGAGCAGGTGTTCGGCCAGATCATGCAGGTTCTTCCTGAGACGGTCGAGATCGTCGCCGACATCACCGTCCATCTCGCACGTCGGCGCTACGGGCAGTAGTGCCTCGCCGAACTTCGACGCGGCTGAGCCGTTGTTGCCGCAGGTCATCAAGCCACACCGACCCCGACCTCCCGCGCAGTCGGCAAGAGCTGAGCGTCACGCCGGCGGCCGGGTGAGTTTGGCGGCCACGGCGTCGAGGACCCAGTCCAGGCCGGTCGTGAAGGACGCCTCGGCGTCCACGTCCGTGCCGTCGTACACGGCCTTGGTCAGCGCCGGGAAGCGGCCCGTGGCCAACATTCTCGTCACATGCGGGCCGGAGGCGCGCTGCCAGTCGCGCTTGGACAGGCCTGTGGCGCGCTCGGCCCGCAGGTTCGCGATCTCGCGCCTGATCGCGCCAGTGAGGTAGGCACTGACAGTCTCCACAGCGCGCATGACGGTGTCGATGTCGGCGAGGTCGTCGAGGGCGGCCAGCCTGGCCTCGGTCACGGCGAGGCCGTTCGGGCCCAGGGTCGGGCGGCCGCCGAGCAGGTCGGCCAGCCATTCGTGACGGAGAGCGGCCTGCCTGGTGCGGTGGGCGAGGATGCGCAGCGCCTCCCGCCAGTCCCCGGGCTGCTCCTCGGGGAGAATCTCGGCGTGGACCTCGTCCACCATGAGGTCGAACAGCTCCTGCTTGGTGGAGATGTATCCGTACAGCCGCATCGGGCCGGCGTTCAGCCGGGCGGCGACCTTGCGCAATGACACCGCCTCCAGTCCGCCCTCGTCGGCCAGCGCGATGGCGGCGGCGACGATCCGCTCCCGGTCGAGCGGCACTGGGCGATTCGGCGGCTCCGGCCGGTCCCACACAGTCATGGCCACAATCGTACTGTTGCGATGCATTGTAATGAGGAAATACAGTGTATCGACATGAGACACCGCATCGCTGTGGTCGGGAGCGGTCCTGCCGGCCTTACCTTCGCCCGCGTCCTGCACCGCCATGGCTACCCCGTCGCCCTCCTCGAACGTGATCCCGCCCCCGACGCCCGCCCCCCGGGTGGCACGCTGGACCTGCACAAAGGACTGGGCCAGCTCGCGCTGGACAAGGCGGGGCTGCTGGCGGAGTTCCGGGCGCTGTCTCGTCCCGAGGGGCAGGCCATGCGCATCCTGGACACGGCCGGGACCGTCCTGCGCGACTGGCGACCCCGTCCAGATGACCGGGCCAACCCCGAGATCGACCGCGGGCAACTCCGTGACCTGCTGCTCGGCCCTCTCGACGTCCAGTGGGGGCGGGCCGTGACGCAGGTGGTGCCGGGGACCGGGGATGGCGTACTGGTCCATTTCGCGGACGGGCGACAGGAGACGTTCGACCTCGTGGTCGGCGCGGACGGCGCCTGGTCCCGGATCCGCCCCGCAGTCTCGTCAGTGACGCCCCACTACACCGGCGTCACCGCGGTCGAGACCTCCCTGGACGACGTCGACACCCGCCACCCCGACCTCGCCCGGTTGATCGGCGACGGTTCCGTGGCTGTGTACGGCGTGAACCGAGCTCTCGTCGCCCAGCGCAACAGCGGCGGCCACGTCAAGGTGTACGCCCAGTTCCGCGCGCCGCTGGACTGGCACACGAACCTGGACCTGACCGACGTCGAGGCCATGCGATCGAGCCTGCTGGCCCAGTTCGACGGCTGGGCCGCTCCCGTCCTCGACCTCCTCCGCCACGGCACCGCTTTCGTCCACCGCCCCCTCTACGTCCTGCCCGAGTCCCACACCTGGACCCACGTCTTCGGGGTGACGCTGCTGGGCGACGCCGCCCATCTGATGCCCCCGTTGGGCGCGGGCGCGAACCTCGCGATGCTCGAAGGCGCCGAACTCGCCGAGTCCATCGCCACCGGCCCTGAAGATCTGGACGAGACCGTCCGCGCCTTCGAGGAACAGATGTGGGCACGGGCCGGCAGGTGGGCGAAGATCACGATGGCCGGTCTGGAACGCCTTGTGAGCCCGGACCCCGCCGAAGCCCTCGCCCTCTTCGACCAAGTCCAGCCATCCTGATTGCCAAGTGCGAGCGCACCAGCACCAACAGCTCGCCACGGCTTCACGGGACAGTGAGGCACCACCGTGGCCCCTTCCCGCAGAACCACCGTTGGACGAACGCTCGGACGCCTGCCCCGAACGCAGCCCTCAGCCCGCTACCGCTAGAAGCCGGTCGCGGTCCCGGCGGACCGCGACCGCACCGCAACCGCAACCGCAACCGCAACCGCAACCGCAACCGCAACCGCAACCGCGAGAAGCTCGGCTCCCGAGACGGTCGGCCGCCGAAGTTCGACAAGCTTGCCGTCCGCTACGAGGCCACCGTGCTGGTCGCAGTCCTCAACGAATGGCTGCGACCGGCACTTCCCCAGTCAGAACCTAGGCGCGGATGAGCGTGCGGGCATGCTCGATCCACCCCAGGACGGCCTTGGCACCGCAGCTCTCGGCGACCGACTGGGCCTCGTCGAGGTAATGGAGAGCCACCGACGGGTCATCGGTCTCGCCCGCGAGCTGGGCCAGCGCCACGAGCCCGGCCGCTTCCCCGGGCCTGAAGCCGATCTCCCGGCGCAGTGTCACCGATTCGGTCAAACACTCGCGGGCCTGATCGAAGTGGCCTGCGTCTTTGTCGGCGAAGCCGAGATGGCGAATCGCATAGGACATCGTCATTCGGTCGTCGACGGATTTCGCCAGCGCGTACGACCGCTCGAAGTATGGTCTGCCGGTGGCGCCGTCGCCCTTGACCACCTGGTGCCAGCACCCGACCCAGAACAACGCGTCCGCCTCACCCGACGCGTCCCCCAGACGCTCGTACAACTCGGCCGCGCGCTCGAACAGCATCAGTTCCTGGCAGTTCTCTTCACGGTCCTTCAGGAAGCGGACGTGCAGTATCTTGCCCCGCGCCATGGAAAGCGGCGCCTCGACCGCGTCCAGCACGTCATCGGACCGGTCCAGCGCGGACGTGTCCCCGCCGAACATCGCCGCTTCGAACAGGTCTCCCGCACGTTCGATCCAGTCCTGCTCTTGCATACTTCTGCCCCTCCCCGTCAGACGATGGCAGCGCAGAGGCTATCTCCGCACCCTCGGCGGAAGACGGGAAATCTTTGAACCGCGGCGCTCAAACACCCCGGTCGCCGGCGAGCTGGGACTGCTGGCGGGTCGTTGGCACGGTCATCGGGCTTCGACAAACGCGCCTGCATCTCCCACGGCACCGTCATCGTCACCTCGATCCGACTCTGGCTCCGCTCGCGAACCGTGACCGGCTACTCGTGCGAGTCGTCAGCCGACGGCGGTACCTCGACGACGAAGAACAGGAAGTTGGTTTTGGTCGAAAGGTCCTGGAAGCCGTCGGGAAACAGCTCACGGGCCGCCGGGTCGGGCTGCGGCTCGCTGATGGCGGAGAGACGGAAGCCGGCGGTGATGAAGGCATCGGTCATCGCGTGCAACGGCCTGCGCCAGAACCTCATCGGGACGGACTGCCCGTTGAACGTCCAGTCGAAGGTATAGCTGGTGGTCGCGAAGTAGTCGGGCCGAGGATCCTGGAAGGTGTAGGCCACGAAAGGGTGGTCCACCGACGCGATCAGCCGGCCGCCGGGCCTGAGCACTCGCCGCAACTCGGCCAGCGTCGGCCCCCAGTCCTCCAGGTAGTGCAGCACCAGCGACGCGACCACGTCGTCGAACGCACCGTCGGTGAACGGCATACGGTCGCTCAGGTCGGCCACATGCAGGGCCACGTCGTCACCCAGCCGCCGCCGGGCCAGCGTCAGCATCCCGGCGCTGGCGTCGATGCCGGTGACGACGGCACCGCGGTCGCGCAGTGCAGCGGACAGGGGGCCCGAACCGCAACCGGCGTCCAGGATCCGACGGCCGGCCACGTCTCCGGCGAGAGCCAGCATCGCGGGCCGCTCGTAGTACGCGTTCACGAGGCTGTTCTCGTTCTCCGCCGAGTACGCCTCGGCGAAACTGTCGTAGTCGTTCACCTGGGCCCGATCTGCAGACCGGGCAAAGGGCTCGGGCACGTCGGTTACGCGTTCCATCGTCGCAGCCTAGTAGTCACATGATCCGCCGGGCAGGCTCTGGCGATGTCGCCGGGGCCGTCCGAGCCCTTCGGACAGGGCGGCGCTCCCCTCACGCAGACGGCGAGAGCTGCTCGCGAACCCACTCAGGATCCGGATTGACGTACGGCCGCCCCGCCACGACGACAGTCGGCACGGTCTCATCGCCGTCGTTGGCCGCCCTGACCGCTGCCGCTCCGGCCGGGTCACGCCAGATGTCGACCCAATGCAACTGGCGGGCGCTGCGGCCCAGTCGGACGCGTAGCCGCAGGCAGTATGTGCAGCCGGGCCGCCAGAAGACGACCGGCCGGCCGTCGGCCGCGCTGCGGCGTTGTGCCTCCTCCGCGCCGATCGATCTCGGGAAGATCAGGGGAGAGTTGACACCCGCCAACAGCACGAACGCCAGCAGGAGGGCTGCGGCTGTGCCGGGACTCCCCTCGAAGGTCAGTACCGTCGCCATGACTGAGCCGCCGAGCACGAGCAGCATCGGCAGGATCCAAACGCGCGTCATGAGTACGCAGGCTATCGATGAGTCGAGATGCTCGCGGAACCGGGCAACGCTTCCGCTTGCCGCACACTTCCTGCGCATCGCCGCAGCCGAGCAGCGGTGAACGCCATGGCCTCCGGCGCAAGATGGGGACATTACTGGTCAGGACCTACGGCGACCGCTCGCGTCAACGCGCCGGCGGCGCCCCCAGCCGTACACGGCGGCGACGTTGAGGAGCACCCCGACGACCCCGGAGGGAAGGGAGGCGACCGCCCACGCGCCCCTCCCGTCCCCGCGACCATCGCGACGATCCCGGCCGTGGTCCAGCCGCTGAGGCAGGCCGCCGCGGCTCCCCGGTGCGAGGCCGGCCGGTCGGCTCCCGCGCGCAGGTCGGCGACCGCCGGGACGTACCAGACACCACCCGACGCGGTCACGGCCGCGACTCCCAGGGCGAGAACGGCTTGGGGCATGGCCTACCTCGCCGCCTCGAGCGCGGCGACCTCCGGATGGTGCAGGTCGAACGCCGGGGACTCACTGCGGATGCGGGGAAGCTGGGCGAAGTTGTGGCGCGGCGGCGGGCAGGAGATCGCCCACTCCAGAGAACGGCCGTACCCCACGGGTCATCAGCCCCGACCGGCTTGCCGTACTTGGCGGTCTTGATTCAGGCTGTGTCGGGGCGGACGAGCGTGTTGTCGCCGGAGCGGCCGGCGCAGTAGTCCTCGATGTTGGCCACGGTGGTCCGGACGATCTCACCGACGGCATCCCTGGTGAAGTACGCCTGATGCGAGGTGACCAGGACGTTGCTGAAGGTCATCAGCCTCGCGAGGCGATCGTCGGTCATCACGTCCAGCGATTTGTCGAGGAAGAACACCCCGGCCTCCTCCTCGTACACGTCGAGGCCGACACCGCTGAGCCGTCCCGCGCGCAGCGTCTCCACCAGGGCGTCGGTGTCGACCAGCCCGCCTCGGCTGGAGTTGATCAGGATCGCGTCGTCCTTCATCAGCGCCAGAACCTCGGCGTCGACGAGGTGGTGGGTCTCCGGCAGCAGCGGTACGTGCAGGCTGACCAGGTCCGCCTCGGCGAACAGCCGCTCGCGCGGGACGTACTGCATCCCCAGGGCGAGACAGTCGGGATTCTTGGCAACATCCCAGCCCAGCAGGCGCATCCCGAATCCGTGGGCGATCCGGGCGAACGCGGTCCCGATCTTCCCCGTTCCCACGACCCCGGCCGTCCGGCCTCGCAGATCGCGACCCATGAGACCGTCGAGCCGGAAGTCGAACTCCCGGGTGCGGTAGGCGGCGCGCACGATACGACGATTGACCGCCAGGGCGAGCGCCCAGGCGAACTCGGCGACCGAGTACGGCGAGTAGTACGAGACCCGGGCGACCGTCAGTCCGAGTTCCTCGGCCGCGATGAGGTCGATGTTGTTGTACCCGGTGGACCGCTGGGCGATCATCCGGGTGCCGCCCCCGGCCAATGAGCGCAGCACATCGGCGTCCAGGGTGTCATTGACGCTGCTGAGGACGACCTCATGGTCCACGGCGGTCGGGACGGTGTCCCGGTCCAGGAACAGTCCCAGGCAGCGCAGCTCATGACGGCCGGCGAACGCCTCGTCGAACGCCGCCCGCAGCAACGGCTCCTCGTCCACGAGGACGCCATACGCAACGATATCCACCTGTTCTCCTCCGGTCGAATAGGGGCGGACGATCACTTCTCCACCGTAGGCCGGGGTTGTCGGGATGCAGGGTGAGGAGGAGGTGGGGCGTGGCTTGAAATGAGGAGGCGGGGGCGAATGTCTCAAATGATATGCAGCCGGGAAGCGGCAACGATCGTCCTACAGCCATAAACGATCATTGATGCCAGGAAGGGGCGTCGATAGGCTGCCATGCACATCGACGTGACAAGTGGCGCGCTCTCGTCGCACCGGGGCCGACACCGGAGACATCGGACCCCGCACGGCGGCGCGAACTCCCGGGTAGATCCGCGCTGCGACATCGGCAAGCCCGTGCACCCTGAGCAGACCCGACACCGCTGCACGAATCCCGGACCCGCCAGCGTTTACGGCGACCGGCGACGGGGGCGTCCACGTTCTCACCGGCGGCCGCGCCTGCCCAAATCCGGCCCACGACGATCCGACCGAAACTCCTCGTCCTGGGGTCGGTCACCGTGATTGGGCGCGTCGATCGCGTCAGCAGCGAAACCCCGGTGAGGCATGATCGGGGCTATGAAGCACCCGCATCTGGCGAGCACCGAGGCTGCTGTCACGGCGATTCGCGAAATCGCGCAGCAGCACAACCTGGAGATGACGGTCACCGATGACATCGGCGCAGACCAGACGTCCCGCCGCACCTCAGCCGGAGTGTTCACCGTCCTGGACCCGGACGGCTCCCCGCCGCACGAAGCATTCGTCGAGTTGCGGGGATCTCCCGCCGTAACCGTCCAGGTCTTCCCGGAGGACGACGCGAAAATCACTGTCGACGGCGTGAACTTCGAGGATGTGCCCCGTGACTCTGTCCCGGCGTTCCTACGGTCTGTCTACGATGGTCTGGCCTACGTGAAGGGCAGATTCTTCCCGCCAGGCCAGTGGCTGATCGTCCCTTTGCCCGGTGATGAGACCTACAAAGAGCTGATCTGGCGCAACGCACTCACCCCCTGGCTCGCCCGCCAGGTCCGTGGCTGAGGTTCGTCCTGCATCAGGGCGTGAACACCGGCCCCAGCTCGACGTCACCCTGGTAGCGCGCCAGTTCCCATGGATCGTGGGCAGAGAAGACCTCGACCTCGTCACCATGGTGTCGGGACAGTTCGCGCAGCCGTGCCTGGGTGCCGATCCTCAGGTCGCGATGCACTTGGGAGCGTGTCTGGACCACGTCCAGCAGCGGATGGGGTTCCCTCAAGTCCCCGATTTCGCGGTGGTAGTAGTAGGCGTCCCCGCAGTGGAGAAGCCACATGTCTCGGTCCTGGACGGCGACCCCGGTGTGGCCGGCTGTGTGGCCGCCGAGAGGGATGAGTTTGATCTGCGGAGGCAGCCCCTTGGGCTGTAGCGCGGTGAAGCCGAACCACTGCTCGCCGGGCCCGGGTTCGTACGTGACCCACCGCGGTTCGTGAGCCGGGCGGTAGCGGAAACTGCTCCCCGCGGCATGCGCGGCGTCGAGTTCGGCGGCGAGCAGGTGAACCTGGGCGCCGGGGAAGTCGGGCAGGCCTCCGCTGTGGTCCACGTCCAGATGGGTCACGATGATGTGGCGCACGTCGGCAGGTTCATACCCCAGCCGCGCGATCTGCCGGATGGCCGTCTCCTCCTCGGCGAGTGCGGGCTGCGTCATCTCGACCCACTCCGCGCCGAGCGTGCCGTTCGGGTCGCGGATGTCACCGAGGCCGAGTCCGGTCTCGACCAGGACCAGGCTGTCTGCGTCCGTCTCCACCAGCAGACAGTGGTTCACCGCGGATGTCGGCTGCGGGCCGTCGTAGGTGGCCTCGATCGTCCGAAGCGACCCACAGTTCAAGTGATGAATCTTCATGACGACTAGGCTGCGACTTGAACCGCGATTCAAGTCAAGGAGCGCCTATGGACGAAACGTTGCTGGACATCGCCGAGGTCGCACAACGGACCCGACTGGCGCCCTCAGCACTTCGGTTCTACGAGAAGAAGGGCCTGATCGCTGCCGCAGGCCGCAATGGGCTGCGCCGTACGTACCACCCGGAGGTACTGGAACGTCTGGCACTGATCATCTGCGCGCGCAGCGCCGGATTCTCGATCGCCGAGATCGAGCGATTCCTCGTGGCGCGGCCGTCCGACGCGGACCTGCGCGCCCGCATGGCCACCAAGGCCCGCGGCCTCGACGAACAGATCGGCCGGCTCACGCGGCTCCGCGACAGTCTCCGCCACGCCGCCGTCTGCGACCACGAGCCGATCGTCGACTGTCCCGACTTCAAGCTGGCCGTCGGCAGTGTGGCGACGTCCTCATCGCCGTGCGACGAGCGATAACCGAGCGTGTGGGAAGAGGAGTTGGAGGTGGTGGCCGGAGCAGGTCGGTTCCTGGCGGGCGTCCGCCCCGGCTTCGTGGTGCGCTCGGTCGGCTGGTGCCTCAGCCGTACTGGTTGAAGGCCGCCTGGAGGCACTCTTCCGCGACGGATGGTCACAGTGGTCGGCTGCCGCGTCGACACCATGAAGACGAGCGGCCGGCACGTGCGTGCCCGCGAGCAGTTGGAGGATGTCCGCTTCCCGCCTGAGCGGCCCCAGCGCGTGCTTCACGTAGAAGGGCTTGACGAAGGACCGGAGTACGAGAGAGTACGCCTCAGCGTCTCCCTCGACATCGAGGCGGCGCATCTGTGACGACCAGCCCCCTCGGAGCGTTGCCACGGCACGAATCCGCTCTGCGGGGCGGAGGCTCCGTTCCACCCAGAGGTGGGTGTTGGACCAGCCCGCGTCATCGACATCAGCCTCGACGACCGCCGCGCTCTCGCCCTCAGCCTAACCCGCGTGCAGGTCTCGGTCGGTGAAGCCGCTGGTATCGGTCGGCTGCCTCAGGGAGCACTGAGCGCCTGGCCGTCCGCCGGGATGGACACCTTGCCGCCCCGACCTGTACGACGCGCTAGTCTCGCTCGCCTGCGGTCTCATCTGCTGGAGACGCCTGAGGAAGGTCCCGCACCGGTTCAGAGGGTAGCGGTTGGGAGCTCCGTGGGACTGGTCCCGGACGGCCGCTCCATTCGTCCTCGGCTTCTCTCGTGTCAACCGGCCCTCTGGTACGCGCAGGAGGCGAAGGCCGACGAGGCTCTGGAGTGTCATCGCGGCTGCGGCCGTGGCGGCGACCGCGAAGCCGCCGCGGGGCCCGAGGGCGTCGATCGCCCAGCCGGAGACTGCCGCCGCGGCGGCCGAGCCTGCCGCGCTGGCGGAGCCGAGCCACGAGAACGCCTGGGTCAGGACGGACTGGTGGACAGTCGACTCGGTGAGCACGGAGAAGAGCACCAGAAGGGGTGGGACCGTGGCACCGGTCAGCACCACGACCGGACCGAGCCCGAACGGTGAGCCGACCGTGAGCAACAGCACAGTGCCGAGCAGCAGCGCACTGGTCGCCGCCAGCAGTTGCACCGGGGGTGTGGCACGCCACCGGCGCAGCCCGTACAGCCATCCGGCCAGCAGGCCGCTGCAATTGGAGACGGCGAAGATCGGAGCCGCGGCGCTCGATGCGCCGTGCTCCACCACGAAGGCGGTCACCGACACCTGCATGGCACCGAAGAAGACCCCGATGGCGAGATTGAGGCCCATCAGTACGATGACTTCACTGCGCAGCAACGACCGGGACCGGTCCTTACGGGCGTGCGCGGCGCCGGCGAGCGTCGGCGAGGGCGCGCTGCCGCGCTGCGCCGCGAGGACCAGACCGCCGACCACCGACAAGGAGGCAGCCAGCACCGTGCCGACCACGGGATGTCCGGCCGCGGCGAGTGCGCTGACCAGCGTCGGGCCCACTAGGTAGCCGACCGCGTTGCTGACGGACTCCAGCGCGAAAGCGGTGGGCAGTTCCGCCGCTCGGCCGGTGCGCAGCAGTGCTGCCCAGCGTGCCGCGGACATCGCGCCGAGCTGAGGAACGCTGGCCCCGACGAGCGCACCGCCCAGGGTCAGGAGTGCATCAGAGGCATCCGCGGCGACCAGAGACACGAGGACGGCCATGGCGAGGGCGTGGGCGAGAAGTGCGGGCGGCAGGACCCGGGTCTGCCCGAACCGGTCCACGAGCCGGGCCAGTTGGGGTGCCACGAGCGCCTCGGTCACCGCGAATCCGCCGCCGACCAGGCCGGCTGCGGAGAAGGTGCCGGTGTGGCCTTGTACGAGCCAGACGATGCTGAGGCTGGTCATCGCGACGCCGACGCGTCCGAGCGATGCCGGCAGGAAGAATGCTGCGGCGCCCGGGGTGCGCAGCAGGGAACGGTAGTTCGCCGATGGCACGGCGAGTCCTGTTCGCTGCCCGGCGGGGCGGCCCACCTGGGTCGTCGGTGCCCGGAAGTACCGACCCGTGATCGCCGCCTGGAACCGTCCAGTGCTGGCGCGGAGAGGGGGCACGCGCCCCGCACCGACTCCAACACCGGGCAGAAATCTTGGTGTGTTGTGGGCGGCCATTCTCGTCGCTGGGGCGAATGATGTCCATCGCGATGCGGATCGGGGCCATGCGTCTCCAGGGATCCGTGCACTCCGAAGTCGTAGCGTGAGGCGCGGCATCGTACGGCGAGTGGCCGAGCGGAGTCATGGCCATCGCCCCGGGCCGATCGGCCGTCGGCCGTCGCGGCGTAGGGGACCGTGGAAACCCGCTCGACCTGGCCACCTCCTGGAAGAGACCCTGTGACCATGGAGTTCCTCTGCTACCACCGCGACCGGGTCGACTCCGTGGCGCTGCGCGACGAGTTGCTGGAAGAGCACTGGTCCTATATGGACCGGTACGCGAAGGAGATGATCGCCCGCGGCCCGACCCTCACCGACGACGGAGACACACCCACCGGCAGCGTGCACATCGTCGACCTGCCCGATCCGGCCGCCGCCCGCGCGTTCGCCTTCGACGAGCCCAACTACCAGGCCGGCGTGTACCGGGACGTCCTGCTGCATCGGTGGCACAACACGCTCGGGCGCACCATGTGGGACTTCCCCGGCGGACGGACCGGCGGCAACCGGTACCTGGTGCTCGGGCTCGGCTCGGGGCAGGCCGCCGACCTCGCGATGCCGACCGATCGGGACGAGCTGATCGCATACGGGCCGATGCTGTCTGACAACGGTGCCGCCTGGCTGGGTACGGCGGTGTTGGTCCGCGCGCCGGACGCGCAGACGGCACGCGCCGTCCTGACCAAGGACCGGTACGCCGACATCGAGGTGCACAACTGGCAGTTCGGCGGACGGCCGTGAACGACCGTGATCCCCTCACTGACGGTCCCGGCCAGGGCCCGGTTGGCAACCTCTTTCCGCGACTGCACGCCGGTGGGGAACGGGAGGCCGACACGCCCACCGCTGAGCGGCACGGGTGGGCGTGCTCGCACGTCACCGACTCGCTGTGCCGAGCGGGATTCCGCCGGCCGGGCCTGCGTCGTTGCCTACGAGGTCTGCGTCTCGGCCCCATCGCCACGGCACAAGCTGGACGACGCCGAATGCCACTTCGACGACGAAGAAGAGCCACAGAAGCCGCGACACACCGTGGGCCAGTGCGTACGCCTCCCACGTCGCGAACAGCGCACGCGCCATGCCGTCGAACAGTCCGTGCTCCGGCAGTGGCCTGACGATGCGCAGAACGGCCCAGACGACCACCACCGAGCCCAGCAGATCGGCGAACAGGATCTGCCACGGGTCGAGTTCGGGCAGAGCACCGAGCCCGAGTGCCGTGCCGCACGACGACAGCGTGTTGTGTACCAGGGCGTAGGTCCACGGAGTTGCGAATCCGGCGGTGACGGCAAGGTCGTACCAAGCACTCGCGCGTACGACGCGGAGGTAGGCGGAGTGCACGGGGGTGCGAAGACGGCTCACGATGAGGCTCCTGCTGGTCTCGTGGCAGCGATGCCCTCACGCTAAACAGTGGAGTACGCTCCAAGGTCAAGCCCGGTATCCGCTGGAGGGGCATGCGCATCGGTGAGCTTGCCGCACAGGCAGGCATGAGCAGAGACACGATCCGGTTCTACGAGAAGGTCGGCCTCATCACAGGTCGGCGTCTGCCCAACGGGTATCGCGACTTCCCGCCCGAGACAGTGGCCTGGCTCCAATACATCCGCACTGCGCAGGCACTCGGTTTCTCCCTGGCGGAGATCGCACGTAACGGCGAGACCTTGCGCGAAGCGCCGGACACCGCGGAAGCGCTGTCCACGCTCTTCGAGGAGAAGCTTCAGGTCATCGACACCCGTATCGCCGAACTGACCACCCTGCGGGCCGACCTGGCCACGCGCGTCGGCACCGGATGCCCACTGCGTGCGGCCGACCGGCCCGCCGCGGCAGCAGCCGGAAGCGACCCTGTTCCAACCGGCGTGCGGCGACCGGCCGAATAGTCGACTGAACGGGTTTTGGCCGATCACCAAGGGCATGCACGGGAATGATCGAGAGTGCCGAAACTCCCGGCGGCCCGCCAGGACGCACTCCGCAGATGAACCAATGAGCCAGATCGCCGATTGAGGTGATCTCTGAGCGGCTCCACCGAATGAACGCCCGCCCGCCGATGGTGGTCGTGGTCCGGCGGTGGCGGATGCCGGGCCATTGCCCGGTGTCACGGGGCGAGGGCTGTCTCTGCCTCCAGCGCCCGCGTGGATGCCGGGCCATTGCCCGGTGTCACGGGGCGAGGGCTGTCTCTGCCTCCAGCGCCCGCGTGGTGAAGAGGGGTGAAGAAGGTGTACGAAGCCCGCAGCTCGCACTCCGCTCCCCAGCCGCGCGGTCGCGGCGGAGGCGGGTCATCGGTGGCGCGGCGGCGGTGTGCGTCCCATGGCCGGAGGCTGGGCCACGTCAGCGGGCAGGCGTGGCGCCTCTCTGGCAGGGCGCGGTCCGCAGTCGGGACGGCCCGGGTGCAGGTGGCACGCACCCGGACGGTCCCCGGTCGGCCCACCGTGTCGCGGGCCGCCGGTGCTCGGTCAGCCCTCGGCGCGGGCGGGCAGCCGCCATCCCGGGCGCGGGAAGTGGCAGGTGTAGCCGTCGGGGTAACGCTCCAGGTAGTCCTGGTGCTCGGGCTCCGCCTCCCAGAAGGGGCCGACCGGCTCCACTTCGGTGACGACCTTGCCCGGCCACAGTCCGGAGGCGTCCACATCCGCGATGGTGTCCTCGGCGACCCTCTTCTGCTCGTCGTCCACGTAGTAGATCGCCGAGCGGTAGCTGAGACCGATGTCGTTGCCCTGGCGGTTCTTGGTGCTCGGGTCGTGGATCTGGAAGAAGAACTCCAAGATCGCGCGGTAGTCGGTCTTCTCGGGGTCGAAGACGATCTCGATGGCCTCCGCGTGGGTGCCGTGGTTACGGTACGTAGCGTTCGGCACATCACCGCCGGTGTATCCGACCCGGGTCGCCTCTACGCCCGGGAGCCGGCGGATCAGGTCCTGCATTCCCCAGAAGCATCCGCCCGCCAGCACGGCCCTCTGCGTCTGCGCTGCCATTTCGGCCCCTCCAAATATCTGTCGCCTAGCTCACTCGGGCTGCTCGGCACGCATACAGCCTGCATCCCATGGTCTCTGGCTTCATCAGCAAGGGCGGGTGCCCAGGAATTCCGTGCCCGCCCATCCCGCCCCACGAGGGTCGGGCTCGACGGTGCCGACGTCCGTGATCTGCGAGGTCAGGGGCACATCGAGGGTGCTGTCCACCAGGTACTGGCAGGCACCGTAGCCGAAGATCCACTCCCCGATCACGGCGCACCCGAGTCACCCGGTACATCGGAGCCCGGTCGCCCGTGGCCGGTTCGCTCAGAGCGGCTCGAAGCTCGGCTGCACGGGGACGATCTCTCCGGCGCGCTCGGTTGCGCTCGGTTGCGCTCCAGCAGCTGGCATGCACTGCTCCGAGGCTGGTCAGCGGTAATGTGCGCCGCCGACTCAGCCCTACGGAGAGCAGGGTCGAGCGGCTAGGGTGGTCGCATGATCAAGGTTCGAAGCGCTGAGCCTGGCGACGGGGACGTGCTCGGTGAGATCCATGCCGCGGCGTGGGAGGCGGTCTACGCGCCCTTCCTCCACCCGGAGTTCGCCGCTCAAGGGGTACGGAGCAGGCGTACGCGCTGGCACGCGAGGGTCGCGCAGGGGGAACTGACGATCCTGTTGGCCGAACACGACGACCGTCCGCTGGCGCTGTCCGCCTTCGAGCCGTCCTCCACCCGGCCGGGGCTGGCCGAGATCCACAGCTTCTACAACCACCCCGACGGCTGGGGCAGCGGCGTGGCCGCCGTGTTGATGACCGAGACACTGAGTCGCCTGCGGGCCGACGGATTCACGCGAGTCCACCTGTGGACGCTGCGCGACACCCCACAATCACGGCGCTTCTACACCAAGTGCGGCTTCACCGAGGACGGCGCCACACGGACGCACGACTTCGGCGATGGGAACCCTCTGGAGCAGGTCGGATACGAGCGAGTGTGCTGATGGCCGCAGAGGCCCGGGGCCGCGCCGGTGAACTGTCGGCGACGGCGGCGAAGATCAGCACGTCGGCAACGAGCCCGTGACACGAAGTCGGGAACCCTCATCGGAGCCGGCACGTGCGTACGCGTCGCTCTGGCTGTGGCCCGCACCGTCATCAACGGTCCTCGACACTGTGGTGGCGCCTGGAGGCTCTGCCTTCGGGTGCTGACCGGGGGCGGGAGCGGAGCCGTCGGTCTGCCGGAGTTCGGCGAGCAGTTCGTTCTGGCCCGCCAGCAGTTCGGTCAGGATACGGCGGGCCGCGCGCAGCAGTTCGGCGACATCGCCGCCGGCGAGCGCGTAGCGGACCGTGGATCCTTCCCGGATGGACACGACGATGCCGGAGCGCCTCAGCACGGCCAGTTGCTGGGAAAGGCTGGACGGCTCGATCTCGATGTCTGCCAGCAGATCACGCACGGGCACCGGACCATGCTGGAGCAGCTCCAGGACTCGGATGCGCACGGGGTGCCCGAGCATGCGGAAGAACTCCGCCTTCGCCTGATAGAGGGGGACCTGCATGAGTGCTCGCTCCCTGCCGCTTCGGGGACGGTCCAGACGTGGTGGCGCCCCGGAGGGCACCACCACGGAATGTGCTGTGCACAGCTGATCCTTCTCGCCCTCGGCCGTGTGCATGCACGACTTGGAATCATGCTGATGTGGTGACTTGAAAAAGTCTTCACATCATGGGCGCACGTCGGCCCAGGTCACAGGGAGGCCTAGACCTCAAGCTGCTCCTCGACGCGCTTGAGCTGATGGCGGGCCATCGCCAGATTCGAACGGGACTTGTCCAGAACCAGATAGAGGAACAGACCGTTGCCGTTGCGGCCGGTGACCAAGCGGATCAGGTGGTACTGGTCGCCGAGAGTGATCAACACATCCTGGATCTCACTCTTCAGGCCCAGCTGTTCCATGGTGCGCACCTTGGCGCGGATGACGTCGGTGTTCCCGGCCGCGGCGATGGTCAGATCCAGGTCCTTGCCTCCGCCCAGGGTCCCGAGGGCCATACCGCTGGTGTAGTCGACGACCGCCGCGCCCAGCGCCCCCTCGACCCCGGTCATCATCTCCTTCAGCGACACGTCCACACTCGCCATGGTTTCTCCCCTTGATCGTCCGTTGCGGCGGGACAGCGGTGACCCGCCCAGTGATCGCACCGTAGGCGCGCGTCTCGGATGCTCGGGGGGAGGTCTTCGGGAGTGACGCCCGTTGACCGAAGAGTGCCGCGTTTGGACAGTTCTACGACTACACCTGGCCCTTCATCTTTCTGAACTGGATGTGCTGCGTGGTGATTCGCGGTGATGATGCGACCCCTCGGACTGACTCCCCCGGGACCGCCGGCCCCACAACTCAGGACCGGACGGCGGTCGCGTTGCCTTCGAGCAGGAGAACCGGGCCAATGTGCCGCGGGCCGGGGACTGACCAACTGCGCCGTACGGGAGTTGTGCGGCGTCGGCCGCCGGCAGCTACGGACTGACCAGCCTGCGCGCCGCAACCACGCTCGACAATGCGGCGTCGCGGGCCGCGCCGGCCCAATCGGGCTTCACAGCCGTCGGCGAGACCACGCTCTCCGGTAGCCCCGGACTGTCGTACGTCAGCAGTCTCGCGGATCTCATCGATGTGTCCGCCGCGCCAGCCACCTGGGAGCATGTCTCGTGCCGTGGTCATCTCGCGGATGCTCAGGTCGACGGGCCGATGAGTTCGTCGGTGACCCACCGGGGGACGTCGGCCTGGTAGGGCGCCGGTAGTCCCAGGACGATGTGCTGGAAGCCGGCGTCGATCGCGTCGCCGATCGCGTTCCGGGTGTCACGGGGGCGGTCGTAGGAGACGGGCAGGTGGATCGAGCGGGTGATCGAGGCGGGGTCGCGACCGATCTCGGTGCAGTAGCGGTCGAGCAGTGCGCTGCGGCGGATGGCGTCGTCGATGTCGCCACCCGGGATGTTCCAGAGGTCGGCGTGTTCGGCGACCACGCGCAGGGTCGCGGAGGAACGTCCGCCGATGAGGATCGGCGGGTGTGGGTGCTGGACGGGTTTGGGGTTGCCGAACGCTCCGGTCAGATGATGGTAGGTGCCGTCGAAGTCGAACGGTTCGGGTTCGGTCCATATCCGTCGGATCACCGTGCAGGCCTCGGCGAGGCTCCCCACGGCGTGCGCGGTGTCATGGAAGGGCAGGCCGTGTGCCTCGTACTCACGCCGGGCCAGGGGATGGCTGGGGCGTGAGCCGACGCCGATACCGAAGTCGAGCCGGCCGCCGGAGACGATGTCGACGGTCGTGGCGATCTTGGCCAGCATCGCGGGTGGTCGGAACCGGTTACTGGTCACCATCACGCCGAGACGCAGTCGCCGGGTCCGGGCGGCCAGGGCCGAGAGCAGCGTCCAGCCCTCGTAGGTCGGTCCGCCGGGGTCCCCGCCGATCGGCATCAGGTGATCGAACAGCCACGCATGCTCGATCTCCGGGATGGTGTCCGCCTCGCGCCAGACCCGCAGGACGTCGTGGTAGTCGACCTGCGACGGGGCGGTCATGATCCCGAAACGAGGTCGAGATGTACGCAGAGGTGTGTGCGGTGATGTGTGGGGCATGGAGTCGTTGGTTCCTCTCGGGCGTTGGTAGCGCGCCGGCTGGGGTGCGCCACCGACAGAATTCGACAGCGCCTCTATGAGCTTCGCTTGGATTCGATTCGGCCCAACGGATCGGCGCTCTGCGTCAGTTCCGTGCTCGCCACCGACCAGCTTGGGTCCTGAGGGTCGAGCGCGCTGCGAAGGTAGGCCGAGGTGAGCCGCTGGATCAGGGCGACGCGTTCGGGGCTCTCGTCCGTCGTTTCGGTGACGGTGTACCCGGGGATCCCGCCGAGCGAATGTTGCGCTCCGAAGAGAGTGAGCAGGCTCTTGTCGCCCGGGCTCAAGAAGTATGGGTCGGTGAACCAGTCCGGGCCTCGAACGGACAGGTGGGACTGGTCTCGGTCCCCGGCGACCACGAGGGCGGGCGTGGTCATGCCGGCGAAGTTCGGGTTCATGAAGGGGAGGTGCTCGACCGCGAACGGAGTCAGGTCGTCACCGCCCCGGCCTGGCGCGGCAAGCAGTACACCTGCCTTGATCCGCGGATCGGACATGTCCTCTCCGGCTCCGCCGTCGGGATCGAGGACGCGCGCGCCCAGCAGCATGCTCGTCGTCTGAGCGCCCCAGGAGTGTCCGGCTGCGGCGATACGGCTTCGGTCGAGACGCCCGCTGAGGCCGGGAACGGAGGCTTCGACGAGGTCGAGCCGGTCGAGGACGCGTTTCATGTCCTCGACTCGGAAACGCCAGATCAGCGGCGTACGGAGATCGTCCGGGGGAAGGTTCAGCGTCCTGGAGTCGAGATGGGTTGGCTGAATGACCACGAAGCCGTGAGAGGCCCAGAAGTCGACCAGCGGGCTGTAGCCGTCCATTGACCAGCCGAAGCCGTGCGAGAAGACGATGATCGGCAGTTCGTTCCCTGTCGCGGGCGCCGACACCTGTACTTGCAGGTCCTCACCACGCCCCGGGGCCGACAGCGCCACCGGCTTCATCGAGACGACCGGAGTGGACGCAATCGTGGCCACATCCGTGATCACCATGGCCGATTCGCTCATAGAGAGGTCTTCCTTCCAGCTCTGCGACGTCGATCGCCACCATTAAACGGAGCGTCGTTCCGAAACGATACGGAACATGGCTCCGCTTAGCAAGCAGTTGATCCGGGGGCTCAGTGCAGGGGGTGGGTGAAGGCCGGCGCTGGGCGCTCGCGCGGTCGGCAGGAGCGGCCGCGCCGGCCAACGGCGAGCCGACGAAAGAGCAGTCCCAGCGCGGGCGCCTGCGCACCGCGGGGAATCGGAGCCCGCACCGGCGGAGACAGGGCTTGGTTTGGTGGCCCGCCCCTGTTCTGGCATCATGGGCAAACGGAACCTTACTCCGATAACGAGACGGACCCGGTGCCACGGCAGGCAAGGTTTACCCGTCGAGGAGCGGCGTCATGGGGGGTCCCCCTGCTCGAGCGAAGCCGAGAGCTTGGGGGAGCGTGCTCTGGGGGTACACCCTGTTCGAAGAGCTTGGGGGTTCCGGCCGGAAGTCCTCGTACCGGATGCACGTGGGCTTTCGGCCGGTGCGGCGGTGGGGCACAGCCCGCGCGAGCGAAGCCGAGCTTGAGGGACCGTGCCGGGCGTCGCGACGGGGCGAACGTTGCCTGTCGGGGCACTAGTTCCGATCAACAGGCTCGATAACGGAGGGAGTGGGCGCGGTGAATGACAGCGGCGAGGGCACAGGACACGTGGCCCGGCCCAAGCGGGCGGACGCACGCCGTAACAAGGAGACACTGCTCGACGCGGCCGCCGCGGTCTTCGTCACGTCGGGCGTGGAAGCGCCGGTACGCGACATCGCGGCCAAGGCCGGCGTCGGGATGGGGACGATCTACCGCCACTTCCCGACGCGGGCGGATCTCATCATCGCCGTCTACCGGCATCAGATCGAAGCGTGTGCCGAGGCCGGTCCAGCTCTGCTGGCGAGCTGCGCGACTCCGCATGCCGCTCTAGGGCGTTGGATCAATCTCTTTGTCGATTTCCTGGTGACCAAGCACGGACTTGCTGCCGTGCTGCAGTCCGACGACGCCGGCTTCGACGCGCTGCACGCCTACTTCCTCGAGCGTCTGCTGCCCGTGTGCGCCCAGTTGCTCGAAGCCGCAGCCGTCGCCGGCGAGATCCGCCCCGACGTGGATGCCTACGAGCTCATGCGCGGCGTCGGGAACCTGTGCATCGGCGCCGACCACGATCCCCGCTACGACGCACGGCGACTGGTCGAGCTCCTCATCGCTGGACTACGACGGCCGTGACGTGACCGCGGACGCGGTCCGCAGTGGGGCGAGGCTGCCGCTCCAGGCAATGACCCGGTTCCAGCCGGAGCGTGAAGACCGCCCTCAGTCGCCTGATCCCGTCACCCGAGCCTTGGCCGCTCTCGCCACGGACGCCCTCACCCTCTTGCGCGGCTCCCCCGCGACGTCCGATCGCCGCATGCGCGGCCGACGACTGCATCCTCTTCTTCCTGCACAGGCACGCGAAGCGGCAGTGGCGCTCCACCCGCTGCGGTGACCGCGCCCGTGTAGCCCGCCACCACGCCTGTAATCGCACCACCCGGTGAAAGGTCGGCCACTTCCAGGCGTGGCATCGCATTCCACCACGCCATGGGGTTCACCCAGGAGCGCGGCGACAGCGCGGTCGACGGGCTGCCCGTACACACCGGCTACGACGGTCCTCGGCAGCACCGGGTGTGTTTCCACAAGAAGCTCGCTCCCTCGTGACCGGCGTTTCCCGCATTCTTGGTGTATGCATAGGGCGACCGAATGCGTTTTCCACAGCGAGGGCCGCTTCGTAGGCAACGGGAGAGAGACGGAGCCCGACCCCAGGAGTAGGGAGCAATCGCATGGCACGTCAGCAGAGCCACACCGTGACCCGGATCGAAATCCCCACGGGAATCGCCTACGACGACTTTGTCACCGCATTCGAGAAGGCGGCACCCGCATTCGATCCGAGCCCGATCGAGCGCATCGCGGAAACCGGGGGCAGCTGGGACAGCGTTCGCGCCGTAACCGCCGTGAACGCGCCCAATGGTCTGATGCGCTACGGCCGGCTCAACGGCACCCAATTCTTCAGCGTCGCAGGGCACTCCACCAGGTCGATGGAGTATCTGACGGGCAACCATGTCATCGCCGAGACCATGTATCGTCATGACCCGAGAGTCCTGCTGTATGCGCCTCTGCGGATGCTGGTCCACAGCGACGCCGACGGTAATGCGGTGTTCACCATGCACCGGCCGAGTGACGAGTTCGCGAGCCTCGGCATTCCTGAGGTCACCAAAGTCGGGGAAGATCTGGATCGCATCGTGGTCAATCTGCTGCGGGTCTGCGGGGTCGATGCCGCCGATGCCTTCACCACGACGGGTCACGAGACGAAGCTCAACCCTTCATGACGGTTCGTTCGGTCTTCCAGGACGTTTGACACGTCGCGTGAGTTTCTTCGCAGCGAGGCGTTCTGCTGTCGGCCAAGAGTGTCGCGACTCCCGTGGCATGCGGGCGAGGATCGTCCTGTGAAGCCGACCTTCGTTCTTGTGCACAGTCCGTCCGTAGGTCCCTCGACCTGGCACCCTGTGGCTGAACACCTGACAGCCGCGGGATACCAGGTGCGGGTGCCCTCGCTGCTGCACGTGGGGTTCGGTGCTCCGCCCTTCTGGCCTCGCGTGGTGGACGCCGTCCGCGACGATCTACGGCAGGTTTCGGCAGGAAGCCCTTTGACGTTGGTGGTGCACAGCAACGCAGGCCTGTTTCTCCCCTCGATCCGCTCGGGGCTCGACCATCCGGTGACCGGCTCTGTCTTCGTCGATGCCGCGCTGCCGGCCCGGAGCGGACCGACCTCTGTCGCCTCACCCGAGTTGCTGGAGTTCCTCCGCCCGATGGCGGTGAACGGCAGGCTGCCGCGCTGGACCGACTGGTGGGACGAAACGGATGTCGCGCCCATGTTCACCGATCCCGCGGTGCGGCGGACAGTCGTCGAAGAGCAGCCCACCCTGCCGCTGTCCTACTACGAGCAGCGCATCCCGGTCCCTGACGGCTGGGACGACCATCCCTGCTCCTACCTGCTGTTCGGCCCTCCGTATGACGACCCTGCCGCCGAGGCGGACCGGCGCGGCTGGCGCGTGGCGCATCTGCCCGGCGCGCACCTCCATCAGATCGTCGATCCCGCCGGCACGGCTCGGCACCTGGTCGACCTCGCGGGCATGGCGTGATCCACTTTCCCCAGCGCCCTTCGCGGGTCCTGACGAAGCACCAGGTGCCTGGGAGTCATCGAGTCTGGAGGAGGAGGTGGCGGGGGCCGCGGAGCATGGCGTTCTCCCGGTACGGGGGTGGGTCCTGGGCCAGGGCCGCGGTGCCGAGCTGGGGGATCAGTACGCGGAGTGCGGTCTGGGCTTCGATCCGGGCGAGCGGTGCGCCGTAGCAGAGGTGTACACCACTGCCGAAGCCCAGATGCTGGTTGTCCGGACGGTCGGGGTGGAACCGATCGGGTTCGTGAAACCGCCTGGGGTCCCGGTTGCCCGAGGCCAGCGCCAGCACGACGGTGCTGCCTGCGGGCAGGGTGGTGCCTGCGACCTCCACGTCGGCGAGGGGGTAGCGCTCCCGCATATGGACCGGGGGCTCGTAGCGCAGCAGTTCCTCCACCGCGCTGGGCAGCAGGTCGGGATCGCGGCGCAGTCGGTCGAGTTGGTCGGGCAGACGCAGCAGGGTCAGGACCCCGTTGGTGATCAGGTTGACCGTGGTCTCGTGTCCGGCGATGAACAACAGGACGGCGGTTTCCGCGAGTTCCTCGTGGCTGAGCCGCGCGTCCGGGTCGGGTTCGTTGATGAACGCGGACAACAGGTCGTCGCGCGGCTGGTCCCGACGCTGTTCGGCGAGGTCCACCAGGTACCGGCCCATCTCGAGCCGCGCCTGTCGGCCCGCCCGGTCCTGCTCCGTGATGTCCGCTCCGGCCCTGACGTCGGCAGCCGCGACGAGCGCGTCGGACCATGTCTGGAACTGCGCTTCGTCCTCGCGTGGCACACCGAGCAGTCGGCAGATGACCGTGACGGGCAGCGGGTACGCGAAGTCGTCGACGAGGTCGATCTGCTCGCGGTCCTGGAGCGCCTCGAACAGTTCCTTGGTGATGTCGGCGATCTGGCCACGCAGGGCGTCGACCCGGCCGGGGCTGTGCGGCGGGCCGAACGGGCGCATGGCCAGGGTGCGCAGTCTGTGGTGTTCAGGGTCGTCGAGCCGTAGGAAGGGCGGCTTCCCCCCTTCCACGTACGGACTGCCGGCTGTGGCCGGACGGCTTCGGGGATCGGCGCTCAGCCGCGGATCGTGGAGCAGAGCGGCGACATGGTGGTACCCGCCGATCAGATAGCTGCCGTCCGCCTGCCGCACCACGGGCCCGGCTTCGCGGAGTTCCGCGTACAACGGATAGGGGTTGTGGCGGTTGGCGTAGTCGGTGATCCGTTCCAGCAGGGTGTCCGCGGTCATGGTGTGGCTCCTCGGGGCGGGTGGAGGGGGTCAGCCTCGTGGCTGCACCACGGTCAGCCGGCGGTCCGGCAGATAGCCGGTGAGCGCGACGGTGGGGCCGTGGGAGAGCCCCTTCGGATCCGGCACGTCGGAGGGAACCGGGATCTCGGCCGCCATCGGACGGTCCGCCGCGCCGGGTGGGGGCGGGAACGGGGCGGCGGTCTCGATCAGGTGCTGGTAGTAGTCGAGCGACTTCGCCATGTTGACGGTGACCGCAGCGGTGACCCGCCCCCGGTAGCCGTAGACCATGGCCAGTCGGCGCGCCTCCAGCGAGCCCTGCGCGATGACCACGTGGTCGGAGAAGGAGGGGACGCCCACTGACTTGATGTTGAGTCCGAACTGGCTCGACCAGAAGACGGGCACCGTGAGGTGGGGGCGCCTCAACGGTCCCGGATTCACCATGTTGTGGGCCGCGACCTCGGCCTGTGCGACGGCGTTGCCCCAGTGCTCCAAGGAGAGCATCTGGTATTCGAACAAGGGATGCGGGAAGCGGGAGACGTCACCGGCCGCGAAGACATCGTCGGTGACGATCCCGTACATGTTGAAGGCCCGGCACCCCGCGTCGCAGGCCAGCCCGCGCGGGCCCGCCGCAAGGCCGGAGTCCGCCAGCCACTCGATATTGCGCACCGCTCCCAGCGCGACGACGCACACGTCCGCCTCGACACTGCTGCCGTCGGACAGGTCCGCGCCGACGAACCGGCCGCTGCCGTCGCCGCGCAGGGCGGTGACCGTGACCCCGCACCGTAGATCCACCCCGTGGCCCCGGTGCATCGCGGCGGCAAGCTTCGACAGTGTTCCGCCGAGCGCCCCGACCAGAGGGCCGGGGCCCCGTTCGACGACGGTCACCTCCAGACCCCGTTCCCGGCAGGCCGACGCGATCTCCGAACCGGTGAAGCCGCCGCCGATCACCAGCACCCGACGCGGACCGGCAGCCAGCCGCTCGGCCAGCCCCCCGCTGTCGTCACGGGTGCGCAGGGTGAACACCCCGTCCAGGGCGCCTTCCTCCGCGTTGGGCCAGGGCCGGGCCCGGGTCCCGGTGGCGATGAGCAGCCGGTCGTAGGGCAACTCGTCTCCATCGGCCAGCAGTACTCGCCGACGCAGGGGATCCAGACCCGTTGCCGGTACCCCCAGTCGCCACTCGGCGTCCGGATCCCGGCGCATCGGCAGCGCGGTGGTGTCCGCCGCCACCTGGCCGAGCAACACCTGCTTGGAGAGCGGCGGTCGGTCGTAGGGCGGGTAGGCCTCGTCGCCCACCACGGTCAGTGAACCGGTGAAGCCCTCCTCGCGCAGTGTCTCGGCTGCCCTCAACCCGGCCAGCGACGCGCCGACGATGACGATCCGGCCCTTGCGCAGGTCATCGGTCACCCGCGCTCACCTCCTCGCCGACGAGGATGGCCTGCACGGGGCACGCCGCCGCGGCCTGGCGGACGCGCTCCAGCTGATCGTCCGGAACCGTCGGCGCGTACAGCAACGACTCCTCTCCGTGGAGCCGGAACACCTCCGGTGCCAGGAACACGCACTGGGCATAGCCCTGGCAGACCGCGAGGTCCACAACGATCTGCATCCCGCCACTCCCTCCGTCGTCTCACCCCCTCCTGCGTCTACAGAGTGAGGGAGGAATCGGACAATCGCCTGGCCACCACGTCGGAGGCGGGCAGGAGCAGGGCTTCGTGGGAGGGAGAAACGCGGACGTCGGTGGGCCGACGGACCGCAGCGCCGCGGGGAACGCCCAGCGTGCGGGGACCGGCGACGGGACGTCGTCCCACTCCCCCAAGAGAGTGGTCACGCCCCGTCAGCGGCAGGCGGCCGGTCAGATGTCCGCGATGGCGGCGCGGGTGTTGCCGGCGGCCCCTTCCAGGGCGCGGGCGGCCTCCTCGGCGGTGGAGTGGGTGAGGAGCATGACGATGGCGGTCTTGGCGTGGCCGCCGGCCGCCCGCAGCGCCTCGGCGGCCGAGTCGGGGTCGGCGCCGGTGGCCTGGACGACCATCCGGCGGGCACGATCGACGAGCTTGTCGTTGCTGGCGCGGACGTCGACCATGAGGTTCCCGTAGACCTTGCCCAGGCGCACCATCGACGCGGTCGAGAGCATGTTGCAGACCATCTTCTCGGCGGTGCCGCCCTTGAGCCGGGTGGAGCCGGTGAGGATCTCGGGGCCGGTGGGGACCTCGATCGGGATGTCGGCGTAGCGGCTGATGACCGCGTCGCGGTTGCAGGCGACCGACACCGTGACGGCCCCCTTGGCGGCGGCGTGCTTCAGGCCGCCGACGACATAGGGGGTGCGGCCGCTGGCGGCGAGGCCGACGACCGTGTCCTTGTCGTCCACGCCGATCTCGTCGAGGCCGGCCACCGCCCTCGCAGGCTCGTCCTCGGCCCCTTCGACCGCGACGACGAAGGCGCCCGGGCCGCCGGAGAGCAGGCCCACCACCTGATCGGGCGAGGTGCCGAAGGTGGGCGGGCACTCGACGGCGTCGAGCAGGCCGATACGGCCGCTGGTGCCGGCGCCCATGTAGATCAGCCGTCCGCCCCGCCGCAGCGACTCGGTGATCGCCTCGACGGCGGCCCCGATCTCCGGGAGGGCGTCGCGTACCGCGAGGGCGACGGTCTGGTCCTCGGCGTTCATGACGGAGAGCAGTTCCGAGACCGGCATGCGGTCCAGCTCGGCGGTCCGCTCGTTGCGGGTCTCGGTGCCCAGGGTGCTGAGGTCCACGGCGCGGTCGTCCTTTCAAGGGTGGTGCGGGGGGAGAGGCAGGGGTGGCGGTCAGTCGTCGGCCGGTGTGCGGCGCTGCGACTGCGGGCGCCTGCGGCGCTGGATGGCCCCGTAGGTCTTCTCGAGCGCCGCGGTCGTGGCGTCGTAGGAACGCTGTGCCACGCCGACGAACAGGCAGTCGATGATCGCGAGTTGCGCGATGCGGCTGACGGTCGCGCCCGAGCGGAAGGGAGTCTCCCGGGCACATGTCGTCAGCACGAGGTCCGCGCTCTGCGCGAGTGCGGAGCGCGGGACGTTGGTGAGGGCGATGGTGGTGGCGCCGCGTTCGGCGGCGGCCTGGAGGGGCTCGAGGGTGTCCTCGGTCTCCCCGGAGTGGGAGATCGCCAGGGCGACGTCGCCGGGCCCGAGCAGGGCGGCGGCGGTGAGGGCGGCGTGCCGGTCGGTCCAGATGAAGGCCATGTGGCCGATCCGGTGCAGCTTCTGGTGCAGGTCCTGGCCGACGAACGCGCTGGCACCGACGCCGAAGATGTCGATCCGCCGGGCTCCCGCCACCGCGTCCACCGCGCGGCCCAGCGCCTGGAGGTCCAGTCCGGCCCCGGAGTCCTCCAGGGCGCGTACCTCGTTGTAGATGATCTTCTTGACGATCTCGTCCAGCGTGTCGGTGGCGCTGATGTCGGTGCCCGGTGTCGGCCGTTCGCCGCCGAGGGCGTGCTCGCGGGCGGCGGCCGCGGCGAGCGCGAGGCGCAGCTGGGGGTAGTTGGCGATGCCTATGGCACGGCAGAAGCGCATCACCGTGGCCACCGAGGTGTCGGCCCGCTTGCCGAGGGCGCTGATGGACAGCCCCGAGGCCTGCGCGGGATCGGCGAGGACGGCGTCGGCGACCCGCCGTTCCGAGGGGGCCAGGGTCGGCAGGGCCGCGCGGATGCGGGCCAGGGTCGCGGCGGGGCTGGTGCCCTCCGTCGGCTGGACCGGTGTGCGGGGTGGTTCCTGGCGGGCCATGGGCCGTTCCCTCCTCGGTGGATGGGCGACACATTAATCACACCCCGATGGCACGTCAAAAATTTACGTGCCGATCTACGGGAAGTTACTTATTGACATTCGGAGGTCGGCCTTCGGATACTCGCTGGACCGCGATCCGCGCCGGTCACCGGCCCTGCGGCCGTCCCCGTGACCGCCCGACGCGCCGGATCCCTGGAGACACGAAGGCGTGCCCCATGACAGCAACTGTGGCGGTGGACCTCGGCAAAACCGGCTGCCGTGCCGTGCTGTGGTCCGGCGACAGCCCTGCCCACGACGTCCGCGAGGTGCCCGGAGCCCCCGGGCTCGCCGCGGACAACGGAGTGGCAGCGGCCCGTGCCGCGGTGCGCGCCGCGGTCCTCCCGCTGTTGGCAGGCGAGCCCTCGTACCGGCTGGCGGCTGTCTGTGTGGGCGCGGCGGGGGCGGCCGCCGCACCGGAGGCGGCCCGCGAACTGGCCACCCAGCTCCTCGACGACCTGCCCGCGGACGAGGTGGCCGTCACCAGCGACGCCGTCACCGCCCACGCGGGAGCCCTCGGAGGCCGCACCGGCGTGGTGCTCGCGATCGGCACGGGCTCCGTCGCCATCGGTATCGGGGACGACGGATCGTACGCCCGCGTCGACGGCTGGGGGCCCTGGCTCGGCGACGAGGGCAGCGGCGCCTGGATCGGCGCGGCGGGCCTGCGGGCCGCGCTGCACGCCCATGACGGACGCGGACCGGACACCGCGCTGCTGGCCGCCGCCGTCGCACGCTTCGGCGACCCCGACCGGCTGCCCTCGGCCATCGGACGGGACGGCAACCCCGCCCGCACCGCCGCGTCCTTCGCCCCGGACGTGGCCCATGCCGCCGCCGCGGGTGACGCCGCCGCCTCCGCGATCGTCCGGGACGCAGCCGCCGCGCTCGGCGATGCCGTGCTCACCGCCGCCCGACGGATCGGCGGCGGCGACGCCCTTCCCGTCACCATCACCGGCGGGCTCACCGGCCTCGGCGAACCGCTCCTCGGCCCGCTGCGGGCGGCGCTCACCGGCTCCCCGTACGCCCTGCACCTGCGGCCCCCGCTCGGGGACCCGCTGGACGGCGCGCGCCTGCTGGCGCTGGACGCCTCGGCACCGCACGAACCCCACGTCGTCCGCGTACGGCGGACGACGTCCCTTCCCCCTGTCCCCACCCCGCCGGTGACTCCGCCGGCCCTCGCTTAGGAGTGAGCGTGCGCCAACTCGACCTCGTGGTGATCGTCGTCTATCTGGTCGCCATCGCCATGATCGGACTGCGCCTGGCCGGACGGCAGAAAACGGCGAAGGACTACTTCGTCGGCGAAAGCCACATGCCGTGGTGGACCGTCTCCTTCTCCGTGGTCGCCACCGAGACCAGCGTGCTCACCGTCATCAGCGTGCCCGGCGGCGCCTACAGCGGACAGGGCTTCGGCAACGTCGAACTGGCCCTCGGCTATGTGATCGGCCGCATCGTCGTGGCCACCGTGCTGATTCCCCTGTACAAGCGCGGCGGCTTCGTCAGCGCGTACCAGTACCTGGGAAGCAGATTCGGGCTCAAACTCCAGGGGCTCGCCTCGGTGACCTTCGTCTTCACCCGGCTGCTCGCCGAGGGCGTCCGGCTGTTCGCCTCCGCGATCCCGATCAAGCTGCTGCTCGACGAGTTCGGTGTGCACTCAAGCTACCGCGTCATCATCATCGTGCTCACGGCGATCACCGTCGTCTACACCTACCTCGGCGGCATCAAGGCGGTCATCTGGACGGACGCCATCCAGATGGCTCTGTACCTGGGCGGCGCGATCCTCGCCATCGCCGTGCTGTCCGGCCACGTCGGCGCCGCCGGCTTCTCGCGCGCCCTGGACACGGGCCACTTCAAGCTCTTCGACACCGACTTCGACCTGGCGCACATCCTCACGAGCCCGTTCGCCCTGCCCACCGCGATCATCGGCGGCGCCATCTTCGCGATGGCCAGTCACGGCTCCGACCAGCTGATCGTCCAGCGCATCCTGGCCACCCGCTCGCTGCGCGACGGCCAGAAGGCCATGATCGCCTCCGGTGTCTTCGTCACCCTGCAGTTCGCCGCCTTCTCCCTCGTCGGCGCCCTGCTGTGGTCCTACAACCAGGGCAAGGACTTCAAGCAGCTGGGCCTGGCCAGTTCCGACAACCTCTACCCGAACTTCATCCTGCACGGCCTGCCCGTGGTGATCTCCGGTCTGCTGGTGGCCGGCATCCTCGGCGCCGCGATGGGCTCGCTGTCCTCGGCGCTGAACTCCATGTCGAACTCGACGGTCGCCGACATCATCCACAGCTTCTTCCGCAGCACGCCCTCCGAGGAGTCCCTGCTCAAGCTGGCCCGGGTGATGACGCTGGTGTGGGCGGTGCTGATGGCCGTCTTCGCGTGTGCGTTCAGCGCCAGCACCGGCAATGTGTATCTGACCGGTCTGACGATCGCGGGCTACACCTACGGCGCGCTGCTCGGCGCGTTCCTGCTGGGGCGGCTGGTCAAGCGGGCCAACCAGGTCGACTCCGTCGTGGCCTTCCTGGTGACGATCGGGGTGATGACCTACATCGTGCGCGACGTCAAGATCGACGTCACAGTGGCCGGGGCCACGGTGCCCACCGCGATCGCGGCCCAGTGGCTCGTGCCGATCGGCGTGGTGATCACGCTGGTGGTGGGCGGTGTGATGAGTCTGTTCCACCGCGCGCCGCAGCTGCGGCCGGTGAACGAGGTCACGCTGCCCGGCGGTGAGCCGGAGTCCCGTTCCGGCTCGGACCCCTTGACGGCGAGCGCCGGCCTGGAGTGACGACACCCGGGGGGCGGGGCCGCCCACCGTCGGCGGCCACGCCCCCGGGCCCATCCCTCAGTCCCACGATCCTCACTGGGAGAAGCCATGCGTGTGATCGGCCTGATGTCCGGCACCTCGTACGACGCCATCGAGGCGGCCGCCACCGACCTCACCCTGGATGGCGACACCCTGCACATGCGGCCGCTCGGCCACCTCTCCGTCCCCTACCCGGACGAACTGCGCGACCTGATCGCCGGCACGCTGCCACCCGCCGCGACGACCACCCAGGCCGTGTGCGCGCTGGACACCGGTATCGGGCAGGCCTTCGCCGACGCCGCCGGGCGCGCCCTGAGCGAACTGTGCGACGGCACCGCGGACCTGGTGGTGTCCCACGGCCAGACCCTGCACCACTGGGTGGAGGACGGCACCGTCCGCGGCACCCTGCAACTGGGCCGGCCCGCCTGGATCGCCGAGGCCACCGGGCTCCCGGTCGTCTCCGACCTGCGCAGCCGGGACGTGGCCGCGGGCGGGCAGGGAGCGCCGCTGGTCGCCATGACCGACTCCCTGCTCCTGCGGGGGCTTTCGGGCATCCCGGCGGCGCTGAACCTGGGCGGCATCGCGAATGTCACGGTCGTCGCGCCGGGCGCGGAGCCCCTGGCCTTCGACACCGGTCCCGCCAACGCGCTGCTGGACGCCGCCGTACGCCATTTCACCGACGGCGCCGCCACTTACGACGAGGACGGTCGCCGGGCGGGAGCCGGCCGCGTCAGCGCCGCTCTGCTCACCGCGCTCCTCGACGACCCGTACTACCGCAGGCCCGCGCCGAAGAGCACCGGGAAGGAGCACTTCCATCTGCCGTACCTGCTGCGGGCGCTGGCGGCGGTGCCCACGCCCGCCGCGGACGACGTCCTGGCCACCCTGACCAGGCTGACCGCCGTCACGGTGGCGGACGCCTGCCGCGCCCACTGGGTCACGAGCCTGGTGGTGTCCGGTGGCGGCCTGCGCAATCCGGTGCTGATGCGCATGATCGCCGACGAGCTGCCCGATGTGACGCTGTACCCCAGCGACGAGCTGGGGCTGCCGTCGGACGCGAAGGAGGCGCTGGCGTTCGCCGTGCTGGGCTTCCTCACCGTGAACGGCCTGCCCGGCGCCCTTCCCTCGGGTACGGGTGCCCGCCGCGCCGCCCTCCTGGGCAGCATCACCCCCGGTCTGTCGCCGCTGCGTCTGCCCGAGCCCGCCGCGCGCCCGCCGCGCCTGCTGCGGATCACCGCCGCCCACTGACCGCCCTCCCCCGTACCGAGGAACCATGACCAGCCCCGCTGTCACCCCCTCCGCCGCGCCGACCGCCCACGATCCGGCCTCCGCCGGCCTGGCCGAGATCCTGGCCGGGTGCGTGGACGACCCGGCGCGGGTGTCCACCGAGATGCCCCGCCGAATCGCGGTGGCCCACGACGCGTCCCCGTATCTGTTCACGCCTCAGGCGGTGGTACGTGCGGCGTCGGCGGCCGAGGTGGGTGCGCTGATGGCGGGGGCGCGCAGCGCGGGGGTGCCGCTGACGTTGCGTTCGGGCGGCACCAGCCTGGCAGGGCAGGCGGGCGGCGCCGGCATCCTCGTCGACGTCCGCAGCCACTGGCGCACCGCACAGGTCCTGGACGAGGGCCTGCGGATCCGGCTCCAGCCTGGACTGACGGTACGTCAGGCCAATGCGCGGCTCGCGCGGTACGGGCGCCGGCTGGGCCCCGACCCGGCCAGCGAGTCCGCGTGCACCATCGGCGGGCTGGTCGCCAACAACTCCAGCGGCATGAACTGCGGCACCCGCGACAACGCCTACCGCACCATGGAGTCGCTGCAGTTGGTGCTGCCGTCGGGCACCGTGGTGGACACCGCGGACCGGGACGCGGACCAGGCGCTGCGGGCACGGGAGCCCGAACTCCACGCCGGACTGCTGAGGTTGCGGGACCAGGTCCGCGACTCGGCGGCCTCCCGGGCCACCGTGGAGCGGCTGTTCGCGATGAAGAACACCATGGGCTACGGCCTCAACTCGTTCCTGGATCACACCGACCCGGTGGACATCCTCGCCCATCTGATGATCGGCAGCGAGGGAACCCTGGGCTTCGTCGGCGAGGCCGTCTTCCGTACCGTGCCGCTGCTCCCCCACACCGCCACGGGACTGCTCGTACTACCCGGCCTGGCCGAGGCGACCGACGCGCTGCCGGCGCTGCTGGCCGCCGGGGCCCGCACCGCCGAGCTGCTGGACGCCGCGTCGCTGCGGGTGGCGCAGCGCTCCCCCGACCCCGTGGACGAACTGCGCGGTCTGCGTGTGGAACGGCATGCCGCGCTGCTGGTGGAGTTCGCCGAGGACACCGCCGAGGCGCTGGACGCGACCGTGGCCGCCGCCCAGCCGGTGCTTGACGGTCTGTCCGCCGTCACCGGCACCGCACTGACCCGCGACGCACGGGTGCGGGCACGGCTGTGGCATCTGCGCAAGGGCCTGTACACCGCGGTGGCGGGGGCGCGCCGCCCGGGTACCACCGCGCTGCTGGAGGACATCGCGGTCCCCATGGAGCGACTGACCGGCACCTGCGAGGGCCTGATCGGTCTGTTCGACCGGTACGGCTACCAGGACGCGGTGATCTTCGGCCATGCCCGGGACGGCAACCTGCACTTCATGCTCACCCAGGACTTCGACACCCGTGCCGAGACCGAGCGCTACGCCCGCTTCACCGATGCCATGGTGGACCTCGTCCTGGACGTCGGCGGCACTCTGAAGGCCGAGCACGGCACCGGCCGCGCCATGGCCCCGTTCGTGCGCCGCCAGTACGGCGACGAGCTGTACGAGGTCATGGTCGAGCTGAAGCGGCTGTGCGACCCGCACGGCGTCCTGAACCCCGGGGTGCTGCTGACCGACGACCCGGCCACCCACCTGCACAGCCTCAAGAGCGTACCCGAGGTCGATCCGGCACTGGACGCGTGCGTGGAGTGCGGCTACTGCGAACCCGTCTGCCCGACCGCGGACGTCACGACGACGCCCCGTCAACGCATCGCCCTGCAACGGGAGATCGCGCTGGCCACCGTCGCCGGCGACGAGGAACGCCGCAGCGCCCTGGAGGCCGACTACGCCTACGCGGCGGTCGACAGCTGCGCGGCCGACAGCCTCTGTGTGACCGCCTGCCCGGTCACCATCGACACCGGCGCGGTCATGAAACGCCTGCGCGCCGAGCGTCACAGCCCCACAGCCCAGCGGGCCGGCGCCGCGGCCGCCCGGCACTGGAGCAGCGCGGTCACCGGCGTGCGCGCCGCGCTGAACGCCGCGCACGTCATGCCCGCGCCCGTTCTGCGTGCCGCGACGGGTGCGATCCGCAAGGCGGGAGCGGCGGAGCTGGTCCCGGCCTGGGCCGACGACATCCCGCGCGGCGGCCCCGCCCGCCCTGCACCCCGGCGGCCCGCCGAGGCGCAAGCCGTGTTCTTCGCCGCGTGCATCGGCAGCGTCTTCGCCCCCGAGGGCACCTCCGGCGGCGCGGCTGCTGCGTTCCTGCGGCTCTGCGAACGCGCGGGCGTCCCCGTGAGCGTGCCCGGCGAGCTGTCGAACCTGTGCTGCGGCACACCCTGGCAGTCCAAGGGCTACACCGCCGGGCACCGCACCATGGCCGCCCGCACGCTGCAGGCGCTGTGGGAGGCCAGCGACGGCGGGGGGCTGCCGGTGGTCTGTGACGCGTCCTCCTGCACCCACGGTCTGGAGCAACTGGCCGACGCGCTCCCGGAGTCCGACCGCGCCCGCTTCACCGCACTGCGCTTCGTCGACAGCGTCGTCTTCACGGCGGAGCACCTCCTGTCCGCCCTGCCCACGCCCCGCCGTCTGGGCAGCCTAGCCCTCCATCCCACCTGCTCCACGGTCCACCTCGGTATCGACGCCTCCTTGCGCGCCGTTGCCGCCGCCGTCAGCGCCGAGGTGACCGTGCCCGGCAGCTGGGGCTGCTGTGCCTTCGCCGGGGACCGCGGTCTGCTGCACCCGGAGGTGACCGCCTCGGCCACGGCCGCGCAGGCCGCCGAGATCACCGCGGGTGACTTCGACGCGTACGCCTCGTGCAACCGCACCTGCGAGATGGGCATGACCCGCGCCACCGGCCGTCCCTACCGGCATGTGCTCGAGCTCCTCGACGAGGCCACCGCGTGACCCGGTCCCGCACCATGGAGACGGGGGATGCGCTCGGCTTTACGGGCCCCGGGCTCAGCGGCGCAGGGCGGTCTCCTGCCGCATGTGCGACAGCTTCTCGGGATTGCGCACGGCATAGAGCCCGGTGATGAGTCCGTCGTCGATGCGCACCGCCACGACGGTGTCGACCTCTCCGTCGAGCCGGAGAACGAGCGCCGGGTAGCCATTGACCTGGGCCGGTCGCAGCGCCGCCGTGGTGGTCCTGTTCAGCCCGGCGGCCAGCAGGCGAGCCACCTTGTCGGCCCCGACGACGGGCTGCTGGACGGCCTGCTTGATCCCGCCGCCGTCGCCCAGGAAGACGACATCCGGCGCGAGGACGTCGAGCAGGCCCTGCAAGTCGCCCGTCGTGGCGGCCCGTTGGAACGCATCGAGCGCGTGTCGGGTCTCGGCCGGGGAGACGACTCCGCGCGGGCGGCGCGCCGCGACATGGGCCCGTGCCCGGTGCGCGATCTGGCGGACGGCGGCCGGGCTCTTGTCGACGGCTTCGGCGATCTCGTCGTACCCGAGGTCGAACACCTCGCGCAGCACGAACACCGCGCGTTCGAGGGGCGAGAGTGTCTCCAGCACCAGCAGCATCGCCATCGAGACGCTGTCGGCCAGTTCGACGTCCTCGGCCACGTCGGGGGCGGTCAGCAGCGGGGCCGGCAGCCAGGGACCGACGTAGGACTCCTTGCGGCGGCCGAGCGTGCGCAGCCGGCTCAGTGCCTGGCGCGTGGCGATCCGGACGAGGTACGCCCGTTGATCCCGCACCGTGCCGAGATCGACACCCGCCCAGCGCAACCAGGTCTCCTGCAGCACGTCCTCCGCATCGGCGGCCGAGCCCAGCATCTCGTAGGCGACGGTGAACAGCAGGTTGCGATGGGCGACGAACGCCTCGGTGGCGGGGTCCGTGCGTCCATCGCCCATGGGCTGCCCGGCCGTGTCCTGTGTGTGCTCGTTCTCCACCGGCTGCTCCTGCCTGTTCGCTCCCGACGACGCCACGCGCACAAGACGCCGGGCTCCACAGCTTTGTGACACCCCGACGGAGTGGCGCACGTCACGCCGCCGTCCCGTCACAGGGGGCGGGTCGCCGGCATCTCGTGTTCGTCAGTGCCACGCCACAAGTGAGGACGCCGTCATGGACGCTCGGTTCAACCTGTTCGAGAACGAGATCGCAGCCAAGTTCTCCAAGCGGTTCGCCAACGCCGGCCTGGTGATCGCCCAGTCGCCGCTGCCCGAGTCCACGCAGGAGTTGGTGTCACTGCGCGCCAGCCAGATCAACGGCTGCGGCTGGTGCGTCGACCTGCACACCAAGGAGGCCGCAGCCGCCGGTGAGACCGCGGTCCGGCTCCACCTGGTCGCCGCCTGGCGCGAATCCACCGTGTTCACCGAGGCCGAGCGGGCCGCGCTGGCGCTCGCCGAGGAGGGCACCCGGCTCGCCGACGCCCACGACGGCGTGTCCGACGAGACCTGGGCCCGGGTACGCAAGCACTACGACGACGACCAGATCGCCGCGCTGGTCTCCCTGGTCGCCATGATCAAGGCCGCCAACCGGCTCGCCGTGATCGTGCACCAGCGTGGGGGCTCCTACGAACCCGGCATGTTCGCCGCCATGGTCGACTGACCGGCGGACGAATCCGGCCCGGCCCGGGACCGTTCGGTCCAGGCCGGGCCCGCGCACGCCCGGACGCGGCTACGGCGCCCACCAACGCACGGCATGGCTGCCGCACCCGACCTCCGCGGACACCGGCACTGTCGACGGGTCCACCCAACGCGCAATGGGCGCCCTCATCTTTGACAACGTTATCCAAGAGGTGGGGAGGCCCTGACGCCCATGTCGGCCTGGAACGTGCTGTCGTCCCTCGGCATCTTCCCGGTCCAGCCCGGCCATGACGCGTGGGGCCTGTCCACACCGGTCTTCGCGCGGGTCGATCTGAGGCTGGACCGGCGCCACCACCCATGTGGCCCCCTCAGGGTGACGGCACCCGGCACCTCGGAGGGTCGCCCCTATGTCCAGTCGGCCCGTGTCGACGGCACCCCCTACGGCCCGCACCTATCTGACGACGGACGCACTGCGAAGGATGCGGTCGCTCGCCTTCACGGTCGGCACCGAGCCGTCGGACTGGGGCACGGCCGCCCAGGCAGGGCCGCCTGCGTCGCACTGACACACGGATCCGCACGGATTCCCGTCACCTTCGGGACGGCGGGAATCCGCCGCCGGATACGCATGGCCCTCCTCACACGTGACAGAACCAGTGAGCAAGCGCTTAGATAGTACTGGACCTGTCCCGTGCCGAGCTGGAGGCCCCGTTGCTCTTCGCATCCGTCGACGAAGTTTCCGCGCGCCTCGCAGAAACCGGCTATCTGGCGTCCCCCGCGGTCGCGACGACGGTGTTCCTGGCCGACCGGCTCGGCAAGCCGCTCCTGGTGGAGGGCCCCGCCGGGGTCGGCAAGACCGAACTCGCCAAGGCCGTCGCCCAGGTCGCCGAGGCACAGCTGGTCCGGCTGCAGTGCTACGAAGGCATCGACGAGTCCAGGGCGTTGTACGAGTGGAACCACGCCAAGCAACTGCTGCGCATCAGCGCGAGCCGTGACGAGACATGGGACGAGACACGCACGGACATCTTCAGCGAGGAGTTCCTGCTGCCGCGTCCGCTGCTGAGCGCCATCCGCGGGGACGACCCCAAGGTGCTGCTGATCGACGAGACCGACAAGGCGGACATCGAGGTGGAGGGGCTGCTCCTGGAGGTACTCAGCGACTTCCAGGTCACCGTCCCCGAGCTGGGGACGGTGACGGCCACCCGGCGCCCGTTCGTGGTTCTCACCTCGAACGCGAGCCGCGAGCTGTCGGAGGCGCTGCGCCGCCGCTGCCTCTTCCTGCACATCGGCTTCCCCGAAGAGGAGCTGGAGCGTCGCATCGTCCGGCTCAAGGTTCCGGGCATCGACGGACTCCTGGCCGAGTCCCTGGTGCGGGTGGTCCGGGCGTTGCGTGAGATGGATCTGCGCAAGGCCCCTTCGGTCGCCGAGACCATCGACTGGGCGCGCACCCTGCTGGCGCTCGATGCCGACACCCTTGAGGAGAGCCTCGTGCGCGAGACCCTCGGTGTGGTCCTCAAGCATCAGGAGGACGTCCTGAAGGCAGCGGCGAAGCTCGACCTGGACGCCGTGTGAGCGCCCCCGCCCCGTCAGCGGGTGTCGCCGGGCGGCTGACGGGTCTGGTCGGCGCACTGCGCTCGCACGGCATGCGGATCGGCACCGGCGAGACCGTGGACGCCGCACAGGCGGCGGAGCTCCTCGGCCTGGCGGACCGTGAGCTGCTGCGCGAAGGGCTGGCGGCCGCGCTGCTGCACAGCGAGGGACAGCGGCGGGTTTTCGATGCCGTCTTCGACGTGTACTTCCCGGCCCGCGTCGGGGTCCGGACCGGGGATGCCCCGGCGGACCGCGAGGAGCTGCGGGGCCGGCTCGCGGACGCGCTTGCCGCCGACGACCGAGTGGCCATGGCCCGGTTGGCGGTGGAGGCGGTGGACGGCTTCGGCGGGTACGGGTCGACGCCGGGGTCGGACGGCTGGTCGTCGTACCAGACACTCGACCGGCTCCGCCCGCAGACGCTGATGGCACGCGTCCGTGACAGCATCCGGGCGCAACAGGACGTGGCGGGCTTCACCGACCGACTGCTGGAGGACGAGGTCCGCCGGCGTATCGAGGCGTTCCGTCAGCAGGTCGCCGTGGAGGCGCGGCGCCGTGTCGCCGAGCGGCGCGGCCCGGACGAGATCGCGCGACGAGCGGTGGCCACCACGGCCGACCGGGTCGATTTCCTCTTCGCCGGCCGGGATCAACTCGCCGAGCTGCGCAGGGTCGTTCAGCCGCTCGCGCGCAAATTGGCCACCCGGCTGGCCGCCCGCCGCCGACGTGCCGCCCGCGGCACCATCGACCTGCGGCGCACACTGCGTGGGTCGCTGTCGACCGGTGGCGTGCCGATACGGCCCGTGCTGCGCCGGCGCCGCCCTGCCCGGCCCGAGCTGGTGCTGCTGTGCGATGTCTCGGGCTCGGTGTCGGGCTTCTCGGACTTCACGATGCTGCTGGTGCAGGCACTGCACGACCAGTTCAGCAAGGTGCGGGTGTTCGCCTTCGTCAACCAGGTCGACGAGGTGACCCGGATTCTGGCGCACGGGGCCGCCGATCCCGGCGCGCTCAGCGCCCGGATCCGCTCGGAAGCGACGCTGACGGGTTGGCACGACAGCAGCGACTACGGAACCACGTTCGGCGAGTTCACCGAGCGCTACCCCGACGCCGTGGGCTCGCGCACCACCGTTCTCGTCCTGGGCGACGCCCGCACCAACATGGGTGACCCGAATCTGCCGGCCGTACGGAACATCGGCCGGCGAGCCCGCCGTGTCTACTGGCTGAACCCCGAGCCGCGCTCCCAATGGGGCACGGGTGACTCGGCCGCACCGGACTACGCCGGTGTCGTCGAGATGTACGAGTGCCGCAACGCGCGGCAGCTCAGCGCGATCATCTCCCGGCTTCTGCCGGTCTGACCTGGCCCTGCCAGGAGCTGTCCGGCCAGGCCGCCGGTCCCCCTGCCCGACACGGTGTCCGCTGTCGGCTGCGTCAAGCGCGGCACGGAAGCCGTAGCCGATCGCCCTCTTCTCGTGTGTGCGGTGCCTCCCTGGCACCCGCACCCCGCGATGTGACGAAGCCATCCCCTCCCCTCGTTTGCCTCGGGCATCGGCCAGGCGTAGCGTACCGTCGAGAGTGAACAGAACGTTCTATCTAGCTTCTGGAGTTCTGATGACTGGCACCTCCCCGGCCCGCACCGTCGTGCTGATCCACGGGCTCTGGATGACCCCGCGCAGCTGGGAGAAATGGACCGAGCGCTACGAGGCACAGGGATACCGGGTCATCGCCCCGGCCTGGCCCGGCCTCGAAGGCGAGGTCGAGGAGATACGGCGCGACCCCTCCCGTATCGCGGGAGTGGGCCTGCGCGAGGTGATCGCCCGCTACGAGGAGGTCATCCGCCGGCTGGATCAGGCGCCCGTCATCATCGGGCACTCCTTCGGCGGAACCATCACCCAGGTCCTGCTGGACCGCGGCCTGGGCAGTGCCGGCGTCGCCATCGACTCGGCCCCCGTCAAAGGTGTCCTCCCGCTGCCGTACTCCACGCTGAAGTCGGCATGGCCGGTCCTCGGCAACCCCGCCAACAAGAACAAGGCAATCGCCCTGACGCCGGAGCAGTTCCACTACGGCTTCACCAACACGCTCAGCGAAGAGGAGTCGGCCGCCGTCTACGAGCGCTACCAGGTGCCCGGTTCGGCTCGCGTGCTCTTCCAGGGCGCGTTCGCCAACTTCAACCCCCGTGCCGCGACGAAGGTCGACTTCCGCAATCGGCGGCGCGCTCCCCTGCTGTTCATCGCCGGCGAGGCCGACCACATCGTGCCGCCGAAGGTGAACAAGGCCAACCGGCGGCTGTACCGCAAGTCCCCGGCCGTCACCGAGTACCAGGAGTTCCCCGGCCGGTCCCACTTCATCCTCGGCCAGGACGGCTGGGAAGAGGTCGCCGACTACGCGCTCGACTGGGCAGCTCACCACGGCTTCAGCCGCGCCTGACAGCCCACTCTGCCCGCGCTGAACGCCCCCGAGCCGCGTGGGGCGGACCCCCTCGTCCGACCGGTACCGCCCCATGCCCTCCCCCGCGGGCGGCGAGACCTGCCCGCTCCACTCCCGGCGGCCGCACACGCCGTCCGCCGTCCTCACGATCCAAGGAGAAACCTGTGTTCACCCACCGACCGGTCCGCCTGGCCGCCCTCGGCGCGGCCGGCCTCGCCCTCGCCGGGGGCCTCGCCACGACCGCCTCAGCGACCCCCGGCCACCACGCCCACGCCACCGCCAAGCCGACTGTCGTCCTCGTCCACGGCGCCTGGGCCGACTCCGCGGGCTGGAGCGGCGTCGTCAAGCAACTGCAGGCCGACGGCTACACCGTCACGGCACCCGCCAACCCGCTGCGCGGCCTCCAGAGCGACGCCGCCTACCTGGCCGACTACCTCAAGACGATCCACGGTCCGATCATCCTGGTCGGTCACTCCTACGGTGGCGCCGTCATCACCGACGCCGCCACCGGCAACCCGGACGTCAAGGCACTCGTCTACGTCGCCGCCTTCGCCCCGGACAAGGGCGAGAGCGCCGTGGCCATCAGTGCCAAGTTCCCCGGCAGCCACCTCAGCGACGATCCCGACGCTCCCGTCCCCACCGCGCTGAACGCCGTCCCCTTCACCCAGCCCGACGGCAGCACCGGCACCGACCTGTATCTCAAGCCCGACAAGTACCGTGACGTGTTCCTCAGCGACCGGCTCAGCAAGGCCCGTGCCGCCGAACTCGCCGCCACCCAGCGCCCGGTCACCGCACAGGCCCTCGGTGAACCGTCCGGCACCCCGGCCTGGAAGACGATTCCCTCCTGGTACCTCGTCGCCCGCGCCGACCACGCCATCCCCGCCGCCGCGGAGCGGTTCATGGCGTCGCGCGCGCACGCCCACACCACCGAGGTCAACGCTCCGCACGCCGTCCAGCTGACCGACCCGGGCGCCGTGACGCACCTCGTGGAACAGGCCGCCCACACCAAGTGATCCCGGCCCGCCCAACGGCCTCCGCCCCAGCTGACCGGGCGGAGGCCGTCCCGTCCGTGCCGGAAGAAGAGATGTGCGCGTCGGGCACACCCGGGCGGCAGGCGGTTCAGAGGTCAGCCGGCGGCCAGCAGAGCGGCGACGCCGTGGACGAAGGTGTCGTTCGCCCTCTGCGGATCGCTCAGATAGCCGGCCACCATCGCACCGTCACGCATGGCCACCATGGCATCGGCCGAGCGGGCGGGGTCGGCCGCACCCGTCTGCTCGAAAGCCTCCTGGAGCACCTGGTGGAACCAGGCCCGGTGCGTCAGCACCGCCTGATGGACGGCGCTGTCCCGCTCCGGGTACTCGGCGGCCGCGTTGATGAACGGGCATCCGCGGAAGCCTGCACCGCACAGCTCCTCCCCGATGCCGTGCGCCACGGCCTGAAGGAACACGGACGAATCGCCGATCTCCTCCTGGGCGGCGCTCATACGGTCACGGATGCCCTGGTCCGTCGCTTCGAGGTAGGCCCGGACGAGGTCGTCCTTGCCTTCGAAGTGCCGGTAGAAGGTACCGCGGGCGATCTCGGCCTCCGCCATCACACGGTCGACGCCGACCGCCCGGATGCCCTCGGTGTAGAAGAGCCGACTCGCCGTACTCAACAGCCGCTCACGCGCCTCCGACCGGCGACCCGTCCCGGACGAACCCTTCACCTTCGACATACAGCCAGTATACGGAACGTTCTATCCATAGCGCGTAGGGCGCACCGGAGGCGCAGGTCAGCGAGGACGGGCGTGCCGCGGCCGTGCTTGACCTTGTCGCTGCGGGAGGGTTTCTACTGGCACCATGCGCATCGGAGAGATCGCCGCGCTCGTCGGAATCGCCCCACGGGCCATACGGCACTACCACCACATCGGTCTCCTGCCCGAGCCTCGGCGGCAGGCCAACGGATACCGCAGCCACAGCCTCCGAGACGCGGAGGGCCCAGGGCATGGTGGGTGTTGATCCCGGTGGTCTCGATGATCACCGGCCCGATCGCTCTGTACGTCATGACCCGGCGGTTAACGGACCCTCCAGGAGCGCCGCCAGCACCCTGCGGCGCTCCTGGATCTCGTGTCCCTGCCGGGCGAGGTCGGCGGCCAACTCGCCCAGTGCCTCGGACAGTTGCCGCCCGACGTCTTCAGCGAGGACGTGCCGTACCTCTTCGAGGGAGAGTCCCAGCTCGGTCAGCCGCCGGATCCGGGCCAGCAGAACAGCGGGTGCGCTGTGCCGGACCCTGCCGGGGACGCCTGACCACGATATGCCCCTGGCATCCCGCCCGCCGACGCAGCACACGCCAAAGGCCTTTGAGACCTCACGTGTGACATTGCCAAGTCAGTCGAAGAGGGCCACGAGTCCGTTCACCCAGATCGCGAGGAACCCGAGGACCGCCACGAGGCACCCCGCCCCTGCGAGAAAATCGGCGAAGGCGGTCCCCCTGCTCTCCACCCCCCGACCCGGGGGCACCATGTCCCAGTCGACGGGACGCCCCATGGCATCGGAGCAGGCCGCCCGTACCGCTGCCAGTTGCTCTCTTGCGAAGGGTGACGGGGCCAGCGACTCAGAGCCGCGCCAGGCAATTGCCCGCATGCGCTGCGGAGCTGTGCTGTACCTCGCCTCGAAGGCGGTGGTCTCGGCCGCGTCCCGGTCCTGTTCGAGGTACATCCAGCGGCCCGCCTCCGCGGGCTCTCCGTACAGGCGGTACACCTCGCCCAGACGGCGGCGCAGCATGAGGTCGTTCGGAAAGGACGACACCAGCCCACGCAGGCGCTGACGCGCGACGGGAACCCGACCGGCGGCAAGGTCCGCGTCGACTCGGGCAAGGGTCTCTCTGAGTGGCATGAGCGCATGATCGAGTACGGCAGCGACCGACGTCGACCGGGTTTCGCCGCTCAGCGCCGACTCGCCGCACTCATGTCAGAACGTTCCGGCCCGGACGCGCACGGTTGTCGCGACTTTCGCGCCGCCCCTGCGACGACTCCCCGACTCTGCTGTGACTTCTCCCACCCACCCTTGCCTCACCCGGACGGGCTACCTACGTTCGACCATATGTCCCCCCATGACCCCACTCTTCCCAATGAACCGGACGAACCCGCCGCAGATGGTCCGCCCGCGGTGGATCGGCCCGACAGTGCGTCGCTCGGTGACTTCAGCGTCGACCTGACGTCGCACGAGGCCCTGCGTCGCACCCACGTCCTCGCCGCTCTCGGCCCCGACTGGGATCCCGTCGCTGTGCTGCGCGACGAGGACAAGGCACGCGACATGCTGTACTCCGACCTCAGCGAGGAGCAGCAGCGCCTGTACGACGATCTGGTCGCGGCCGGGGTCCTGCCCAGGAGAGGGGACGGCAGTGCTGCCTCTTGACCCTCAGGCCGACATCGGCCGCCGCGCCTGGGTGGCGTGCCCGAACTGCAACGACAGGGCCGGGTGCGCCGCGTGCGAGGAGCGGCGGACATGTACCAAGCACTGGCGCTATCTACTCTCCAACACGGGCAGCCTGCTCCACTTGCAGTGCCCGTCCTGCACCCACATCTGGACACACGAGTCCGGTTTCGGAGCCACTCGCGTGAACGATCAGGGACATCGCCGGACCCGTTGATCACGTACGGCGCGGGTCGACGTAGCCGTTGCCGGCCTGGTCGGTCCGCTGAGCGGACCAGGCACGGAGTTTCGGCCAAGATCGCCGTCGCCGCACGCCCGTACACGGCAAGGTTCGTAACCACCCGCACCCTTCACTTCGCCCCTCGGGACGCGGACTCCAGCACGTCTGAAAAACGTGCGTTCGGAAGGCGCTTCGGGTCGTTGAGCTGAACGACATCACATGCTCACGCGGCTTCCAGGGGGACTCGATGGCCTCGGCTCAAGAGGGCGGACCGGTACGTGCCGACACCGGCGCCCCTCCCGGCTCCGCCTCGGGCGTGCGGGAGCCCGACCACGCGTCGGTGCTGATCGTCAACGACGCCGGCGAATACCTGCTGCACCTGCGGGACCACCGCCCCGGCATCTGGGAGCCCGGATCCTGGTCGCTGCTCGGGGGCGGGCGTGAGCCCGGTGACCGGTCCTTGGAGGAGACAGCACGCCGGGAGCTGCAAGAGGAAGCCGGACTCGATCTACCGGTGCTGGAGCCGCTCCAGGTGGAGCACGCGAGGCGCATCGACGGCGCGATGGTGACCATCCAGATCTACGTGGCCCGCTGGAACGGCGACCCCGAGTCCCTCCACCTCACCGAGGGGGTCATGCTGCGCTGGTTCGCCCCGGAGGTCGTGCCGCGTCTCCGGATGAGCCCCTCGACTCTCGACCTGGTGCGCGACCATGCCGCCCGGCCGCCGTCCGGCCCCCGCGGTGCCGCGGCCGCCGCTCCTCATCTGCCCGGGGCCCGCCGACAGGCCCCGGCACCGGACACCGGACAGCAGGCTGTCCCCAACGTCATCGGCGTGCATCTCCACCTGGAGAACGCGCAGGGCGAGGTCCTGCTCGGCCTGCGCCATCCCGACTCCGCGTACGCCGGGAACACCTGGCATTTCCTGGCCGGGCACTGCGAGCAGGAATCGGCCGTCTCCTGTCTCGTCCGGGAGGCCCTTGAGGAAGCCGGCCTTGTCATCGCCCCCGCCGACGTGGAGTTCGTGCACGCCGTGCACCTCGTCCACACGCCAGGCGGCCGGCCTCGGATGCAGTTGGTCTTCCGGGCCCGCCGCTGGGAGGGCACGCCGGAGTTGCGCGAGCCCGACAAGTGCCTCGCCTGGCAGTGGTGGCGGCCGGACGCACTGCCCGAGCCGCTCGTCCCCTACGCCCGAGCGGCGATCGACGGAATCCGCGCGGGGCGGCTGTACACGGAGATGGGCTGGGGAGCACGGTGACCACGGATCCGGTGACCGCGCGCGCGGAGATGGTCGCCGAGTTGGAGGGGTCCGGGGCGCTGAGGAAGGGCCCGGTGCGTGACGCCCTGCTGGCGCTGCCGCGCGAAGTGCAGCCACGAGCCGCAGCCGCCACGGTGACGCGGCCCGGCCGGCACTCGCGCACCTCTGGTGCCACGAGAGAGGCTTCGCCCTGTGACCGTATCCCCTTCGTCTCCGTCATCCCCTTCACAGCTACCGAGCCTGCTCGCGGTCTTCGCGCACCCGGACGACGAGTCCCTGGTCGCCGGTGGCGTGCTCGCGCAGCACGCCACCGCGGGAGCACGCACCGCCGTTGTCACCGCGACCTGGGCCCCGGGCAGCCATCGTGCCGCGGAACTCGCCGACGCCCTGCGCATTCTGGGAGTCGGCGAGCCGCGCATGCTGGGGTACGCCGACGCCCGGGTGCCCGAGTCGGCGCCCGGTCAGGCACGGTTCTGCGACGCTCCCCTCGACGAGGCCCTCGAGCGGCTCGTGCGGCACCTGCGTGAGGTCCGCCCGGACATCGTCGTGACCCACGATGCGTACGGCGGTCTGTCCGGCCACCCGGACCACGTGCACGCCCACCGGGTGACCCTGCTCGCCGTGCAGGCCGCCGGACTTGAGCACCGGTACCTCGCGGCGGGGGAACCGTGGCAGCCCAGCGCGCTCTACCTGGCCACGCATCCGCACTCGGGCGTTGCCGAGCTGGGCGGGCTCATGACCCGGGTCGGCAAGTCCGTGCTCAGCGTGCCGGACGAGTGGGTGACCGCCACGGTCGACGTGCGTCCGTGGCTGGAGCAGAAGTGGTCCGCCATCCAGGCGCACCGAAGCGAAGTGGCTCGCGAGCGCGCGCTCCCCGGAATCCTGTCCCGTCTGTCTGCCGAGGCCCGGCGACGGATCCTCGCCACGGAGCACTACACACGGCTGGAAGTCGCGCCCACAGGCCGTGGCCTGGAGAGGCTGACAACCTGACGCGGTTCGGGGCACATGACGCGGACACGCCGTTCCACCCTCGACGCAGGCCAACGCTTGCACACACCGTAAGCTGCGTCGGGTTGCGCGATGCACGGGGAGGCGCGAGTGGGGCGGGACACGGTCCTCGGCGGCCGGTACGAGCTGATCGAGAGGCTCGGGCAGGGCGGTATGGGAACGGTCCACCGAGGGGTGGACCAGCGGCTCCGGCGTACCGTCGCGGTGAAGCTGCTCTCCCCCGCACTGGCCCACGACCCTCAGTCGCGGGCCCGCTTCCGGCGTGAGGCGCACGCGGCCGCCGCGTTGAACCACCCGGCCGTGGCCACCATCCATGACGTCGGCGAGGAGCCGGACCCGGACGGCCCACGGCCCTACCTGGTCATGGAATACGTGCAGGGCACCACCCTCGCCGAGGCCCTCCGCGACGGACCGCTGCCCGTCGCGGAGGCGATCAACGCGGCGTGCGCGGTACTGGACGCGCTGGGGCACAGCCACGAGCGCGGCATCGTGCACCGGGACATCAAGCCTTCCAACATCATGCTTGCCGGACCGGACAGCGTGAAGGTCCTCGACTTCGGTATCGCGAAGGCATTCACGGAAGCCGCCACCCGCATCACCGGCAGCGGTGCGGCCATCGGCACGCCCGCCTACCTCTCGCCCGAGCAGATCAACGGGGCGGAGGTCGACCACCGGGCGGATCTGTACGCGATGGGGTGCCTGCTGTACGAACTGCTCACCGGCCGGCCGCCGTTCCGTGGCGCCTCACCGTTCACCGTCATGCATCAGCACCTGTCCGCCGAACCCGAGCCGGTGTCGCGGCTCCGGCCGCAGATTCCGCCGGCCGTGGAGGCGGTGATCCAACGCGCCCTGCGCAAGGCCCCGGAGGAACGGTTCGCCGATGCCGGGCAGATGCGTGCGGCGCTCGCCGACGCCCTCGCACAGGCGGCCATGCCGACCGTCCAGGCCGCCGCCCCTGTCGCTGCGGCTCCCCTCTCCGACGGCCGAACCCCGCTCCGAGACCGGTTCCGAACATCACTGCGCCCCTCGACCCAGGGCGCGTTGGCCGTGCTCGGTTGTCTGTTGTCGTTGCTGTGTGCGCGTGGCGAATCGGTGGAGACCGACCACTTCGGTCACGTCGCCGTCGCCGCCGCCGTGTTGGGCATGGTGACACTTCCGTGGTCGGCACGCCTGTCGTGCGCGGTGGGCTGGGGGCCGGTGGCCGAGGCCATGGCGGTCAACTCCGAACTGCGGCGCGCCAACGACGGGTGGGACCACTCGTACGTCGCCATCGCAGCCCTGCTGGGGCTGACCGCCGTCTGCTGCCTTGTCAGCGCGGCGCGCAGCCGGGAGCGCGGTGGCGGCTCACTGGTCGCCTTCTGGTTCAGCGCCACCGCATCGGTCTGGTACTTCCTCGACGACCTGCACAAGCTGTTCGTCTTCTATCTGCTGCTCTCTCTGGTGGCCGGTGCCGCCCTGGTGTGGGAGGCCGTCGGACTCGTCCGGCGTCGGGCCGACGCCGGACGAGCCATTGCCGAGGGCCGTCCGTCGACGTGGCACCGCCTCGTAGCAGGCGCACGACCACGCTGAGCCATCCCGTCGGCGCGGAAGGCCCGACGTCCTCCGGGCACTGCCTGGCGTGCAGTGGAGCCGGTCGGCTCAGCGTCCGGCGGTCGCGTTCCAGTCGACCAGTTGCACGATGACGCCGTTGGGGTCGCGGACCTGGAAGGCGCGCTCGCCCCACTCCTCTTCGGTCAACGGCATGGTGATCGTGACACCTTCGGCGCGCAGACGCGCCAGTTCGCCTTCGAGGTCGTCGACGACGAAGGCGAGGATCAGACCCGCGGCGTGCTCCTCGCGCTGGTCCGCCGGGAGCGTCGCCAGCCCCCGCCGCAGGAAGAGGACGTTCATGCCCACGTCGTCACGCGTCAGGGACGCGAACCCGTCGGCGCTCATCTCCTCCCGGAAACCGAAGTGTTCGACGAGGAAGGCGGCCGAGCCGGGGACGTCGTCGACGTTGAGCGACACGGCGCTGGAAGTGACCTTCACGGGGACTCCTTCAGGGGTGACGCATCTCAGATGCCGGTTGCCCGTGCCCTCTCCGCACACCGTACATCTCTGTACGCTGTACAGAATACAGCGTACAGAGATTTCGTACGAGAAGATTGTCCCCGTGCCGACGGAACGAACGAGCGCGGGCGACCCGGCCCGAACCCTGCAACTGCTGTGGCGACACTCCGCCCCCGACCGCCGACGCGGTCCACGCCGCGGGCTGAGCGTGGACGCGGTGGTCGAGGCAGCCACCGCGATCGCCGACGCCGAGGGCCTGGACTCGGTGACCATGCGCCGAGTGGCCCAGGAACTCGGCGTGGTGCCCATGACGCTGTACACCTACGTCCCCGGCAAGGCCGAACTGCTCGACCTCATGCTCGACGCCGCCTATGCCCGTATGTCCCGTACGGACACCACCGGACAGGCGTGGCACCGACGCGTCACGGCCGTCGCCGAGGAGAACAAGGCCCTCTTCGAACGGCATCCTTGGGCCGCGACCGTCTCCACCGCCCGGCCTCCGCTCGGACCGGGGCTGATGGCCAAGTACGAGCACGAGTTGTCCGCACTCGACGGCCTGGGCCTCAGTGACGTCGAGATGGACGACTGCCTGACCTATCTGCTCACCTTCGTCCAGGCAAGCGCACGCGCAGCCGCCGACGCCCGCGCCGCCCAGCACGACAGCGCCATGAACGACCAGCAGTGGTGGAAGGTGAACGCCCCGCTCCTGGCCCGGGTCCTCGACGAGAACGCCTACCCCACGGCCGTCCGCGTCGGAGCGGCGGCGGGCGCCGCACAGGGAAGCGCCTACGACCCCGATCACGCGTACGCCTTCGGTCTGCAACGCGTTCTCGACGCCTTCACCGCACTCATCGACGAAGGCCGCGGCGCGGACGCGGACGCGCCGGCGCACGAACGCGACGCCGCCGCCGACGCCTCATGAGCCGACCCCGTCGCGCCCCGGCCAGACCACCGTCGCCCCATGGTGAGAGGCGTGCGCGGCGACAGCGCGCATGCCTCGCCGTAGCGCGCTCACCTCGCCATACGTCCGCCTATGTACGCCCTTCTACCCCCTGTTCGCTCCTTAGGTGCGTTTGGGGCGAATTACGGCCCAACGGGCGGTCCTACGCCGCGACGATCGTCAGCGAAGGGGCTCCATTCTTCGGAACCCCACAGGACGAAAGGACACCTATGCGAGGCAAGCAGGCGATCGGCGCGGGCGTACTGGCCCTGGCCCTGGTATCCGGACTCGGATGGGCTGCCCAGGCCACCACCGGCGAGACCGCCACCGACCAGATCACGGCGAGCAAGGCAGGGCCGGCACGGGCCGCCGCCGTGGACGGTTACCAGATCGTCCGGCTCCCCGTCGCCAATGTGCCCAACTTCCAACGGCGAACGGTCTCTTGCCCGGCGGGCAAGAGGGTCATCGGCGGCGGCGCCGAGGCTCAGGGCAACGACGCGATCCTGGTCGGCAGCTTCCCCACCGACAACGGAACGGGCTGGATCGGCCTGGGTCGGCAGAACAACTACTCCAGCGTAGGCATCACGGTGTACGCGATCTGCGCCAACGCCTGACCGACACGACAGGTGGTTCCCCGCCGGCGGTCAGTGGGGAACCACCCCCCAGTACGTACTCAGCCGTGGTCCGGCAGCGGGCCGGACACCTGGTAGTGGCTGATGTACCAGCGGTCCTGGACACGCATCACCAGCACGCCGAGGTTGAGTCTCCTCGTGGGACGGTCGACGAACATGAAGTCGACGGCCAGATAGCCGAGTACGAGGTCTTCGCCGAGGCGTCTGGTTTCGAGGATCCGGTAGTCGAGCGTCATTCCGGGGGGCTGGGAGTCGTAGTACTCCGCGACACCTGGCCGTCCGACGCTGTAGGGGTGCAGTCCCTGGAAGATCGCGTCCTCGGTGAAGACGGAGGCCACCCGTTGGGGTTCGTGCCTCTCGATGGCGTCCTTCCACTGGTCGAGCACATGGCGCAGGACGGCTTCGCGGCCCGCGTCTGTCGTGTTGTCCATCGGATTCCTCCGGTCGGGCGAGTTCGAGGTCGGGCGGGGCGGGGGCCGGGTCGCTGTGGTGCCGCCCGGCCGGTTCGGGGCTGCGCCCCGCTCAGTGGCCCGCGCTCATGCCTCCGTCGACGTGGAGGATCTCGCCGGTCACGAACGGGGCCTGCTCCAGGTAGAGCACGGCGTCGACGATGTCGCTCAACTCGCCCATCCGACCCATCGGGTGCAGGTCCGCAAGGAACTCATGGGTCTCCTCGGCATGCATGGGGGTCTTGATGGTGCCCGGCGACACCGCGTTGGTGCGGATGCCGCGGCGGGCGTACTCGACGGCGAGGGACTTGGTCGCGGACTGCAGGCCGCCCTTGGTCAGAGAGGCCAGCACCGAGGGCACCTTGGAGTCGGCGCTGTCCACCAGGCTGGTGGTGATGTTGACGATGTGACCGCCGCCCTGGGCGAGCATTCGCTCGACCGCCAGCTGAGTGATACGGAAGAAACCGTTCAGGTTCACGCTTGTCACGGCCGCATAGTCGTCGAGGGTGTAGTCGGTGAAGGGCTTGGCGACGAAGATGCCCGCGTTGTTCACCAGGGTGTCGACCCGGCCGAACCGCTCCACCGCGGCGGAGATGACACGGTCGGCGGTGGAGTGATCCGCGACGTCCCCCTGGACGGTGACGACCTCCGCGTCGTCCGAGGGTGCGATGGTGCGGGAGGTGGCGACGACCGCGTACCCGAGTGCGCGGTAGCCGTCCACCAGTCCGGCGCCGATGCCCTGTGACGCGCCGGTGATGACGGCGACCTTCTGCTGCGCAATGCTCACGGTGATCTTCACTTTCGGGATGGGAGGGCTGTTCAGGACCGGAAGGAAGCCACTAGCCGACCGGTCGACTATTCGACGATAGGCAGCCGTGCGCCCGCGAGGCAACGGTTGTCGGCCCCTGCGCTGGGACTCGATTCCTCGCGTCTGGGAGGCCATGGCTCTCAGTGCAGGTGAGGACCGTCGCAGGTGGAGGAGCACGGATTACTTCGGCACCGACGGGTCGCGTCGGTGCCGGGGAACGGCGGCTTCCGTCGGCGGGGACTCGGTCTCTACTGCCGGTACGGGTCGCCGGCGGGCAGCCAGGCGTCGGCGGCGTGTATGCCGAGGTCTGCGACGCCGTTGCACAGGGCGTCCATGGCGGCGATGACCGCCGCGCGTGCCTCGTCCTCGCGTCGGACGAGGGACCAGGTCCAGTAGACCTCGGGGGCGACGACGGGGCGTCGCACCAGGTCGGCCGGGAGCGCGCAGGTCTGCCCCTTGGGCGAGTTGATGACCGGACGGTCGCTGCGGCGGACGTGGTCGAAGAAGGCCGGGCCGGTGATGCCGCCGTCCGAGATGGGCACGGCTCGGGCTCCGGTGTCACGGGCGAGTTCTTCGGCGTAGACGTTCCAGGACGACCAGGACGTGATGTCGTCGTCGAGGAGGACCGCGGTGTCCCGGGCCTGCACGGGGCTGGTGTCGTCTCCCTTGGCAACGGCATAGAGCCGATCGGCGCCGAGGAACCGGGCGTTCAGGCGGTGCCGTGCCATGTCCTCGGCCCGTACCCAGCACACCGCGAGATCGAGGCTGCCGTCGGCCACCCGGGCTGCCTGGGTGTGCGAGGGGGCGACCCAGGCGTCGATGTGGATCTGAGCCACCGCGGAGGTACGAACGGTGAGATCTCCGGGCAACCAGTTGACGTAGCCGAGCCGGACCGGTTCGGAGCCGGACAGTCGGCCGGCGCGGCGCTGGAGGTCATCCGCCCGTTCCAGCAGGGCGCGGATGTGCGGGAGCAGTTCCGCGCCGGCCGGAGTGAGGGACACCGAGCGGCGATCGCGGTCGAAGAGGCGCACCCCGAGGTCGCGTTCGAGGGCCTTGATCTGCTGGGAGAGAGAAGGGCCCGCGATCAGAAGCCGCGCGGCGGCCCGGCCGAAGTTCAGCTCCTCGGCCACCGCGATGAAATACCTCAGTTGGCGCAGCTCCACGCCCGTCATGCTACGCGCGCTGGGAGGTGTCACCTATCAGCAAGGAGGACGGCGGTCGTGGCAACGTCCCTGGTGGCAGGGCCAGGATGGAGGCACGAAGGCGAGGACGGGGCGCCGAACGGCCCCACGACGCGGATCCAGTGACTCCGGCGTGGATCCGAGAGGAGCGAGGAGATGGCAGAGTTCCTGGTCCAGATCACCACCACCGTCCCCGAGGGCGTCGGTGAGGACGAGGTCGGGCGGCGCCGGGCCGCCGAGGCCGTCCGCGCGGCGGAACTGGCCGCTTCCGGCCATCTGTACCGGCTGTGGCGTCCGGTCGGCGAGCTGCGCAGCATCGGCATCTGGCGGGCCGCCGACGAAACCGAGCTGCACGAGAAGGTACTCGGCACACTGCCGCTCCGGTCCTGGATGACCTTCACCGTCACCGCACTGGTGCCCCACCCCAACGACCCGGGCACGGTCGGCGCGACGCAGTGACCGGCCCCTGTGCCGCAGTCATCGCCGTCACCCCTGGCTGCCGACCAAGGCCTTCATCAACCAAGATCCGCACCGCGTCAGAGGGACCTCCACATGAGTTCGCCGGCCTTGGGCCTGTCCTCCGTTCGTCCGCACCGCCCGCTGCGCTCGCCGCGCGGCCACGCGGCCCAGGCCGCCGCGGCACTGGCGGCAGGCATGGGCGTCGGCCGGTTCGTCTACACCCCGATCCTGCCGCTGATGCACGCCCAGGCAGGGCTGTCCGCGAGTGCCGGTGCGAACTTGGCCACCGCCAACTATGTCGGCTATCTGGTCGGCGCGCTGGGGGGCATTCTCCTCCCGGCGCTGGTCCGCTCCCGTCTGCTCCTTCGCGTCTCCCTGGTGGTACTGACCGCCACTCTGGCGGGGATGCCCACCGTCCACAGCACCGCCGCGTGGCTTGCGCTTCGGCTGCTCGCCGGGATCACCAGCGCCCTGATCTTCGTCATCGCGGTCAACTCCCTCCTCGGCCACCTCAGGCAACACCCCGCCCACCTGACCGGTTGGGCCTTCGGCGGCGTCGGCGCCGGGATCGCCCTGTCCGGTCTGGTCGTCCTCTTCCTGCGTGCGTTCGGCGACTGGCGCGCCGCCTGGTGGGCCTCGGCCGTGCTGTGCGCGCTCATGGCCCTCGCCTGCTGGACCTTGCGCCCGGAGGAAACTCGCGAACCCTCCGGCGGCGGGACGGGCTCGCATCCCAGGACCCGGGTACATCGCTGGTTCAGCGCTCTGTTCGTCAGCTACACGCTGGAGGGCATCGGGTACATCGTCGCCGGCACCTTCCTCGTCGCCGCGATCGGACAGGGCTCCCCGGGCTGGGTCGGCAGCGGCGCCTGGGTGCTGGCCGGACTGGCCGCCGTACCGTCCTCGGCGCTGTGGGCATGGCTCGGACATCGCTGGTCCCGCCCCGGCCTGCTGCTCACCGCGCTGGTCGTCCAGGCCGTCGGCATCGCCCTGCCCGCCGTCGTCGGCGGGGTGCCGGCCGCACTGGTCTCCGCGATCCTGTTCGGCGCGACATTCATCGGCGTCAGCACCCTCGCCCTCGCCGCGGGCGCTCATCTGCGCTTCCCGCGGTCCGTCGCGCTGCTCACCGCGGGCTACTCGGTCGGCCAGATCCTCGGCCCCCCGGCCGTCACCCCCTTGCTCCACCACGGCTACCACCAGGCTCTGATCCTGGCCTCGGCGGTGGTCCTGGCCGCCGCGGTCGCCGCCGCCGTGCTCCGCGTCGGCTTCCCCCACGCGATGCCGGTCGTGGACCAGAGCCCTGCGGCACGGTCTGCCGGGCAGGTGGGGCAGTCCGCGCCGGCGTACACCCTCCCCGTGCCGGACGAGGACGAGGCCTGAGGAGACCGGGCCGTCCCGGGCCGCCGCAGCCGCCGGGAGCAGTCGCGCGGGCGAAGATCGGGCCTCAGACGCCGGCCACGGCCTCCTGCGTCTGCCGTCCGCCGAGGAGAGCCAGGCAGTTGGGCCACAGGGGGCCGAGCCGGTCCGTGTTGTTGTACAGCTTGGCGAACATCACCTGGCCCTCCAACTGCGCGACCACGGACCGCGCGGCTTCCCGGGTGTCGGTCACGGCGACCTCCCCACGCTGCTGGGCCTCGACGACGACCGCGTCGACCATGTCCACCTGCGCATCGAAGATCTGCTGAAGTCGGGAGCGGATGGCCTCTGTCTGGTTGCTCAGCTCCAGGGAGAGGTTCCCGAACAGACAGCCCGAGACCGTACCGCAGCTCTGCTTGCCGACACGTTGCTCGGCCTCCGTCTCTTCGAGCAGCCGGCGCAGCCGTCGGAGCGGTGGCGCGTCGCCGGTCAGAACGCGCGCCCACGCGGCTCTCTGGCCGGCCCAGTGCTCGTCGACGACGGCCAGCGCCAGAGCCTCTTTGGACTCGAAGAAGTAGTAGAAGCTGCCCTTGGGAACGCCGGCCGCCTTGCAGATCTCGGCCACACCCAAGGCTGAGTAACCACGCAGCTCGATGAGTGACTGCGCGGCGCCGAGGATCTTCTCCCGCGCGTCGCTGGTCCGTCCCATGTGGGGAGTGTACGTCCCGTACAGCCGCATTACTAGACCGGTCGGCTACCCAGGGCCGCGCCGCGCACCGGACGACCACCGGGCGCTCAGTGGGAAGCGCTCGGTCTGCGGTCGACCGGGGTGACGGGTGCGACGGTCTCCATGAGGGTGCGTCGGGGGCCGGACCAGGGGGCGGGGACGACATCGAGGACGTAGGCGAAACGGTAGGCGAGATATTCGTAGTTGATGCGCCAGCCCCGGAAATGCGGCCACGCCTCCTCGGGTGTGCGTTCGACGGAGTAGCCGTTCGCTGTCGCGTGGGCCACGGCCGCGGCGAAGTCCTCGTACGTGAGGCGGATGGTCGTGTCGGGCGAGGGGTCGGGCTCGTACGGGATGCGCCAGACGTCGGCGATGTCGCGCAGGCAGCCGAAGCCGGCCCGCAGCGCGAGGCGGGCCTCCGCCTGCGGGCGGCCGGGGTTGAGGGCGAGTTGCATGGCGGCGGCGTCCATGACGGCCAGCAAGGAGACGATCCAGTTGCGGTCACAGCGAGGGGATCGGAAGCGGCTCAGGATGACATAGCTGGTGTGGCTCTCACTGACCTCGGCCGACCAGCGCTCCCAGTTGCGGAACAGCTCCGTCATACTGCCGGTGAGCCCGACCTGCCCGTAGCGGGCGAGGATTTCCGGTCCCCAGGGCGGGCTGCCGGCCCGCGCCCCCAGCATGGTCACCTCGGCCTCCCGGCGGGAGTACGCGCCGTAGAGGGTCGGCAAGTAGCCGACCTGAAGGCCGATGACGATCGGGCCGGTCGCGGCCGCACAGAAGTCGAGAACGGTCAGACCCACCCGACGTCCGCTGGCGAAGCCGAGCGTGAAAAGGGCAACTCCCGTCTCCCGCAGGGCGTCCAGGACGCCGTAACCGCTGACCGCCACCTGGAGCATCGCATAGCCCAGCCAGAGGGCGATCAGCCAGCCGATCAGATGGAACAGGATGGACACTGCCGCCACGGGGGTCAGCGCACGGTGTTTACCCTCGGGCGTACGACAACGGTCCGCCAGGAACTGAAACGGCACGTACACCATCGTGTGCAGCGTCCGCGTGAAGCTGGAGCGGGTCGGCTGCGCGATCACCAGGGTCCGGAGCACCGAGGAGAACGTCCCCAGGACGATCAGCGCCCCGACGATGCCGATCAGGACGCGCAACAGTCCTCCCTCCGAAGGCCACGGCCCACCAGGACGCAACCATACAGTGACCGTCCATGCACACTCCGCACAGGAATCCAGTTGAACGTTGCACCACCAGCCCGGATGGTTTAGCCTTCAACCATGCGCCGCAAGCGCACATCTCCTTGATTTTCTGAGATGCACAGTTCAAACGAAAGCTAGCCAGGCACCATGGGCTTTTTCCGTCGCAACACAGACAGCACTGCTGGATTGGAGACCACCCCCGTGACTTCCCCCGTCAAGCTCGCGGTCATCTACTACTCCTCGACCGGTTTCAGCGCCGAGATCGCGAAGGAGATCAGCGCGGCGGCAGAGAAGGCCGGGGCTGAGGTTCGGCTGCTGAAGGCCGCAGAGCTGGCCCCTGAGGCGGCCATCGCCTCCAACGAGGCGTGGGCCGCCCACGCCGCCGCCAGCGCCGGCGTCCCGGTGGCCACCCCCGCCGACGTCGAGTGGGCCGACGCCGTGATCTTCGGCTCTCCGACCCGCTTCGGCAACATCGCCTCGCAGCTCAAGCAGTTCATCGACACCCTGGGCGGCCTGTGGGCCCAGGGCAAGCTCGCCAACAAGGTCTACAGCGGCTTCGCCACCACCGCCACCGCCCACGGCGGCCAGGAGTCCACGCTCCTCGCGCTGTACAACTCCATCCACCACTTCGGCGGCATCATCGTCTCCCCCGGCTACACCGACCCGGTGAAGTTCGTCGACGGCAACCCCTACGGCACCTCGCACGTCGACGCCCAGGGCAACAACCCGATCGGCGACGACACCCGCAACTCCGCCCGCCACCAGGCCGAGCGCGTCATCCAGATCGCCGCGGCCCTCAAGGCCGGCCTCTCCGCCTGAGCCGTACTCAGCACCGCGTCCGCGCCGACAGGGACACTCTTCCTGTCGGCGCGGTCGTGCGTCGGTGGGGTGCTCGGCGCGGTCGGACGGTGCGCATGACGGGCTCCGCCCAGTGCAGGGAGGGCGTCCGGTCCGGAGGCCTGTCGGGCACCGCGAAGCCGTACCCGATGAGTGAGCCGACCGCGCGCAGCACGGCGGCGACGGACACGGGCGTCACCGCGCCGACCGCGTCGGCCACCGCTCCCCATACGGCGGCTCCCACCGCCATGCCCCCCCTGAAAGATCGTCAGGTAGACGGCCAGGGCCCGTGCCCGCACCCGTTCCGGCACGGTCGCCTGCATCTGCGAGTTCAGACAGCACGGAGAGTGGCCGCACAGGTGAACACACCCTAGGCGTCGGGCGATCCCGGCGACGCACCCCACGGCCGCCGTCAAGCCGAACGGCCCCGGTGTGCCACCGAAGCCCGGCAGATCGGGTGCGACGAGGTGAAAGTCATCGGACAACGCCTCCAGCTGGCGTCGCCACATCCGCCCGCCCCGCCCGGCACCGTGCACCAGGACCAGCGCCGAACGCGCTGCGCAGCCTCCCGAGATTTTTCCAGATTTTTTCAGAGCGATGATCCATCCGTGAAGTCCGTACGTACTTCCCTGCGAAGCAAGCCGCTCACGCCTGGAGGCAATATGCCCATCTCCCGGAACATGGCAGGAACCGTCTTTGTGGCGGGTGCGCTGGGTCTGACCCTCACCGCCCTCGCCTACCCCGCCATGCTCGGCGTCCAGACCACGTCGAGTTCTCCGGACCGCGTCATCGCCAACACCCGTTACGGTCCTCTGACCGAGGCGGACCGTGACTTCGTGGTCAAGGTGCGATCGGCCGGGCTGTGGGAGTACCCGCTCGGCGAGATCGCGTTGAAGAAGGGGTCAACGCCGGAGATGAGGGAGGCCGGCAAGCACCTGATCGTCGGCCACGCCGGACTCGACGCGATGTGCCGCAAGATCGCTCCTGAACTGGGCATCACCCTGCCGAACCAGGCGACCCCCCAGCAGCAGCAGTTCGTGGCGACCTCTGCGGCGGCGAACGGCAAGGAGTTCGACAACACCGCCGCGAACATCATGCGGGTCACCCACGGCCAGATCTTTCCGGCCATCGCGAAGATCCGCGCCACCACCAAGAACACCATGGTGCGCCAGCTCGCCGACCTGGCGAACGACACGGTGCTCGACCACATCACGGTGCTGGAGAGGACCGGCACGGTCAACTTCGACCAGGTCCTCTTCCAGCAGAGCACCCCGCCGAAGCTGCCCAAGGATCAGCTCACCCCGCCCGCGCCCCAGCCGGGCGCGCCGATGGTCGTTCTCACGCCCCGTCCGGACCTCAACGTGAACACGGCCGCCCCGTCGGACACCACCTCCCCGGCGCCCAGCCCGGCGGTCGGCTGATCAGCGGCAGGAGCATCCCGTCCACGGGGTCTCACGCAGACCACGTAGCGGACCGCCCCACCCCTTCGAAGGCGCGGGGCGGTCCTTGGACGTTCGGCCCTCACAGGTGCCGGAGTTCACGCCATGCCTGCGGGGGCAGCACGTAGGCGGCCTTGAAGGCGCGGCTGAAATGGGACGGGGACCTGAAACCCCAGCGGTGGGCAAGATCGGCGATGGTCTCGGTCGTCGGCGGTATGCGCGAGAGTTCGCGACGGCAGGCGTCGAGCCGTTGCGTGCGCACCCACTCACCGAATCCGACGCCGCTTCGAGCCGGTACGGAGTACAGATGGCGCACCGAGATGTGGTGGGCGGCGGCCACGCGGGCCGGGGTGAGGTCCCGCTCGGCGAGATGCGTCCGCATGTATTCGAGGATGCGTACGCCGAGCGTCTCGTGCAGGGTCCCCACGGCCAGCGAGGGCTTGTCCGACTCCGCCGCGATCGCGGCGCGGATGAGCTCCATGCTCGGCGCGGCGAGCAGGGGGCGGCGGTCCCGTCGAGGAGGTCGCGGGTTTCGGCCAGACGGGCCAGATACCCCGTCGCCACTCCCGAAACAGCGCCCTCCGCGCCCGGGGTGCGGGCGACGGCCTGGCCCAGCACCTCGTCGGGCAGGGCGATGACACGCACCGCGACTCGGAAGAAGTGCATGTCCACGCCGTGGTCGAACAGCAGGGTGTAGGGCCGTCGGGTGTCGTAGAACTGCGCCATCACCAGGGGAGCGCCCGGAACGCGTTGCTCAACGCGTGTCACACCTTTCGCTCATTGGGCAGTGCCCCATGGGCGGCCAAGGCGGAGCGGGAGCTACGTGCCGCGGGGGCCCTCGCAGGCCCGCCGGCCGGCGGACGGGAACTCCTGACAGCGCACCAACTGCGCGTCGCCCAGCTCGCGGCGGACGGTCTGACGAACAAGGAGATCGGACAGCTGCTGAAACTGTCGCCTCGCACGGTCTCCGATCATCTGTACCGGATCTACCCCAAGCTCGGTATCACTTCCCGAGCGGCGCTGGCCCGAGCCCTGAAGGCGGGTGAACACGCGTGATACGGGGGCGGATCCGCCGGGCTCGCCGAGCGTCTGCGGACCGCGCCCGATCCGGCCCCCGATGCCCGCGGAATCCGCTGGCTCGCATCCATGACCACGTGATTGTGTGATCGGATGACGGAATTCAGCGTCCTTGGTGACAGCACGGAATGGCAGAAGGACTTCGAGCGGCGGCGTCTCGCCTCGTACGCCGCCGGACTCGGTCCCGCCGCGGCGGAGCGCATGCTTGAGGCTCAGCGTGAGAGAGCTGGCGACGTGACCGTCGCCGAGATCAGGGACGCGGGGACCCGGGTGGGACATGTCGCCGTGGCCGTGGCCGACGACAACGGCACGCTCGCGGGGCGCATCAACGACCTGAGCGTCGACGCGTCCCACGCCGGCCGGGGGCACGAGCAGGCGGCCCGCGACTGGGCCGAGGCCTGGTGTGCGGAGCGTGGCGCACTGCGGTTGGACGTGGGGCTCACCGAGCCTGCGGGCGAGCTGTTCGACAGGTACGCCGTCCGGGGCCAGAGGAGGGTGCGTCTCATCAGCTCCCCGCCACAACCGCTCGGCGGGGTCACCGCACGGCCGATGACCGAGGCTGAGTACCCCGGGTGGCTCGCCGCCGAGAAGACCGCCTACGTCGCAGACATCGTCCGGTCCGGAGCCCTCAGCCGCGAGGAGGCCGTACGCAAGTCGGACCGCGACTTCACGGACCTGATTCCCGAGGGACTGGCGACGCCCGACCACACGTTCCTGGTGCTCGAGGCGGCGGGCGAGAAGATCGGCACCGGCTGGTTGAAGCACGGTTTCCTGCCGGGCGTCACCTACGGCTACTCGCTGCACGTCCGGGAGCAGTACCGCGGCAAGGGGTACGGGCGGGCCGCCATGGCGGTCGGCGAGCAGGCCACCCTCGCGGGCGGCGACTCGGCGCTGATGTTCACCGTGTGGGGCGGCAACGAGGTGGCGATGAACCTCTACACGAGCACCGGATACCGGGTCCTGGAGGAATACCGTTCCATCACCCTTGCCCCCTCCGCGGCCTGACGCGGTTCACGGCGCGGCGGTACCGCTGCCCAAGGGCCGCGACGGTGCCGGCGGGTGCACGCATCCTGGAACTGGGTTGTGGTGTGGGGCGGGTGACCCCCACCCCTCCTGGAAGGGGGGTTCACGGTGACTGCGGTGGACGAGTCCCCGGAGATGCTGGAGCGCGTCCGCGGGGCGCACGGTGTGCGGTCCGATCGAGGACCTCGACCTGGGTGAGACGTTCGACGCGGGGATGCCGGCGTCGTTCCTGGCGCACACCGGAAACGTCGAGGTCCGGGAGGCCTTTTTCGCGCCTGTCGGCGACATGTCGCTCCGGGCGGCTGTGTGCTGATCCAGCGGGGGCGCCTGGTGGTCGAGATGCGCGCCCGTCTCTCGCCCACCAGGCACGATGTTGATCACGCTGCGAGATACTTCACGGAGAGCTTCTCCTCCCTCGACGAACTGATGGCCGCGATCCTCAGGCAGATCCAGGAGGAAGAGGCCGGAAGGTGCCAGGAGTCCCTCGACGCCGGCGGCAACCGCCGTGACAGGGCACGTGGCATGCTCGAAGCCCTGACCCAAGGCGTGACCGACGACGCCCGAAGGGGTCGTGTCAAGCTGATCGAATCCCTCTCGGCAGGCCCGCTGGCGGCAAGTGAACGCCGACGCGGAATGCGCCACTTGGCAGGTCTGGTGGAATCGCTGCTCCTTGCGGGATGGCACAACCCCGAAAATCAAAACCACAGCCATGTCGATGGCCGTGGCCGGGGGCGTGAACCAAATTCTCCTCAACTGGGTCCACGGCGTCATCCAGAGCTCACGCGAGGACGTCGTCCAGCAATCACGCTACTTTTTCGAAGCAATTGCCGAATTCGGAGCCGGCACGCCACGAACCTGATCTCGGCAAGCCGCTGGAGCGCATCAGGGCGCCGCATGGGACGGAGCCGGACGACCACCGGCATCGCGGTGCCGCCAGACGAAGAAGACGGTGCCGGAGAGAACCGCCCAGCCGGCCAGCACCAGGAAGGGGAAAGCGTGCTGGTGGCCGGCGAAGTAGACGGCGGTGTGCTGGGCGTTCACCGAGGCCCCGGGCGGCAGCCAACGGCCGATGACACCTAGGGGCGACGGCAGCAGCGGCCAGGAGACGGCACCGCCCGAGGACGGGTTGCCGAGTACGACCATCAGTCCCCATGTCGGCAGTATGGCCCAGCGCCCGAACAGCGTGTTGAACATCGTGAAGACCGTGCCGGACACGAACATCGTCAGCGTCAGGATCGACCAGGACTCGACGAACGGCAGCTTCAGGGAGCCCAACAGCCAGTCCACCACCGCGGCGATCGTGAATCCGCCGAGCACGGCGTAGGCGAGGATGAAGGCGATACGTTCCCATGGCGCGAGCGCACGCGCATGCACGTTCAATTGGATGGCGCCGACAAAGCCGATGATCACGGCCGCGATGGAGATGTAGAAGATCGCCAGTCCCCGCGGATCGCCTCTCTGCAGCGGTTTGATGTCGCGAACGGTGACCGGCACCCCGGCAGCCTTGCCGACCTCCGCAGCCGTCGCCGTCAGCACCTGGGCCACGGAAGCCCCGGAGGCGCCGGAGACATCCAAGGTGACGGCGTCCCCATGGGAAGGGACGTGGAGCACGGCGAACACCGACTGGTCGTCCATGGCCTCCGTCGCCGCTCGGTAGCTGTCGTAGGCGCGCACCTTCAGCGAGGTGGACAGTCCCTTCTCCATCTCGGCGATGAAACGTCGGCCCTGCTCCTGGTCCCAGGCGCCGACGGCCGCGATGGGAACGGTGTGCGGGGTCGGGTTGGCCATCGCATAGGTGTAGGAACCGGCGAACAGCCCTGCCACGGATGCCACGATCAGCACCAGCACGGTAGCCGGAAGGTAGGGGGACTCCCGAAAGGCGGCCCAGCGGTCCGCCGGGGTGGGCGGCCGGCCATGCACACCATGCGGCAAATCAGGCATGGCGGATAGATTAGATCATTCACCCAACTCCCCCTCCTGTTCCACCGAGTGGCGGGAGGCCGGGGGCGGGCGCCGAACCTGGTGGTGAAGCCAATGCCGGCCGCGTACTTGGTAGGCAGGCACTGACCCCTTGGTGGTCGGCGCCGCCGGTCGCGCCGACCGGGCGAGTTCACATCCTGTCGCCCCGACTCTGCTTTCAGCAGGTCGGAGGCCGGTCTCTCATCCGTGACGGCGATGCCTTCCATGCGTCCGGGCCTACAGCAGCCGGGCCGCGAGTTCCTCCGGCAGGACGTCTCGGTTTGCCGGGGTGAGCTGGACGACCTCGATGTCGGGACGTCGCTTGAGGGCGTCGGTGAACGGATCGCGGTGCGTGTGGACCGTGGCGACGACGTCGACCGCTGCCACGAACAGCGCGTCGACCGCGTGCCGGAACGCCGTGCACGCCAATTCCATCCGCCCCAGCTCGTCGATGAGCACCAGCCGCGCTGTTGCCCCACCGGTTGCTGCCGACCGAAGCGAGGGCAGTGCCAGTCGCTCCATGACGCCCGGGTCGACACCGTATTTCCCAACCCGTGGCGGACCGGGCAGGTCGACATGGGCGAGCACTTCCCGCCGGCCTGCCAGGGTCTCCAGGGCGAATCCGACGCGGGCGCCGGACTGCCGGATCTCCACCGTGGTGAAGCCGGTGGCCGCGTGGGTGGGCAGCAACGCGGCCAGCCGACGCAGGGCGGTCGTCTTGCCCGCGCCAGGGCGGCCCTCGAGCAGGATCCTTGTCGGCACACTGCCATCTTCACCCCGCTCCCGGAGGCGACCCGGGTGGGCTCGGCCGAACGGGGGTTTTGGGGTGCGGAGCGGTGCCGGTGCCGCCGCTGCGGGTATGGCGGCGCGCATGAGCGGAATTGAACTCAGCAGCGCCGCGTTCGACGACAAAACGGTGATCCCCCGTCGGTACAGCGGGGAGGGTGAGAACATCTCACCGCCCCTGACCTGGTCGGGGGTACCCCACGAGGCCACGGAGCTGGTGCTCCTGTGCGAGGACCCGGACGCGCCGGGGACGACCTTCCTGCACTGGCTGGTGACCGGCATCGATCCGGGGACCACGGGGGCGGCGGAGGGCCAGAAGCCCCATGGGGGCCTACCGTGGCCCAACGGCTTCGGCCGCGTGGGCTGGGGAGGGCCGATGCCTCCACCGGGGCACGGGCCGCACCGTTACTTCTTCCGCCTGTACGCCCTGTCCGAGCCGCTGCCGCTGCACGACCACCCGGGCGTCGAGGACGTGCACCGTGCCCTGAAGGGCAGGGAGCTGGCCTCCGGCACCCTGATCGGGACCTATCAGCGCTGAGCGCGTCACCGCTGGTCGTAGCCATGGGCGCCACACAGCCGGACGAACCGCGCCGCGGTGACCGTCCTGCCGTGCACCAGGCTGTGGGCCCGCCGCTCGTCAGCTCGACGCGCCCCTGCCCGCCCTGCCCGATCGACTGGACGAGCCTGCCACCGGTGCGGAGCTGATCCACGAGCGGCTCAAGCACTCGCGGGAAGGCCGCGCAGACGATGACGACGTCGTACGGGGTACGGGTCGGCATCCAGAGGATCCCGTCGTCGGCTACTGCCTCGGCATTGCCGACGCCCTGCCCGCGGCCGACCGCAGCAAACGCCCTCCGGGTGACTGGGCAGCGGCTTGTGTCGACTCGCGCATCGGATGCCGAACATGACTGTGGTGCCGCCCCGGCGGGGCGGCGCCACAGGAGAGCCGATCAGGGCTCCAGGAAGGGCTTCCTACTTCGTCGTGCCCCAGAGCTGGCTGTCCGGCACATGGGACGGGTTGCCCATCAGCCTGGCGACCCGGATCTGCGCGGGCACCGCGGTCCGGTGACCGTCGCGCTTGTGGCCGCCGTGCTGGAACCAGCTGTTGGTGAAGGTCATCGCGTAGGGGTGGGCAATGTTCGTGGTCGAGCCGTTGACCAGCGGGAAGTGTGCCTGGGAGGCAGTCGAGGGCGAGTCCGCGGTGTCGATGATCCAGACAGTCCTGGCCGACACACCGCACTTCTGCAGGGTGAGACCCTCGTTCTGGTACGCGGTGTGGGCCAGGCCCGCGCACAGGCCGGTGCGCTCGCCGTGCGGCGCGTACTCGACTTCCACCGCGCGCAGATCGCCGTAGTGCCGGTTCACCTCGGCGGACACAAGGCCGTCCTTGTAGTAGTCGGACACCTTGCCCGAGCGGTGGCCGACGATGTCCCCGGCCGCGTCGGACGTGCTGACGGGGTTCATCGCCGTGGGCTGGCCGACGCTCGCCACCCCGCGGTACACGGTCTCGACCAGGTTGGGCTGCTCGGACGTGCCGAACTTGACGCTGTAGATCTTGATGCAGCTGTCGCCACACTCCGGGGTGGCCGCATTCGCCGAGAATGCTCCCGCCGCACCAAGGCCACCGACCATGGTCGCCACTGCCGCCGCGGCCAGCACCCTGTTCCTGATGGACATGGATTCTTCTCTCACTCGGATCGTATTGGTGGAACCCTGCGCACAGTCGAGCCTCACTGGGTCTGGGCAGGGTGGTCGTGATGGGTCGCCCGGCTGGACCGGGCCGCCGCGGGTGTGCCGTGCTCGTGGAGGTCGGCCCGCCGTGCGGTTGATCTGCAGGTGCAGCAGTTGCAGGCGGCTGCAGTGACCGCGCGCGTCCGTCAGGCGCTTGCGCCGGTCGGTCAGTTCGAAATACTGGTCGATGACCTCGCCTTCACCAGCGGTGAACGGTTCGCCGATGATGCGGCCTTCGGGGTCGACGACGGCGGTGAAGAAGCCGCCGGAAAACGCGCCGGTGGGGCCGCCGGTGTCCTCAGCGATCTGTGCCTGCTGGTCGGCGTCGAGTCAGGCCGCGGCATTGACTACGAAGAAGGGCGAATTCAGAGCGTGCCGAGGGGTGTTGACCCCGTCTGCTCGGCGAACGGCGGGCCGCCGAAGGCCCCGGGCACATGGCGGCGTGGATCTGCTCGCCGTCCGCGTCAAACCGCAGCCGCGTGTTGTAAATGGTGCCGCCGTCACGCTCGTTGACGCCGATCGAAACCACCATGGGAGCTTCCCGGGCGGCTTCGGCGACCGCGTCGGTCGCGGCGGACGGTGCAGCCACCGCCTCCTTGAGCAGGCGCACGCGTTCCTTGGTCATGGTGCAGGGGGCGGCACGAAGGAAAACCAGGAGTAGTGGGGAACGACGGTCTCAGGAAGGACCGCGAACTCGACATCCTGCTCGCCCAGTTCCAGGACCTTCCGCACAACCTTCTCGACCGTGCCCGCACGTCTGTAGAGCACGGGACTGATCTGAACCGCGGCGGCTTTCACGACAGTCATGACAGGACTCCGTTCCGACATGGGCACTGCGCAGGTCTGTGGTGTTGGGGATCCGGAATATCAGCGCAACAGGGACTGACCCCCGGGGTCGTGCAGGTGACGGACCCCGGATATCGGGCGACCTTCCCCTCCGCGAACCACCGACCGCAGACTGCCGACGGCCCCGGAGATGGATGTGAGCATATGCTCGTATCTATCGAGAGGCAAGAGCGACGGCGCAGGTGCGGGTGCAGGTCGGCTTCGGCGCCGGAGCCGCCCCTCATCGGTCATGAGGGTTTCGATCCCGCGGACCCCGGGACGTGTGCAATATCGTGGGCGTTTCCGGGGGTCGTAACCGTCCGGCTGCACTGATGCCCGCCTGACCGGCGGGCACACCGAAGCAGGGCGCCCTGACTGCCTGATGACGGCCGTCGTCAGCGGCCGTGCCGCCGCGGGCACCTCGGCCATGTGTTGCCGCCGGGCTTTGGTGGCGCCATCGGGCGTGTCCTCACGCTTGCCACCTCCAAGATGTGAGCATATGCTCACATATGTCGGCTGGGCTGTCCGTAGCGGGCTGAACCCACCCCCACCATCCGGCCTGCGGCAGCATGTTCGAAGGAGGCATGACATGGCGAACACGGAAAGCGGCGACTCCGATCGTCAGGGGCTCAGCTACTACCCGTGGTGGCTGGACAACCTGGCCGACGACGCCACACTGGAAGGCGGGGCGATGAACGGCACCGCGCGTGGTGCGGATGCGGTGCGTGCCATCGTGGTCAAGGCCCGCGAACTGTACGAGTTCCAGGACTTCAGCTTCACCGGTGACTTCGGTGACAACGACTTCCTGGAGATCTACTCCGCTTCGGTCCAGGGTGAGCCTCTGACGGTTGTCGTGACGGTCACCCGCAACGCTGCCGGGCAGGCCCAGGACCTCGGTTGCTCCACCGGCCGCGCAACTCGCTGCTGCTCTTCTCCCGGCTGATGCACGAGAAGTTCGCGGGTGACCCCCTTGCCGAGCACTTCCTCGCCGACGAGTCCTAGGCCAACTGATGACCGCCAGCAATCTTGTTCTCATTCCCGGCGCCGGCGGCGTGGGCCGCACGGTCTTCGAGCATCTGTGTGCCCAGGACGTACCGGTGCGTTTCATGGTCCGCCGCGAGGACGAGCGCGCGGCCGAGTTGCGGGCGCTCGGCGCGGAGGTGGTCCTCGGTGATCTGACCCGGCCCGAGAGGGTCGCGGCCGCGCTGGAGGGCGTGTCGCGGATGTACTTCGCGATGCGTGTGTCGCCGGATCACCTGCTGGCAGCCACGGTGGTGGCCTCCGTCGCCCGGGAGCACGGGCAGCTGGATGCCCTGGTCGACCTGTCGCAGATGACAGTGTCTCAGATGACTGCCGTCAGCACCTCGGAGTCCCACCAGCAGCGTCTGCACTGGCTGGCGGAGCAGGTCTTCGACTGGTCGGGACTGCCGGTGGTGCATGTCCGGCCGACGTCGTTCCTGGACAATCCGCTCTTCACGTCGCTGGCGGCGCGGACGATTCGGGAGAACGGCACGATCGCGCTGCCGTTCGGCGCCGGACGCACCTCGCCGGTCACCGTCGACGACGTCGCCCGGGTCGTGGCCACCGTGCTGCGCGATCCGGCTCCACACATCGGGAAGGTCTACGAACTCACCGGGCCGCGCTCGGTCGACATGAACGAGATGGCCGCGGAGTTTTCCCGGGCGCTGGGCCGACCGGTGTCCTACGTGGATGTGCCGCTGGACCGGTGGGAGGCCGAAGTGCTCGCGAAGGTGGGCCTGCCACCGCACATCGAGCGTCACATCGCCGTCATGGGACGGCTCCACGAGGAGAACCGCTACGACCGCACGGCCGACGGCGTCGAGCGCGTCACCGGCGTCCCTCCGCAGTCGATCGAGGAGTTCGTGGCCGCTCGCAAGGACTTCTACCTGGGCTGAGCCGCTCCGCCGCGGCCGGAGTTCGCCGCAGGACGACTGGTCCTCTCGCCGGTGTCCACGGCGAGGGGGCCGCCCTCGCCACGGGGGCCGGTACGAAACCAACCGGATCCCGGGCACGTCCGACGGCATCCCATCTACGGAAGAGAACCCCATGCTCCCCGCCGACACCTTCTGTCGCCGCGACCGGCTGCGCCGTATCCGCCCCGCCGGCACCGTTGCCGTGCCAGGGCCGGCCGCCACGACGCGATCGTGCGCCGCGAGAACGTCTCCCGCCACGCCGGGGCCGGCTTCGGCCGGCGATCACAGTCCAGGTGATCACCGCCTGAAGGACAAGTGGAGCTGACGCAGGGAGTTGCCCCGGACCGGTCTCGCCCGGCCCATGCCACCACATGGGCCGGGCCGCCTCTGCAGGGGCCTCGGTGGCGCACCAGGCCTATTCAGCCCAGGGCTCGAAGCCGGTCCGAAGGATGGCCTCCAGGGACACGCGCAGCTCGGATGCGTCACCGGCACCGAAGCGCTCCTCGAACCGGTCTTGCACCTCTTGCCACAGGGGCAGCGCCGCCTTCAGTCGGGAAATCCCGTCCGGCGTGATCGTGACGATCCGGGCACGACGGTCGGCTGCCGATGTCTCGACGGTCACCAGGCCCTCCCGCGCGAGCGGCTTCAGGTTGGAGGCCATCGTCGTACGGTCCATGGCGATCATGTCCGCGAGGCTGGTGATCTTCATTTCTCCCGCAGCGCCGAGCTTCTGCAGGATGCTGAACTGCGTTGCACGGAGACCGGCGGGCGCCAGAGCCTTGTCGTACGTCGCGCCGAGGTACCGGGCCGCCTTGCGTAGTGCCAGGTTGTTGCACAGGTCGTCGCGGTCCGTCACCGTAGCGGTCATCGTCTCCTCCAGAGTTTCCCCGTCCAGGATACGAGCATCTACTCACTTACGTGAAGGGGCCCCGCACCCGGGGCCAGGATGCAGGTCCTGTCCTACGCGAACGGCCGCCCCTGCACGTCGGAGACTTTGCGGCCCCCACCCATGCAGCCTCGCGCCGACTCGACGGCCGCCCGGATTGTATGCGGCAGCGACGGCGGGTGCGTGCATACCGCATCGGCTCGCGCAGGTTGGCGCTGGAGATGCCCGGCGACAGCGGGAGTCCGTTCCGGTCCGTGATCAGATGGGGCCCCGATCCGGCTCCGGTGTTCGGCCTCGCAATCCGCTCGACTCGGGGTGAGTTACCGCATCACCGTTCGAATAACCCCGAGTTCGCGCGATTGCTCACGAGTCTGTTGAAACCGAAAGCCTCGCAAGCGCTTGCTGACGTCATGATGTGAACCCTGCGTGGGGAGACGCAGCAGACCTTGGGGGGTCATATGGAGGCTTTGCGTGCGCTGGGGGTGGGGGATCCCGAACGGGTCGGGCCCTACCGTGTGGTGGGCCGGCTGGGGGCCGGCGGAATGGGGCGGGTCTATCTGGCCCGGTCCAAGGGCGGCCGGGCGGTCGCCGTGAAGGTCGTACGGCCCGAGCTCGCCGAGGACCGCGAGTTCCGGCAACGGTTCGCTCGGGAGGTCGCCGCCGCCCGCCGGGTCAACGGAGTGTTCACAGCGGGGGTGGTGGACGCGGACCCGGCCGCGGACCCGCCATGGCTGGCCACCGCGTATGTGCCGGGGATCTCGCTGGACACCGCCGTCGCCCGGCACGGGGCCTGGCAGGCGGGCCCGGTGACGACGCTCGCGGCGGGGCTCGCCGAGGCGCTGGAGGCGATCCACGCGGCGGGGCTCGTGCACCGTGATCTGAAGCCGTCGAACGTGCTGCTCGCCGCCGACGGTCCCCGGGTCATCGACTTCGGCATCTCGACGGCCACCGAGGCGAGCGCGATCACCCGTACCGGGGTTGTGATCGGAACACCCGGGTTCATGTCGCCGGAGCAGCTCACCGGTGAACCCGTCGGACCGGCGAGCGACGTGTTCGCGCTGGGCGCGGTCCTCGCGTTCACCGCGTCGGGCTCCGGCCCCTTCGGCACCGGCTCGGCCCAGGGCCTGATGTACCGCATCGTCCACGGCGAACCCGACCTGGACGCCGTGCCCGAGGCGATGCGCGGTCTGGTCGCGCGCTGCCTGGCCAAGCGCCCGGAGGACCGGCCGACCGTCGACGCGCTCCTCGCGGAACTCACCGACGCGGCCGGCGCGGCCCGTACGACGCTGCTGTTCACCAGCGCGTCCTGGCTCCCCCCGACGGTGGCCTCGACAGTACGGGAGGCCTGGGACGGGGCGTCGGGCGAGGTGGCGACGGTGCCGGAGACGCCCCCGGCCGGGGGTAAGGCCATCGCGCCCGAGACGCCGGTGGCCGGGGGCGGTGGACATCCGTCGGCCGATACGCCGTCACCTCCCGGATCCGCGAGCCCTTCCACTCCGGCCCACGAGGCGCCCACCGTGGCGGGGCCGGTTCCGGCGACCCCGCCGCCGGCCTACACGCCGACCGCCTTGGTGTCGGACCCGGTGAGGAGCGGCGCCGGAGCGGACACTCCTCCGCCCGGAACTCCGCCCCCAGGCGCACTGCCCACGCCGATACCGGGGAAGTTCGGCGGCCCGCACGGGAGTTCCTCGCGCGCACGTCGTGTGGCCGTGATCGGCTCCGTTCTCGCCGCGGTGCTGGCGATCGGGCTGGTGGCGTGGCGGGCGGACGCCCTGTTCGGCGGTGGCGGGTCCGGCTCGGACTCGGGGAACTCGATCTTGGATCCGTCGCCGCACGTCTCACCGGGCGATGACACCCCGTCCACGCCGGACGACACCCCGTCCACGCCCGAGAACAGCCCATCTACGCCCGACAACAGCCCGTCCGCGCCCGAGAACAGCCCAGCTTCGCCCGAGAACAGCCCGTCCACGCCCGACCCGAACGTCACAGGCCTGACGGGCCAATGGAACGGCAGCTACGTGTGCAACCAGGGCATCACAGGCCTGGTGCTCACCATCGAGGACCACGACGACGGCACAGCGGACGCCGTGTTCGCGTTCTATCCGGCGCCCTCCAACCCCCAGGTGCCCCGCGGCTCGTTCGCGATGGCGGGTACCGTCCAGAACGGTGTGCTGACGCTGCGGGCGACGCATTGGATCAACCAGCCGCCGGGCTATCTGGCGGTCGACCTCCAGGGCACCTACGACACGTCCACTCCGAACCACCTGGACGGCCGGATCTACGGCCCGAACTGCACGACGTTCTCGGCGGACCGTTCCTGAGCCGCCGCTCCGACGGCAGGAGCTGAGCCGGGCCGCCGCCGGAAGCGGACGGCGACCCGGGGTTCGCCGCGGACGGCTCCGCAAGGAGCCCGCCGCGGCGAACCGATGCCGTACTCAGCCTTCGATGCGGTGCTGGGTCCAGAACGAGGTCAGGTCCGTGGTCGTGGCTGCCTGGGCGGCTGCCTTGAACTCGGCCGTGGTCGAGACGCCGTACCAGTGAGCCGCCGCATAGCTCCTCAGCAGCTGCGTCATGGCGCTGTCGCCGAGGACGCGCCGCAGGTCGTGCAGGGCGCACTTGCCGTAGCCGTAGACGACGGTGGAGTACCGGGAGGAGTGGGCGTCCCAGTAGGCCATCGAGTTGGTGATCTTCTCCGCCGACGAGGCCCAGGACACATTGTTCCAGCAGTTGGTGCCGGTCTTGTTCTGTGCCAGGTCGGTGGCGTAGTCGGTGAACGCCTCGTCGAGCCACGGGCTGTTGTACTCGTCGTCGCCGACGATGCCGTACCACCACTGGTGACCGATCTCATGGGTGAGCGCCGTGGTGCTGACCAGGTCGAGGACGAACCCGGGGTACTCCATGCCGCCGAACCAGAAGTTGTTGTCGATCACGGCGTCCAACTCGCCGTAGGGGTAGGCACCGAACCGCGACGCATGGGTGTCGACAGCGCTCTTGGCGGTGCTGAGCATCGACTGGGCGTCGGACGAACTGATGCCTGAGACGGAGTAGACGTTGACGGGTGTGCCGGCGGGCGAGGTGCCGGAGATCTTGCTGAAGGGGCCTGCCGCCCAGGCGAAGTCGCGGACCTTGGAGGCGGTGGCGGTGGTGATCGTGCGTCCGCTGGAGCCGGGAGTGTCGACCGAGGAGCCGGTGGCCGGTACGAGCAGGGTGGTCGGGTGGTCGAGGGTCACCTTGAAGTCGGCGGCCAGGGAGTAGAACGACTCGCCGTTGTTGGTGTACGGGTCCAGGTGCCAGCCCGCCCCGTCCTTGACCGCGAGCACCGGCAGGGCGTTGCCGATGAAGTTGAAGGCCCCGTCGTGGCCGAACCGGTCGGCGCCGCTGGGCACGGTGATGCCCAGGTCGAAGCCGATCGTGGCGCTCTGGCCCTGGGCGAGGGGCGTCGGGAGGTCGATCTTGAGGGCGGTGCAGGCGACGGACAGGGCGCCCGCGGTGCCGCCGGTGACATTGCCGACGGTGATGGGCAGGGCGGAGCAGGTGCCGTGGTAGTTGTCCCACAGCCTCAGATACACCTCGCTGAGCGCAGTGGCGGACGCGTTGGTGAAGGTGGCGCTCTCATGGCCCGTCCAGACCGTGCCGGAGCTGTTGCTGCTGAGGCTCACGGTGTACGAGGGTGCGGCCGGGGTGCGGGTGGAGTCCGCGGGTGGGGCCGTGCCGCCGGAGGTGTCGAGGCTGACGTCGTCGACGACGAAGCTCGTCTGGAGGCTGGAGTCCTCGGTGCCGGTGAAGGCGACGGACACGGTCTGCCCCGCGAACGCCGACACGTCGAACGACTTCTGCACGTACCCGGTGTTCCTGTCGAGGTTCGAGTACGTCGCGAGGGTCGTGCTGCCGATCTTCGCCGTCAGCTTGTCGTACGCGGTGGACGAGGTCGTCTCGGCCGTGTCGACGTGCAACCAGAAGCTGAGGGTGGCGGTGCTGCATCCGGACGGGATGGTCACGCTCTGCGTGAGGCTGTCGGTGTGGGTGCTGCCCACACCGTCCAGCCAGGCGAAAGAGGTGCCGCCATGGGCCGTCTGACCTGCCCGGTCGGTGATGACTCCGGTCTTCGACTGGGTCCAGGACGAAGTCCCGCTCTCGAACCCGCCGTTGGTGATCACCTGGGACGGGGTGCAGGCGGCGGCCGCGGGGGCCGTGGACGCAGTGGCCGCCGCGGGGGCCGTGGACGCAGTGGCCGCCGCGGGGGCCACGGGAAGCAGGACGGCGGCCATCGCGGCGACGGCGAGTGCGCTCGTCGCGAGGGCCTTGTGGGGGGTGGGTCTCACATGAAACTCCTTTGCGCCGGCCGGGGTTCCGGCTCGCTCGGTGACCGCCCGTCGGCTTGGGTGCGCCGATGGGCGGCCGGGGCTGCGTATCGCTCGCGCGATCGCTGAGTGAGCTTCCTGCCGCCTCCTCGTGGGGCCGGGGCGACGGCTACCGGCAGCGTGGCAGATTTGACCGGAGCATGCCATTGGGCAAACCACCGGGAAACGTGGCCATTTCCACGACGGTCTGCGCGATCGACTCTACGTCCTCGCCCGTGAAGTCCAGCTCGTCACCGGCTCCCGGCTCCCGGCTCCCGGCTCCCGGCTCCCGGTTCCCACGGCGAGCGTCACACCCCACCTCCCACGGTTATGCCACACCTCCCCGGAAGGCGGCGACGAGGTCCGCCGTGGTCACGATGGCATGGGCGAAGGTCGGGCCGTTCAACTCATGTGCTGCGTGCATCATCTCGGGCTGGAAGGCCGCCGTGGCGTCGCGGACCAGTGTCACGTGATAGCCGAGCTCCATGGCGAATCGAGCGGTGGACTCGATGCAGGTGTTCGCCAGGAGGCCGATCATCACCACATGGGAGATGCCGTGCTGCTTGAGCTGGAGGTCCAGGTCGGTGTTGGCGAACCCGCTCTGCGCCCAGTGCTCATGGGCGACCACCTCGCCCGGCTGAGGCTGGAAGTCGGGGTGGAACTCCCCACCCCAGGTGCCTCGGGCGAAGCTGTGCCGCTCCATGATGCTGCGCTGGGTCGGGTTGGGGTGGTCCCACGTCTCGTAGTCCCCCGGCTCCCAGCGGCGGTGCGGGACGAACACCACACGGGCGCCGACCTCGCGGGCGGAGCCGACCACGGAGCGCAGATTGTCGAGCAGACGGACCTCCTGGGCCACGGGCTCCACCCGCGGCCAGATCTTGCCGCCCTCGGAGAGAAAGTCGTTGTAGGGGTCGACCAGCAGGACCGCCGTACGGCGGAGGTCGTAGGTCTCGGACATGATTCTCCTCAGATCTGGATGACTGACAACATCCTGATCTGAGGATTGCGCTCGTCATCCTGAAAGTCAAAGACGCCCGGCTCACATTGCTCGTTTCGCGCAATGTGTATGATGAGCATCATCCAGATCCAGCGATCCGGTACAGGAGCCACTCCCGGAGGGAAGAGCGACATGGGGCACTCGCAGACGGAGAAGGCGGCGTCCCGCGAGCGAGTGCTCCGCATGGCGGCCCGCAGAGTCCGCGCCGAGGGCGTCACCCGCCCCGGCGTCGCGGAGCTCATGAAGGAGGCGGGTCTGACCCACGGCGGCTTCTACAGGCACTTCGCCTCTCGTGACGATCTGATCGGCCAGGCCGTCGCTCTGGCCCTGGCCGAAGGGTCGGCGAAGATGCGGCGGGCCGCCCGGAAGAACGCGCGGGAGCCCCGCCGCGGACTCGTCGACTCCTATCTGAGCAAGCAGCACCGCGACGCTCCGGCCACCGGATGCGCCCTCGTCACCCTCGGCGCCGCCGCGGGGCGCGGCGACCAGCGGTTCAAGGAGGCCTATGAGAAGCAGGTCCGCACCTATCTGGACCTGATCGCCGGCCCGGACGGCACCTTTGAGGAGGCCCGGGCCGAGGCCATGCTCATCCTGAGCGCGCTGGTCGGCGCCCTGCTCATGTCCCGGGCCGTGGCCGACCCCGCCCTCTCCGACGAGCTGCTCAGCCATGTCGCAGGTGAACTCGAACGGTACGTATCGCCGGACTCCGCTCCCCCCGCCTGACTCCGGCCGAGCCCCGCACCCCCTGCACCCTCGGGTCGTACGCGACCTGCACGTGGGTATCAGGAGGTGAGGACCATACGGAAATGGGCGGCGCCGGACAGCATCTTGCGGAACGCCTCGTCGGCCTCGTCCAGCGGTACGGTCTCGTTCAGCGCCCTGCCCCGTACAGGGCGCTGAACGCCATGGTGTCCTCGACGTCCTGTGCGGTGCCGGAGGCATGGCCGCCCACTCCGTGACTCGGGTGGGGCCTACGAGGCGCCGGGACCGGCAGCAGGGTCCGCCGCGCCAGGTGAGCGGACCCTGCTGCCGGTGCATGCGTGGCGGATCAGCTGTGGGAGACGGTCAGCCCGTAGAACGCGACCCGGGCCCCGTTGGTGGTGCTGTCCGACGACGACTGGTTGTAGGAGCCCGCCTTGAAATACTGCTTGTACGGCTTGAAGGACGAGGGGATGGAGTAGTGGGTGGTGCTGCCGTTGACGGTCAGGTCGATGGTGTTGCCCCCGGACACACCGATGGTGTAGCTCCAGGTCTTCCCGATCGACACATGTCCCACCGTGTGCAGGGTCTGGCCGCCGGACGGTGAGTTCTCGGTGCCGAGGACGATGTCACCGCCCGCGTGGTAGTACAGCTCCAGCAGCGGCTTGGTGGACGATCCCCCGGTGCCGAGGTGGATCTGCCCCACGCACACGTTGGACGTCACGGACACCACGCGCAGGGTCGCGTTCAGGCGGTGGGTGCCGCTGAGCGACCAGTTCGCGGCGCTGCCGTCGCGGTTCATCTCCCGGAGTTCGGAGCGGGCGTAGTTGGAGTTGGGCGTGGTGACGCCTTTCTCGGGCGCCCAGAAGGTCATGGCCCCGTCGCGGGTGTCGGTGTAGAAGTACGAGTCCTGGTAGCCGTTGGGCCCCTGGAGCCGGGACGACGGGATCGTGGTCGGGGACCCGGGGGAGCCGACCGGCTCCTGGAGCTGCCATATCGACAGGTCGAAGTTGCCGCCGGGTGCGACCTTCGGGTTCGCGGCGTTCGCGCTGCCGGTGCCGAGGGCGGCAAGTGTGCCCACGACAGTCGCGACGGTCACGGTCGCGAGGAGCCTGCTATGCGTCATGTGGGGGCCTCCGGTGGGGAGAGGGCGGAGTGGGGGTTACCGCGTGGTGCGCTGGAAGGTCTGGGCGCCGGACCCGTCGCAGCCGCGTCGGGTCAGCTGGATGCCGTTGTCGGGGGTGGCCGCGGCGCTGAGGCACTGGCCGCTGTGGCGGGCGACGAAGTGGTAGCGACCGGCGCTCTCCTGGACGGGCTGCCACTGCTGGTCCAGCCCGGCCAGGAGTATGAACAGCCTCAGCACTTCACGGGCGTCGGCGGAGTGTCTCACGACGCTGAAGCGGGGCTCGGTCATGGCGATTTCCAGCCTTTCGCGGGCGATGACGGTGAGGGGAGCCGCGAGAGTCGAGTTCAACAGGCTGAACAATGAATGCATTCTTGGATCGCTGGTGACCTGAGAACCTAAAGGTCTGAACCAGGCACGTCAAGAGGTGAAGCAAGGGCGGCGCCCCACGCGCGAGGGACGCTCACTTCCTGGAACTGGCCATCGGACCGCTCACGGGCGGGTGTTCAGCATCCTGACCCCGCCCGGCGTGCGCGGACTCAGTCCGTCGCGCCGCCGCCCAGCACCAGCGAGCGGAAGGCCGCCACCACCGAGCGCAGATCGATGCGGTGCCAGGCGGCGAAGAGCCGTACGCAGGCGTGGTGCCAGGGCAGTTCACGTACGGCGACGCCCTCGGTGGCGCCCCGCAGCATGCTCTTCTGGATCAGGGCCAGGCCCAGACCCGAGGCGACGAGGCCGAGTGCGGTCAGCGGCTCGGCCGCTTCGAAGCGGACATCAGGGGCGAAGCCCGATGCCGTACAGGAGGCGATGAAGGCATCCCGCCAGGCGGGATCCTCGGAGTTCTCCACCGCGACCCACGGCAGCCCGTCCAGATCGGCGGGAGCGAGCTCCTTGCGGCCGGCCAGCGGGTGGTCCGCGGGCAGCACGAGCAGCAGCGGGTCGTCCAGCAGCGGCGCGGAGATGAGGTCCGGGTCGTCCTCTGCGGGAGGCTCGTGGACCAGGGCGATGTCGAGACTGCGCTGCCGCAGCCCTTCGAACTGCTCGGCGGGGGTCAGGCTGTACAGCGCGACATGGATGCCGGGGTTTCGCTGGTTCAGTACCCGCAGGGCATTGGGCAGGATGCCGGTGTGCATGGCGTGGGCGGCGTACCCGATGCACAGTCCGCCCTCCTCGCCGCGGCCCAGGCGGCGGCCCAGGTTCTCCAGCCGGTCCGCGTGCCGCAGCAGCGCCTTCGCCTCGGTGAGGAACACGCGGCCGTCCGCCGTGAGCCGGAGGCGCTGCTGGCTGCGCTCGAAGAGGGCGAGGCCCAGCTTCTGCTCCAGCTGAGCGATCTGCCGGCTGAGCGGAGACTGGGAGATGTGCAGGGCCTCCGCCGCTCGGCCGACGTGTTCCGCTTCGGCCACGGCGACGAAGTAGCGGAGCTGGCGCAGATCGAGCATGTGAGACCTCGGGAGACTGAACTCAGTCCAAGTGTGTCTTGGACAGTCTGATGTCTCGATCCTAGCGTGGAGTACGCACAGCCGGCGGCCCGCCGAAACGCGTTCAGCGCGGCACCGGCGCACCGCCACCCGATCACTGCGAGGACATCTCCATGAGCATCACCACCCTCCTTCCCGGACGACTCGGCTTCGGCACCGCCCCGCTGGGCAACATGTTCCGGGCCATCCCGGACGACGAGGCCGCGGCCACCGTGGAGGCGGCCTGGCAGCACGGCATCCGCTACTTCGACACCGCGCCGTTCTACGGCGCGGGCCTGTCGGAGATCCGGCTCGGCGAGGCCCTGTCCGGCCACCCCCGTGACGCCTACGTACTGAGCACCAAGGTCGGCCGCATCATCCTCGACGAGGTCGAGGACCCCGCGGCCCGCGACCTGGGCGAGAAGGGCGGCCTCTTCGAACACGGGCGCCCCAACAAGATCGTCAACGACTACTCGGCCGACGCCACGCTGCGCTCCGTCGAGGACAGCCTCAAGCGGCTCAGGACCGACCGGCTCGACATCGTGTGGGTGCACGATGTGGCCCAGGACTTCCACGGCGACCAGTGGCTGGCCGAGTACGAGTCGGCCCGCACCGGAGCCTTCCGCGTTCTGGACCGGCTGCGGGACGAAGGCGTGATCAAGGCCTGGGGGCTGGGCGTCAACCGGGTCGAGCCGCTGGAGCTGACCCTGGACCTGGAGGAACCCCGCCCCGACGCCTTCCTGCTCGCCGGCCGCTACACCCTGCTGGACCACGGCCGGGCACTGCAGCGCCTGCTGCCCGCCGCGGCCGCGCAGAACGTCGACATCGTCGTCGGCGGCCCGTACAGCTCCGGCGTTCTCGCCGGCGGCACCCACTTCGAGTACCAGAAGGCGCCCGCCGACATCGTCGCGAAGGTGGAGCGGATCAAGGCGCTCGCGCAGCAGCACGGGATCGGCATCAAGGCGGCCGCTCTGCAGTTCTCCCTGGCCCACCCCGCCACGGTGGCGGCCATCCCCGGCGCCACCCGGCCGAGCCGCATCGCCGAGGACGTCGCCGCACTCGACGAGACCGTCCCGGCCGCTTTCTGGACCGCGCTTCGCGAGGAGAAGCTGATCTCTCCCGACGCCCCGGTGCCCACCGTCTGAGCCCTGGCCCCGCACTCCCCCGCTTCGACCCCGCCGGCCGACCCCCGCCGGCGCACTCCCTGGAGAAACCCATGGCCACGACCACCGTATCCCTGGAGATCCCCGTCACCGCCGACCGTGTCTGGCAGCTGATCGGCGGATTCGGCGCGCTGCCCGACTGGCTGCCGTTCATCCCCGGCAGCGAGCTGCGCGAGGGCGGCCGCGTACGCAGACTGAAGAACGAGGACGGCGGCGTCATCGTCGAACGGCTGGAGGCCTTCGACAACAAGGCCCGCACCTACAGTTACTCGATCGTCGAGGCTCCCTTCCCCATCACCGGCTACCTGTCCACCCTGAGCGTGCACGAGGTGCCCGGCGGGCAGAGCGCGCGCGTGGAGTGGACAGGGACGTTCACCCCCGTCGGAGTGACCGACGAGGAGGCCGTCAGCCTCTTCCACGGCATCTACACCGACGGACTGGCCGCGCTGCGGCAGACGCTCGTCGGCTGAGCTCCTGTGCCGGTGCCCCGGCAGGCAACGTCGGCCCGTCGCGCCGACGTCAGCTGCCGGGGCACCGGCGTGCGCTGATCACGAGTGCGGGGTCCGGGTCGTCGGCGTAGAGCAGATCGACGACCTCCTTGCGCCGATCGGTCACCACACGGTGGTTGAGATACCCCTTGTCGGTGATCTCGCCGTCGTCGATGCTCGGCGGCTCGGCCACCAGCGCAAGCCGTTCGACGCGCGACGCGGCCCCGGCGCCCGCGTTGAGCCTGGTCAGGACCCCGGCGAGGTGTCGGCGCAGTCCGTCGTGGCCGAGCAGTTCGGAGGCCTGGGTGGCCCGTGTGCCGAGCAGTTCGTTGGCCGGGGCCAGCGCCGGCCAGCCGATCGCCGCGATGTGCGACCGGTCGCCGCCGACCAGCACGACGTCGGCGAGCACCCCGGCGGCCGACAGCAGCGCGCTCCGCAGGCGGCCCACGACCACCCAGGTGCCGCTGGCGAGCTTGAAGTCCTCGGCGATCCGGCCGTCGAAGGCGAGCCCGAGACGGGGGTCGCCTCCCGGGTCGAGCAGCCGTACCGCGTCGCCGCTGCGGTAGAAGCCCTCCTCGTCGAGAGCGCCGGGGACGTCCATGCCGAGGTATCCGGGGGTGACCGAGGCGCTGCGCACCCGGATCTCGGTGCGGTCACCGACCGGGGCGAGCTTCAGCTCGACGCCCGGCAGCGGGATGCCGATCCCCTCGCGCACGCCTCCGTAGGTGGATGTCGCCGCGGGCCCCGTCTCGGTCGCGCCCCAGGACGACACGACCTCGATGTCGCGCCCGGTCGCCGAGCGGGCGACGGCACGCAGCCGCTTCCGTAGCGCGTCCGGCAGGTCGGCGCCCGCGTAGAGGAGGATCCTCGCGCGTGCCAGAATCTGCCGGGCGAGCTCGGGATCGCTCTCCAGCCGCTGGACGAGCAGGCCGTAACCGGCCGGTACGTTGACGACGACGGTGGGCGGCAGCCGGCGCAGCGCGTCCACGGTGCGCTCGAACGCGTCGGGCAACGGTGCCCCGTCGTCGATGTACAGACTGCCGCCGTTGCACAGCGCCAGGTGCAGGTTGTGGTTGCCGCCGAAGGTGTGGCTCCATGGCAACCAGTCGGTGAGCACGGGCGGTTCGTCTTCCAGGAAGGGCCAGATCTGCCGGAGCATCTGCTGATTGGCGCAGAGCATCCGGTGGGTGTTGAGCACTCCCTTGGGGGCGCCGGTCGAGCCTGATGTGAAGAGGATCTTCGCCACCACGTCCGGTGTCAGGGACTCGTAGGTCCGCCGCACGGCGCCGGTGACGACGGTGCGCCGTAGCGTGTCCATCGTCGTGTCCCCCGTACGGGGCCGCCGTGAGACCACCGTCTCCGGGGACGTGCCGGCGACGGCTGCCGCCGCGTCCAGGGCGGCCCGGAAGCGGTCGCCGTCGTCGGCGTACACGAGTCCCGGCCGGACCAGAGCGGCGATGGCACGCACGCGTGCGTGGTCGGTGCTGCGTAAGGAGTAGGCGATGCTGACCGGGACGACGGGGACGCCGGTGAGATAGCCGGCGAGAGTGAGCAGCAGATGGTCGAGGGAGTTGCCGGACAGCAGGAGCACCGGACGCTGCCGGCCGCACCCGCGGTCCAGGTACGCCTGGCCCAGCGCGGCCGCGGCCTCCGCCGCGGCCCCGTACGTCAGCGTCCGCCAGCCGTCCCCGTCCCGCTCGGCCGCCAGCGTCCGCTCCGGGCACTCGGCGGCCCAGTGGCGCAGCATGTGCGCGAGCGTCGGCGGATGCTCCGGCAGTTCCTGGCCTACGCGCAGCACACGGGTGCCGTCCGCGCGCTCCTCGCAGGTCACCTCGGCGAGGGCCGACACGTCCGTGCTCACCGGATCGTCTCGCCGGACACGGTGTCCTGCGTCTCGAGTTCAACCACGCCGCGCAGATCGCCGGAGCGGATCAGCGTGACCACGCGCTCGATGTCGGCGTCCAGCGGCCGGTCACGATCCAGGAACGCGCAGACACCGCGGACCGCGTCGTAGGCCGCGCGGGTGGGAGGGCTGAGGTGTTCGAGGCCGCGCAGGTCCGCCGCCTGGCACAGGGCGATCAGATGGATGGCCGCGATGCGCTGGACGAGTTCCACCACCGAACGGGCGTCGCGGGCCGCGATCGTACCCATGCTCACCTTGTCCTGGTTGTGCGCCTCGGTGGAGCGGGAGAACGACGCTGCCGGCATGGTCCACTTCAGCGCCTCGGCGGCCAGCGACGAGGCTGTGATCTGCATGCCCTTGAAGCCGTGGAACAGTCCGGCTTCGAAGTCGTCGGGTCCCAGCATAGGGATCAGGTTCGGAGTCAGGCCGTTGTTGAACTTCTCGTCGACGACCAGCTCCAGCTGACGGTCCAGCAGGTCGCCGACGCTGGCGACCGCCGTCTTGACGGCGTCCATCGCCTGTGCCACATGACCGCCGTAGAAGTTGCCGCCGTTGCGCACCGCGCCGTCGGTCACGTCGAACAGGGGATTGTCGTTGGCGGAGTTGACCTCGACGGCCAGCCACCGGTAGGCCCAGTCGGCGGTGTCGCGCAGAACGCCGGTGACGTGTGGGGCGCAGCGTATCGAGTAGTGGTCCTGGATGGGGCGTTCCAGTTCGGCGAAGTCGGCGTCGGGCCGGCGGATGCCCGAGTCGGCGGCGATGTCGCCGGTGAGGATCGCCCGGATGGTCGCGGCGCTGTCCACCATGCCGTCGTGCGGCTTCGCCTCGAAGAGGAACGGGGCGAAGTGCGACGCGTTGCCGAGCAGCACCTGACTGGTCAGCGCGGTGCACAGGTCGGCGGCGAAGGTCAGTTCCCGGGCGTCGTGCAGGGCCAGGACGGCGAAGCCGGACATGAACGAGGTGCCGTTGACCAGGGCCAGTCCCTCCTTGGCCTCCAGGGTCAGCGGGGTCAGGCCGCAGTCTTCGAGGGCGCGGTCGGCGGGCTTGTCCGTCCCGCGGTGGGTCACCGTGCCGCGTCCGGTGAGCGCGGCGGCGAGGTAACTCAGGGGCACCAGGTCGCCGCTGGCGCCGACCGAGCCGCGCTCCGGGATCTGCGGCAGGATGTCCGCGTTGAGCAGGTCGATCAATGCGGAGACCAGCTCGGGCCGTACGCCGGAGACGCCGCGGGCGAGGCAGTTGGCGCGGATCGTCATGGTGGCCCGGACGACGTCGGCGTCGGCCGGCGGGCCGACTCCCGTGGAGAGGAAGCGGATCAGGTTGTCCTGCAGACTGTCGACCTTGCGCTTCGATATCTGCCGGGCGCTGCTGTCCCCGAATCCGGAGGTGACACCGTAGATCGGGACGCCGGAGTCGATCAGGGAGTGCTTCATCGCGTTGGACTCGGCGATCCGCCGGGCCACGTCCGCGGCCAGGGTGACGACACGCGTCCCGGGGTGGCGGGCGACGGTGACGATGTCCTCGACGGAGAGCCGGTGCCCGTCCAGGGGCACCTCACGAAGGCCGGCCCGCCGGTGGGTGGGTGTGAGCATGTCGGTCCTTCCTACTGCGGGAAATAGCCCGTTCGAGTGAAGAATTGGTCGTACGTGCGGAACAGCTCCCGGGTTGGTTCCGGGCACTTGATGCCGGTGTCCGCCAGCGCCACGTCGGTGGAGGAACTGTCCATCGCCAGATACACGTCGGTGGCGCCGGCACCGGAGACCGCTTCGAACGACTCCAGCAGCGGCAGCAGCGCGTTGTCGCGGTCGGCGGTGACCCGGTCGCGCCAGTCGGCGGGGTCCATCTCGGTCAGCTCGTGGCCGAACGACCGTAGGTGCGCCGCGATGTCGGCGAAGCTCACCGATGTCCGTCCGGACATGTGGAAGGTACGGCCCACCGCGTCCCGGCAGCGGGTGAGCGCGAGCACGGCGGCACTGACGTAGTCCACCGGCACGAGCTGAAAGCTGCCGCCCAGGCCCGCCGGGACGGCGCGGGCCTGCAGCATCCCCTTGACGCTGAGCCATACGAAGTCCCGGGTCTGGCAGGCTCCGCGCTCCTGGTCGCCGGAGACCAGGTCGACCCGGTGGACCGTGACCGGCAGGCCACGCTCACGGGCCAGACCGACGAGTTGCTCGGCCACCCACTTGCTCTGTGTGTAGCCGGTCCGCAACGCCTCGGGCGGCCCGGTTGGGTCGTCGGGGCGCAGCGGCACACCGGGGATGACCGGCCGGGCGAAGACGCCGGTGGTCGAGATGTGGTGCATCGGGACGCTGCGGTGGCGGGCGGCCAGCCGCAGCAGTTCGGCGGTGCCGTCGACGTTGCCGGCCTTCAACGCGGCATACGGCTGGAGCCAGTTGACCTGTGCTCCCGCGTGGACGACCAGGTCGACCGAGCGGGCCAGGGCGTCGAACGCGTCGGCGGTCAGGCCGAGTCGGGGCCGGGCGAGGTCACCGACGACCACGTCCAGGCGGCCCATGTCGATGTCGTCCTCCAACCCGTACCACCGCATGTTCTCCGTCAGGCGGCGCAGGGCGTCGTCACGGTCGGCGCCCCGGACCAGGCAGCGCACCACCGCGTGCGAGGTGCGCATCAGGTCGCGCAGCAGGAACGCGCCGATGAAGCCGGTCGCGCCGGTCAGGAGGACCTCGCCGGGGTCGGCCGCGACCTCGACGGTCGTCGCGGCGGGCCGGATGTCGTCGGCGAGGCTGACGTCGGCGGCGAGGTCGCCACTGTCGGAGTCGTCGTCGGCCGGTGTGTCGGAGAAGAGGTCGCGCAGCAGCCGGTCCGCGACGGACCGAGGGGTCGGATGGTCGAAGACCAGGGTGGGCGGCAGCCGCAGTCCGGACACGGCGTCGAGCTGGTTGCGCAGTTCGACGGAGCTGAGCGAGTCGAAGCCCAACTCGGTGAAGGGCGTGTCCGCGTCCACGTCGGCCGCGTCGCTCAGACCCAGGAGGTCGGCGACCCGGGCCCGGACGAGGTCGAGGATCCGGGCGCGGCGGTCGACGCCGGGCAGCTCGGCCAGTTCGTCGGCGAGCCCCACCGGGTCGACGGAGGCGGCCGGACGCCGGGCGCCTCGGCGGGCCAGCCCGCGCAGCAGGGGCGGGACCGGTGACTGCCGCCGTACCGTGTCCAGGTCGATCGGGCAGCCGACGAGAAGCGGAACGCCGACGGCGACGGCGGCGTCGAGCATCGCCATGCCGCGCTCGGCGGAGATCGCACCGAAGCCCTCCCGGGCGACCCGGCGCAGATCCACCCCGGCGGACATGCCCCCGTCGTCCAGCTCCCACGGCCCCCAGGCCACCGAGACGGCGGGCAGCCCCTCGGCGGCGCGCTGCTGGGCCAGAGCGTCGAGGGCGGTGTTGGCGGCGGCGTAGTTGGCCTGCCCCGGGCCGCCGATGACGCCCGCGACGGACGAGAAGAGGACGAACGCGGCGAGCTCGCGCTCTCGGGTCAGCTCGTGCAGATACCGGGCGGCGTCGGCCTTGGGGCGCAGCACCGCGTCGAGGCGTCGCGGGGTGAGCGTGGTGAACGCGCCGTCGTCGAGCACGCCCGCGGCGTGCACCACCGCGCGCAGCGGCCGGTCGGCGGGGATGCCGTCCAGCAGTGCGGCGAGGGCCGCGCGGTCGCCGACATCGCAGGCTTCCACGGTGGCGTGGGCGCCCATCCGGGCCAGGTCCTCGACGAGGCGTGCCGCGCCCTCGGCGCGGGAGCCGCTGCGGCTGGTCAGCACGAGGTGCCGCAGCTGGTGGTGGGCGGCCAGATGCCGGGCCACGGCGGCGCCGAGCGCGCCGGTGCCGCCGGTGATCAGTACGGTGCCGTCGGTGGGCCATCCCCGGGTTCCCGTGGGCGCCTGGAGCGGGGCGAGCCTCGGCACGAGGATCCGGTCACCGCGCAGCAGCAGTTGGGGGGCGCCGGAGGCGGCGACGGCGGCCAGCAGCTCTGGGCGGACGTCGGCATCGGAATCCGTCTCGGCATCCACGAGCACGAACCGGCCCGGGTGCTCGGACTGGGCCGAGCGCAGCAGGCCCCAGACGGTCGCCGTGTCCGAAGGGGTCTCCCCGTCCAGCGCGACCGCGCCCCGGGTCAGCACGACCAACGGCGTGTCGGAGGGCCCCTCGGCGAGGGTGCGTTGGGCGACGTCGAGAACGTGGTGCAGTTGGTCAGCCGAGCTGACGCGCTCGACGGGCGGGACGGGTGCGTCGCCGGCGGGCAGGACCATCGGTGTCCAGTCGACCCGGTACAGGTCGTCGGTGCGCAACGCCGGGGGCGGGGTGCCGTAGGTGATCTCGTCCGCGGCGGCGATCACTCGCCCGGACGGGTCGGTGAGCAGTAGCTCGGGGCCGCCGTGCGGGGCGGACGCCAGGCGTACCGCACGGGCCCCTGCGGCGTAGACACGCACTCCCCGCCAGTCGAGCACGGGCCGGTCGCCGACCGCGGCGGACAGCAGCTCGGGGTGGAGGATGTAGCGGTCGGACTCGTCGCCGCCCACGGTGAGTTCGGTGGTCCCCGCAGCGATGTCCGGGGGTGGTACGGCGGGTGCAGGGCTGAGGCGGCCGTGGGCGTACCGCGTCCAGGCGCCTTCGTTTCCGGGGCGCGCGTGGATCCGTAGGTCGCGACGGCCGTCGGTGCCGGGCGCGTCGACCGTGACCTGCAGTTCGACGCCGCCGCGCGGTGGCGGAGTGAGGGTGGCGTCGACGGCGAGGGTGTCCACGGTGGTGCAGTCGACCTCGTCGGCGGCGCGCAGGGCCGCCTCCACCCAGACCGTCGTGGGGACGCGGGCCCCGGTCAGCCGGCCGGTGAGCGTGACCCGGCCGGTGTCCGGATCCTCGACGACCGAGGTGAGCAGCGGGTGTCCGGTCGCCGGGCGGTCGATGGACTGCCGGGCGGACTGCCAGTAGTGCTGGTGGTCGAAGGCGTAGGTGGGCAGGTCGATCCGGCGTGCTCCGGTGCCGGCGAAGAAACCGGCCCAGTCCACCGGCACACCCG